>NC_015151.1:1642130-1970556 GCF_000190315.1 Vulcanisaeta moutnovskia 768-28
CTTATTGCACTAGGTGATTACTTGAGGGATAAGTATATGCGAAATGCTTTATCTTAAGATTAATAAATTAATATCTTAAGAGGAATTGCTGTTTTTTGGGGTCAATAAATAGGTTTATTAATAACCTCATTTGTAATGTTACTTAATGTACATGCATTTATTACTTCAGGTAGGTACGCTAATAGCGGTCGCGGTTCTGGCAATAATACTGCTCATAATAATTATAGCAATACTCGCGTACTCAATTAGGATAGTCCCTGAGTACCAGAGGATTGTTAAGCTTAGGCTTGGTAAGTTCAAGGGTATTTATGGACCTGGAATTGTGTTCATAATACCCGTAATCGACAGACCAATAACGATGGATCTCAGGGTAATCTCAATTGATTTATCAAGCCAGAGGGCTTTAACTAAGGATAATGTTGAGGTTACGATAGATGCCGCAGTCTATATGAGGGTTATTGACGCGTCTAAGGCTGTTCTATCAGTAACTGATTATAGGAGCGCCACGGTTACTTTAGGAGCTGCTGTTTTGAGGGATGTCATTGGTATGGTGGATCTTGACACACTACTTACACAGAGGGAGGAGGTTGCCAAGAGGATAGCTTCGATAATCGATGAGCATGTGAGTCCCTGGGGTGTTAAGGTCACGGCAGTCGCTATTAAGGACATAAAGCTACCCGACACGCTGATCAGGGCTATGGCCGCTCAGGCGGAGGCTGAGAGAATGAGGAGGGCTAAGGTTATTCTTGCCCAGGCAGATTATGAAGCATCACAAATGTACCTAAAGGCTGCAGATACCTATGCTAAGAACGCAATATCACTTTCCCTTAGAC
Source organism: Vulcanisaeta moutnovskia 768-28 (assembly GCF_000190315.1). Lineage (NCBI taxonomy): Archaea > Thermoproteati > Thermoproteota > Thermoprotei > Thermoproteales > Thermoproteaceae > Vulcanisaeta > Vulcanisaeta moutnovskia. The sequence continues at coordinate 1,642,964 of NC_015151.1, forward strand.
AGCTTGACACATTGCTAGAGGTTGCTAAGGAGCATAACCTGATCCTAGTGGTGCCAAGTTCGTTAGAGGTCACCGCACTATCGGCGCTTGCCGCCGCAACACTAAAGAAGCAGGAGGGCTCAGGCGTTACGCAGCAGGGGTGATTATGCAGTTAAAGCGTAAGTTATCTATTTCTTTGATAATCATTACCACCTTATTACTAGTATTAATGCATACATTGATTGCCAGTTCCAACACGTACGTAATTCATGAGGTCTATGTATTTAATCTGAATGGTGAAATTACGGATGTAACGTATGATGAATTACAAAATGCAATGCAACTTGCAGAATCAACGCCGAACTCAGCATTATTGATAATTCTCGAAACGCCCGGTGGCGAATTAGATGCTGCACTAAATATTGTATCAAGTATTGAGAGTGCTAGTATTCCCGTGATAGGCTTCGTGTATCCCACTGGGTCATATTCATGGTCAGCAGGTACATTAGTCCTGCTTTCAACCACGATAGCCGCCATGGCGCCCAGCACGGTAATTGGTTCCTGCCAACCCGTTGAGATAAACCCAATAACTGGGCAGGAGGAGTTCATAAACGAGAGTAAGATACTCAATGCAATTAGTCAGTACTTCGTGGAAGTTGCTGAGTTTAGGGGTAGGAACGCGACCTTTGCTCATGATTGCGTATTCTACAACACAAACCTTGGGCCTGAAGATGCACTTAAGTACAAGGTCATAAACTTCATAGCCACAGACGTAGACTCACTACTTAATGAGATAAATGGTAGCACGATAAATGGGGTCACGTACTACGTGATTAATCCCACCATTACATATTACCAACCTGGCATTGGTTACCAGGTTTATGAGGTGCTTATCAATTCCACAATACAGGACCTACTGAGCGGGTTAGGTCTGCTTCTCGCAATCGTTGGGTTTGCCATAAGGCATTATTACCTGGCTGGTGTTGGTATTCTTTTAATGCTGATACCCCTACTCACGGGCTTATCCATTAATTGGCTTGGTTTAGCGTTATTAATCATTGGCTTAGCCGCAATAGCCATAGACGTACATGCAGGCTTCACAACACATGCAGCGTTATTCATAACGGGTATAGTACTTACCGTATTAGGCATTGTACTTCTTCAACCAACATACACGCCTCAATCATGGTTAATAGCCACAAATCAAGTTGAGGCGAGGATAGTCCTATACTCATTAGTGGCCTTTGTGGGTGGTTTTGGCGGTTTCATAGCCGCTAAGGTAATAGGCATAATAAGGACTAGACCGCTTTCGGAGAGGCTTTACTTGCCTGTAAATGATGTTGGGGTTGCAGTTGATGATATTAATAAGGATGAGATCGGTTATGTGAAGGTTAGGGGTGAGTATTGGAGGGCTAAGGCACTTGAGAGTGTTAGGAGGGGGTCGAGGGTTATTATTGTTGGTATTGATGGTGACACACTGCTTGTGAAGCCTGTGGGTTAGTTACGTTTATTAAGCTTTAGTTATGTTCATCATTGGGTAATGGCGTCTAAATACGATGTAAAACCAAGGCTTGGTATTAGGTTTTCATTACCTGTGAGTATATTTATATTCATAGGTTTCCTGGTAATATCACCCCTGTTACTGTTCCTATTCCTAGTCCTGGTTAGTATAGGCATACAGCCATTATTGGCGTTAACATTAACGTTGGGTTCATTATTAACGAGTTACATAAACGTAGTGATTGCTGAAATCACTTACTACGTCCCATTTAACCCATTCATAGACCTCATGAAAATATTCCCAATGCCACTAGTTATACAGAGGATTGATAAGTTATTCCTCGAGGTAAATATTGGTGGTGCAATAATACCAGTAGTGACATCAATATACTTGATAAGCACATACCTGGTTGGTAATATGGCAATCTTAATGGCCTTTATAATATCATTGGTCATATCATCAATAGTAATATGGCAGAGCGCCAGGTTGATTCCTGGCATTGGAATTGCACTACCCACGGCATTACCTGTCCTCTTAACATTAATACTTACCCTAATATCCACAGTACTGTTCCATGCAAATCCTCTAGCCTTCTCATATAGTTTGGGTTCATTATCAACGTTAATCGGCGCCGATTTACTGAATATTAAGAAGGTTATAAGGACTATGAGGGGTTACGTATCGATTGGAGGAGCAGGGGTTTTTGATGGAATTTACATAACAGGCCTTATGTCACTGATACTAGCGTCATTGTATAAGGTACTCATACTTTAATCGTGAGACAAGCTTTTAATTCTTAGTATTATTGGTTATTTGTGATGAATTACAGGTCTACGGATAATAATGACGATACCTTGCTGACTGATGTTAAGGGAATAAGGGCCGTGATATTTGACCTAGACGGTACCCTTGTAGATACTATACCACTGCATGTGTTGTCTTGGATAGAAACATGTAAGCACCTTGGACTTTCTATTCCAACCATGGATCATGTAAATACATTAATAGGATTAAGAGCTCTAGACATAGCAAGGAAGTTATGTGGCGATGAGAACGCCGAGAAGGCCCTTCAAATTAAGAATGAGATATACCTATCATTGTTAGGGGACGCCAAGGCCATTAATGGCGCGCCCGAATTACTAAAAATGCTTAAGGAGAGGGGTTTCACCATTGGTATTGTTACCTCAAGTTCCAGGAGAGTCGCTATTAAGGCGCTCGAGGTAACAGGCCTTTATAATTACATTGATGGTATTGTGGCTGGGGACGACGTTAATAAGGGTAAGCCAGACCCTGAGCCATTAATGAAGATACTTCGTTTCCTAGGGCTTAAGGTGAGTGAGGTTGCCGTGGTTGGTGATTCTAAGTATGATGCTGAGATGGCGTTAAACGCGGGTGTTAGGGTTATATTTTTCCTAGGTTCTCATGAGGATCCTCGGGTAATAAGTATCGGGAACTTATTAGATATTACTAGGTATCTCGATCTTGGTCAATTTCTAATTAGGCATTAATTTTATTAATTTTTCCTTAGTCTCTACCTGCAATGTTGGTTCTGCAGTTAGGAGTTGCGATGTATGTGGTAATAATAATAGTCGCAATAGCAATAGTTCTAGCTGTGCTATATAGACTGGGGTATTTTGGAGGTAAGCGTAGGGAGAAGGGTCAGGGCGAAATCCCTGAGCAAGTAATTCCACAACCCAAGCCGGAGCAAAGAACCCCACCGCGTTTAAGGCCTAGTTCCCAATACCCACCGTCTCCTCAGGAAGTACCTGCTGGGCAGGGCACCAGGGCATTACTCGTTGAGAGTAGGCCCGTTGAGGTTAAGCCACTGCAGAGTCCAGAGAGGCCCCCTGATACGGAGAGGATAGAGAGGCTCATTAGGGGTATCGAGAATGAGCTGATCCAGGTACTTAAACAAACCTCCGCTGATACTGCTGATTTAATAATATCGAGGATTAATGAACTCAGGGATTATATTAATCAATTAGAGAGACAATGCATAATGCAAAGCCCACCCTTTGTTCAGATGGGTTATGTCCCATCAAGCCTGTCAGAATTTAAGGAATTGTTTAAGGCATCCTTCGCAGGCCTTATGAAGGGCAATGATATGCTTGAGTATACGGGTGAGTTAAGTATGGATGATGAGGAGTTAATAAAATCAATCATTAATTATAACACGGATTTTATAGCCATCTATAGTAATAATAAGTACGTATACTTAGTCAAGCATAATGATTATTCCCTGGTCCTAACAACAGATGAATACCTGGATCCCGTTAGTAGTGGCTTGGTCAGGTTATTATTTAGGAGGTTCATTGACGAAACACTTAAACCGCAGGGTTAGTTTCATAATCTACGCTTAATTGACCAGGAAAGTCTCCTAAGGATTAATTCAGGACCTGGATAATGCGTGATAGGTTTAACACGGTTATTTACTAATGCCTTAAATGCGGATTCCACGGTTAGATCATCGAGTTCAAATACGGTATACGTAACACCAACGAGTTCAGGCACATGAGCATCACTATTAGCAAGACCTGGTAATCCCAAATCATGTGCGGCCTTAGCAGCTCTCCAGTTAAATATTGGTAATGCACCAGCATTAAACACCTCTATTGCATGCCATTTAAACATACGCACTTTATTCCCAATGCCATGCCTCAGTATATCGTAAGGATGCGCAGGTATTGCTACGCAATTATTCTCAGAAACCCAATCAAGTAGTTCAGGTATTAATTTCGGTGTATCATCAGTGCCAGGATACTCCCTACACAGTACTAGTATGTCGCCATCAACAGTCCTAACCTCATTACCCACTATAAAGACGAAATCATTCCTATGAAGTAATCCATTACTCCTTATGAACTCCAACGCCTTAAGCGAGCCTTTGAATGTGTCGTGATCCGTTATTGACAATAAGCCTATACCCCTATCTAAAGCACTTTTTATTACGTCCCTTGGATCCCCCCTACCATCACTATATATACTGTGCGTGTGTAAGTCAGCCCTTACCCTTAGAACCACGTAGGTAATGCATAATAAATTTAATATAAATAATTGGGTATTGCTTAGCTGGGATACTAATAAATACCTAGCCATGAAGGCCTAATTCCATGTCTCTTTCATTATTTATTAATGATTAGTATTTTTGCATACTTTCAACTCCTCCATTAAGTCCCTCTCGGCAACTTCACCATTAGGTTCAACTTCCTTAAATATTTGAGCCTCGTAGATTAGCACTGACGTATCCTCATCCAACCAACAATCAGGGGGTAGGAATGCCTTCGTACAGCCCTCATTTAGGAATGTTAATGAATCCCAGCAATACTCAACAGGTACCTGAGGAAGAAGCAATCCTGAGTAGTAGCCTTTCTGAATAACAATACCATGCCTACCAACTATGATCTTCTCAGGGTAATTCCTCGGATTACCAGGTTCAAGTAACTCAAGTGGACTTAATATGGAGACTTCGAAAGTTACTCTACTCAACTCCTCAATCCTCATGGGTTCAAACCTTGGATCCTCGACGGCAGCGGCTATGGCGCTCCTAATTACCCCATTAACAGTATTATAAACAGCCTGTGGAAAGCCAATACAACCCCTAAGTTCACCCCTCCTATCCCTACCCATGAATATCTCTATTGTTGTGAAAACCCCATACTTATCCTTAAATAGTCTTGATGGCGTATCTGATGGTGCCTGGATAACCTTACCACTACGTAGGTATTCCTCAACGGCCATCCGAGCCAGCTTGACCAGGAACTTCCCCTCCTCAATACTGTAGGGTTTGAACATTGTCACCACTCTTCTCTACTCTAGAGTTAAATAAATACACTATGCCCGTGATAATTCCTGAAATAACAACGAGAGAGAGCATTAGGACGTCCAAGGCCTTATTTGTATTGCCAATTAGGAATTGGCCCTTATCCATGAAGACCGCATAGTAAATTAATATTGCAATGGTTACTATGAATAGCATTGTTGCAAGTATGACGGTATACCTCATTAACTCTCCAATTTAAGATAATTAATATAAAGGTTACTACCTAGGGAAATTACGTATTTAATAACGTCCTTATCTTATCATTCACATTCCTAAATACATGGACATTACTTAAGAATATTAAATGCGCTATATACTTATTTAATTGATTAAGCATACCAATGAGTTCACTAACCTTATTATCAGGTAGGTAATCATCATCGAGAAGCTTAACGGCGGTCCTCTCTGCCTCCCTAGCCTTAACCCTAAGGAGATTCAGTAACGCCGCTGTTTTGTCGCTAGGTATGAACCAACCCAACTCCCTACTGTCCAACTCACAGGCCTTATTAATTATCTCCCTAACTGGTTTAAGCCACTCATCATTTCCAGTGGCTAGGTACGTATTTAATGCAGCTGTCATTGCAGCGATAACCCTAAACTCATCATTGCCAATTTCCTGAAGACCCCACTCGGCCAATGCCTCGAGTTCATCAAGCCTACCCATGAGTTCAATGGCTGGGTGGTCCTTCCTAAGCTTAACATGCTTGCCAAATACGATGACCTCGCTAAATCCTCCATCGCCTGGGCACCGTATTGACCCATCAATCCTCAGGCAATCAACAAATACATTAGTCATAACAAAACATGTAATTCATCATTGGGGAAATTAATATAGGTAGTACTTAATTTAATAACTTAATAGCCGACAATGGTTCAGTAGAGGTGGGCGAAAGTGAGTTTCACATGTAGTATATGTGGAAGGCACGTAACGTTTTGGGAAGTAGCCTATATAGGGAATTCCCTAATAATATGTAAGAGGTGCTACCCTGACTATTACGTAAAGCACTGCCCATTAGTTAGGCGGAGATTGGCTGGTGAGCTACCACAATCATGCAATTACTGCCTATATCGTAGTAAGTGCGATGAGTACATTAAGTCATCATTAAAGGGTAGTAATTCATCGCAATAGATAAAACTTATAATTATTTCATGCCTATATGGCCTGTGAATAAACGGCCATGGATTGTTGAGGAACTTAATCATGGTAACTACGGCGTAATGCGTAGTTCAAGGTATGGTGAGACTAGGGGTTTCATGTGCTGTGAGTGGTGGTGTGAGGGTTATTGGGCCTCATCTGGTTATTACAACCTATGTAATGATAAGCCGGTAATGCCGAGCAGGCCTAGCAGTGTTCCCTCGATATTTAGAGGTCTTGCAAGCCCATCATCATTCCCCAGGAATAGGTTATTAATATCATTATGGTCGTTGATCCGTAACACCGTACGAAACTCCTTAAATAGGTCCTCAATTAATGAATTACCTAGTGTTCCTGAAGGGGCGTCTAGGGTCAATATTAATACTGACATTTTAATTATTGGTGGTGGATTGGCTGGTCTCTCAGTGGCTGAGGAATTGAATAAACTTGGTCTAAAGGTTGTAATTGTTGAGGGTGAGCATTACCTAGGTGGGCACTTAATAATTGATGATACTGAGATTAAGGACTTAGGGTGTGGTAGTGAATTCATTGGTAAATTAAGTAAGGAGATAAGTGATTCAGTTACTGTACTTACTGGTGTGATCTTTGATGGTTTTCTTGAAGATGCCGTGATTGGACATTCCAGGGACTTCTCCAGGTTATATACTTTCAATTACAAGTACCTAATACTAGCGCAGGGCTTTAGGGAGGTTCCGCTGATTTTCCCTGGCAATAACACGCCACGCATGATTACTGGATTAACAATGCTTAAGCTTACTAAGTGGTGGGGATTTAAGCCGAGGAGGGTTTTGGTTTGGGGCAGTGATGATTGGGCGGTCAGGGTTGCCATGAACCTTATTCAAACAGGTATTGAGGTATATCTTGGTGATAATTCGGTCACCATAAGGAGCGACTTATATAGGGATAGGGTTGATGCGCTTGGTATTAAGACCTTCATTGGCATGAATATAGTTGATGCTAAGGATTCAAGTGAGGGATTGAGACTCGTCCTTGAGAATATAAGGGGTAAGAAGGCTAAGAGGCAGAGGAGAGAGGAGGTCGTGGTTGATGTCCTAGTAAGTGCCGTTAGAGTGCCTGTCATTGACTTACCAGCGCAATTAAACGCACCTATTGTTTATGCACCTGAAATTGGTGGTCTTGTACCTAGGAGGGGCTTTACGGGGGATCTTGGACTGGGTAATGCCTATGTGATTGGCGATGCTGGAGGTTTACTGCCAGAGCACTTAATTGTTAGGCAGGCTAGGGTGACTGCACTAAGCATTGGTGCCATGGAGGACCTAGTGACTAAGGATGCCTTTGATAAGGAGCTAGTGGATTTTAAGAGGGATTTAGTCACCACTAATTCCTCGTATTATAACGTAATCCTTAGGTTTGAGCAGGGGCTTCAGGGTAGTGGCTATTATGCTGAGCCTAACGTTGTCCACGCGCCCATGTGGGCTACCGCTGGGTCAATTGAGGATGTTGAAAATGCCCTGAAAAGCGCTAATAGGCAGTACCTATGTTTCTGTGAGGATGTTACATTAAATGACGTGTTGAGGTCTATCAATGTGCTAATGCATGGTAAGGAGATTAAGGTTAGGGTACTGCATGGTGAAGAGGAGGAGTATAAGTCATTAAGATTGCCAGGTATGGAGAGAATAAAGAGGGTTGTTGGTCTAGGCACTGGTCCCTGCCAGGGTAAGCTCTGCCTAATTAATACGAACTTAATACTCAGCTTCATTTACCAAAAGAAACCCAGCGAATTTGGTTTACCAAGGATTAGGTTTCCCGAGGCGTCAATACCAATGGCTACCCTTGCGGGTGGTGAGTGATGAGTGAGGGTCGTGGTTTAATATCATTAACCGCGGATGCCGTGGTAATTGGCGCAGGCATTGTTGGTTTAGCAGTTGCCTATTACTTAGCACGTAGAGGATTCTCTGTTGTCGTTCTTGAGAAAAGTTATGTTGGTTCAGGAAGCTCCACAAGGAATGCCGGCAGGTACAGGGTTCACTTTGGGAATAGGGAGAATACTGAGTTCGCAATAAGGGCAATTAGGAAGTTGGAGTCCCTCAGTGGTGAGCTTGGTTGGAATGGTGTTTTTGAAAGAGCAGGTTATCTATGGCTTACTAGACGTAGGGAGGTTATTAATAATTACGAAAAACTCAATGAACAGTTATGGAAACCCCTAGGCATACCTGTTCAAATACTCACGGTTGAGGAATTAAGGGATAGGTTCCCATACATAAACACGCAGGGCATGGTAGGCGCTGTCTTTGGTCCTCAGGACGGTGCCTTTCACCATGACTATCTAGTGATGGGTTATTATGAGAGGGCACTCGACCTTGGAGTTAAGGTTTTTGAGTACTCAGAGGTTAAGAGTGTTGGTGTAGAGAATAGTAAGGTAGTTAGTGTCTCAAGTAATGACGTTTTCGTTAAGACAAAAAACGTAGTATTTACTGCGGGGGCGTGGACTGGCGAGATCATGAAGAAGACACTCAATATTGATATTCCAATAAAGCCCGTTAGGAGGGAGATAGGGATTACGGAATCTGTGAAGCCTATAATTAATACCTACATAATAGATGCTGAGACAAACCTATATCTCGGTCAAACAATGAGGGGTGAGATACTGGGTAGTATAGAGCTTGATGTTGGTGAGGGCTTCCTACCTTACGGAAACACATTCACTTGGTTAACCGCCTGGGCTAGGGAAACTGTGAAGTTAATACCGAGTCTCGGTAGGATAAGGATCATGAGGATATGGTCTGGTTACTATGAAATGACGCCTGATCATAGCCACGTGATGGGTAGGTCAAGTACATGGCCTGAGGGTGTCTATGTATTGTCTGGTTTCTCAGGTCATGGATTCATGCTTGGTCCATACGCAGCTGAGTTGTTGGCTAATTACATAGTTAATGGTGTAATTGATCCGATTATGAAGCCATTCTTACCTGATAGGTTCGCTACAGGGAACTTAATCAAGGAGTTATTGGTTATTTAATTTTCCTTAATTTCCTTAAGTGCTTAGTACGGGTTTGCATACGTGAATCTTCGTATTATTCATGTGTAATTTATGGAGTACCATTTAATTAATGTGTTTGGGTAATTATTAATCGTAATTAGTGTTTTCTTATGACGATGGAGCAGAATACCACAGACATCGCGGTGGGTATAAACAAGGTGGAGGCTGGAGTAAATGAGCTAATTAGTAAGTTGGCCACTGTTGTTGACCCAAGGCTAGTGACTAGGGAACCTCCTGTGGATGTTTTTGACAATGGTGATTCAATAATAATACTTGCCGACCTACCTGGCGTTAAGAAGGAGAGTATTAAGGTTAGGGTGGGTAATAACTACGTGGAGATCATGGCTGAGCCACAGTCGTTGCCAACCATCGGTAAAGTCGCTAGGGTAGAGAGACTGAGTAATTTTAGGATTTATAGGAGGGTTGAGCTTGGTGTGAGGTTTAAGGTTGATGGTGCTAAGGCAGCGTATAAGGACGGCGTGTTACAGATAATTATACCTAAATTAGGTAGTATAGCTGAGACGGAGGTTTCAATAGAATAGTTATGAATAATAAATAAATATTTCACCTCTAAAAATCATGATACTAATAATTATTGATTTATTAGGATAAGGTATTTATAGGGGTCTAATTATTAGGTCGTGATGTCTATAGTGAAATTTGAGCCAGAAACCAGGAGGGTTCAACTAACTGGTGGCGCAACCTTAATAGTTTCACTACCGAAGGAGTGGACTAGGCAAGTTGATCTTAAACCTGGTGATGAGGTTCTGGTAATACCGCAGCCAGACCTCTCATTGCTTGTTGTGCCCAAGAAGATGGTTAAGGCGCCATTACTCGAATCATCAATAAACGTGACCCAGGACCTATCAAACATAGATCATCTCGAGAGGATATTACTTGCTCATTACCTATCTGGTTATGACATATTTAGGCTTAATTTTGACATAGCGACATTAAACCTGAAGAAGCAGGTTAAGGACATTGTCCGGAGGAAGCTAACCGGAGTTGAGATTATTGAGGAGGGTAGGAATACGTTAGTTATTCAAAACCTCGTTAATGTACCTGATATAAACATTAGGGACATATTAGTGAAGCTTGGTAAGACGGTTGTCGGCATGATAGATGACTTAAGAACGCCAATGGAGAACGGTGATAAGTCAATAGCCATGGACATTATTGAGAGGGATAATGAGGTCGATAAGTTCTACTGGCTCCTAAATAGGCAGTTGAAGAGGGTCTTGGTGAGTAAGCATGCCCTAAGCCTATCTGGTATTCAGGACCCAAGGAGTATCATTGAGTATGCAATAATTAATAAGTCGCTCGAGAGGGCTGCTGATCATGCCGTTAAGATCGCGCGGGAGGTCGTAAATCTAGGCGATAAATACGTACTTATAATGCCGCAGGAGCTTAGGCAAAGATTCAGTGAGCTCCTTAGTAAGGACTCCATGATAATGAGTAATGTTGGTAAGGCAATGACGGAGAAAATAGATGCAAGGGAGGTTAATTACATAATTGATATTGTTAAGTATGAAATACGGACGACAGTAGATTCACTGGATTCCTCGCTATCGAATTATAGCCTAACCACACAGGCGGCCGCGTCGGCTAGGTTAATACTGGATAGTATCTATAGGATAGCTGAATACGCATCAGACGTTGGGGAGGCATTACTTAACCTCGCAATTGAGCAATTTGGATAATACCTTGATTAAAATTAGACCTTATTAAAAACCATTGTTATTATGTCCTCAAAAAAGTAATGAGTTGCCTTGATCATTACCAGTTTATAGCCACATCTTCCTAAGTAATCAATTGATTCCTCCCAATTGGACAGTGAGGATTGCGTTAGTATGAACATGGAGGCTTTATACTGACATATTTGCTGTATTAATTGCTTAATCACATCATTACCGTGAGATCCACCGAAGATCCTCCAATCCTCATTCCAATTACCTGGTAAGTAGGGAGGATTACTAACAACTATGTCGAGGCAAAATCGTGTCCTTATTGCATCTAGTAAATTCATCGTTATCACATCAGCGTAGTGATAAAGACCATTATTAACTAGGTTTATTCTGGTGTTCATTGATGCATTGTAATCATGATCCGCAGCCAAAACCCATGCAGTGCCTCCCTTACTAACTATTTCATTCAACGCCGTTAATGCTAATATACCCGTCCCAGATCCTACATCGATTATGCGTAAGTACCCATCATTGGCGTGATTGCTCATAACCCAACGGAGTAGCTCAGCAGTTTGCCACGAATCCTCGGCAGGGGGATAGACATTACTTAATACTATGATTTTCATGATCACTTGAACAATACTATGTATATTAATACTGAGGGTATTAATAGGAATAATGTTTCGAAGAGTAGTGAGTATTCCATGGGTTTTCCTGAAATCATTGATAGTACCGTGGCTAGCATTATTAGGCTAATGAGTGGTAATAATGCCTTAAGCAATGCGTCAATTATTGAGAGTGGGTAGGGTGGTACCCACGGTGTTATTAACGCCATTATAGTTGGGTATAGCGATATCGGTATCAATGATGTTAAAACACCACTTAATAACTTAAGATCCACAATCTCACCGCCGAGTAAGTACCTATAAATAAATAATGAAATACCTAGGTATGCGAGTATTGAAATTATTGTCACATCTATCGGCATAGAGTACATACTCTCCACAAAAACCAGGAGTAATAATTCATAATTCTGTGTGAATGCCGTAACTAAACCAAGCACTATAATTACCATTGAGTATATGAATAATGCATTCGGGCCGAGCCTATACATGTTTATTGTTAATGGTCTCATCAATAATATGTCAGTTAACTCCTCGGTTTTTGCACTTGGGTTCTTAATATCAGAGTTGGGGCTTAATAATTCATCAATCCTCTCAATGAGTGTTCTTCCCTTACTCGTTATCTTTACGTAGGGTCCATCCCTTATAACAAAGCCATTAGCCCTTAGTATCTCAATATCGTAGTAAATGGATGATGTGGGTGCATTTAGTACTTTTCTTAGGTCTGATATCCTCATAGTACCCTGACCAATCAATAATTTCAGTATTTGTATTCTCCTTGGCTTAAGTACAATGTTGTCAATATCATCAATATCCCTACTCATTACAGCAATACTTATAGAGTAAGTATAAAAGAGTTCTTTTCGGAGAGATTTCTGTGGTTAGCTTTGATGATTTAAAGGTGTCATTAAGTACGTACATAATGAGGAACAAGAGAGTTACTTATCAGGATCTATTGAGGTGGTCATCGAGCAATAAGGTCGGTAACGCCCTACTATACCTAGTCATTAGAGAGTTAGTTCGTGAGAGGAAGTTCAAGGTATCCGGGGAGTACGTAATTGGAACAATAAGAATCGGCAATAATGATGTTAAGTTATCAATACCAATGTACATAGAGGTACCTGGTGAGACCGTTAAGCCAACAACATCCACTAAACGCCAAACAAGGCAAAGACATGCCAGGAGTTCAAGCATCCTAGAGGCGTTTAGTAAGGAAAAGGCTCCGGAGGAAAAGCAGGTTACAACGGAGGGTGGTGAGGAAAAAGGAGTTGTAGGAAGATCTTCTAAGGAGGTTGAACGAGAGGAAACACCACAAAAAACTGGATTAAGTGAGGCTAGAGAGCAGAAGGAGGTTCAGGGCAATACTGAGAATGAGACAATGGAGACTAAGGTTAAGGAGGTAGATAATACCGTGGTGAGTATCGAGGAGACGAGAATTCCAACTGATTATTCAACAATTTCAATGGAGGATTTTATGACAATGCTTAGGAGGATTATTGACGAGGAGTTACCCCAGAATAGAGAGGAGGGTTATAAAATAGCCATGGCGATTTTGACGTACTTATCAAAATACTGGAGCGTTGGTGAGTTAAGACTAAAGCTTGACATTGCTAAGCAGTTTGGCGGTGTTAATGAGAATATAATGAGGATTGAGGATGGGGTTTTAAGGGCACTTAGGAAGCTGGGTATTATAGAGGTTGTAGAGCCTGGTGTTATCAATAGAATGAGGGAATTACCCAAGGATTTTGCTAAGGTTAGACTTGATTCGTTATTTACCTAACTACGCAGCTATTTGCTTAAGTCTGTCAGGTGTTGTGTAAACCTCGGTTCTATGACCCTTAGAAACAAGTACCAAAGCTCCCTTATTTGCCAGAGTCCTCAGTATTTGATAGGCAACGCTTATTTTTGTATTAAACCTAGTCGCTACCAAGTACGGCGTAACGTACTCCCACTTCACGACCTCCTTCTCAACATCATTAAGTAGTTTAGGATCAACAAGTGAAGCCCTAACTGTTGGCCTCTCCTCAGCGGCTTTCTTACCCTTCGCAGTTGGTTTTGCTGGGGCTTGCTTTTCCTGTCTCTTTGCTAATTGTGATAATGTTGGTTTTTTCTTTCCACCCATACAGGTCAAAATGCCTCCCTAACCACCCTTTATAAACTATTCTTCGCCATAAGCATGGAGTTTAGGTATTATGCCTATGGTTGTATCGGAAAGATTTTTTAAGTGCTTTTTTAAATCATGAATAATGGCAAATCCCACTTATCGTATTGAGAATATTGTCGCCACGGTAAACCTCGGCATTGACCTGGACCTAGATAAACTCGCAGAAAGGCTTCCCGCAGCTGAGTACAATCCTGAGCAATTCCCCGGCTTGATACTAAGGTTACAGAGACCGAAGATATCGGCATTAATCTTTAGGACGGGTAAGATGGTGTGTACGGGTGCTAAGAGCGAGAATGAGCTTAAGAGGGCTGTTAAGGAATTAGTGAGGTTGCTTAATGAGCATGGCGCCGACGTACCACTCACTCCGGAGATTCAGGTACAGAACATTGTGGCTTCCGGTAACCTGCATGCCGAGGTTGATATTGAGAAATCAGCCCTAATGCTTGAGAATTCAATGTACGAACCTGAGCAATTCCCCGGCCTCATTTATAGGATGGATGATCCGAAGGTTGTGCTACTAATATTTAGCTCAGGTAAGATAGTGTGTACGGGGGCCAAGAAGGAACAGCAGGTTAGGGATGCTGTCTTTAAGATTCATGACGTTCTTAGGGATATAGGGGCTTTGTATGAGGAGGAGGGTGGTAAGGAAGAAGAGGAGCTTTGATAATTATGTTCCCAGAGGCAGTACCAATAATTGACCAGGGCATTAAGCGAATACCTAATTTAGTATTTACCAATAAGTTAGCGGTTGAATTAAAGGGTGAAGTGAGCTCTGGCACTATAAAGAGGTTAGAGTCGTTGGGTAAGGAGGTCATTGGTATTGTCAGGATTAATGATAACCTTAATGTCAAGCTTCCAAGTTCATTAAGTAAGTTTGATAAAGCAATCATAATTTTTGGACCTGGAGTTGGTGAGTCCTGGCTTAGGTACGTGGTTGGTCTCACAAATACGGTGGTTGGTTTCACCCTCGATTCACTAATGAAATTCATAGGGTTAAGGCCACACCTCCTTAATATACCTAGTGAATTATTCATTGACCCGTTAATCAATGATAAGGTTGCGGTATTACCCAAGGTCTTACCAAAGGCTGTTATTGGCTGGTTAATGGATTACATAGACTCGGGGGGAGACCTATACGTATTAGTGCGTGGTGATTCAATAAATAGCACTGACCTACTTATTCATTCGCGGCTTGTCTTTACTTACGATATTAGGCTAGCTGAATTATACAATAATATTATTAAGAGTAATTCCACGAGTAATGTTAGAATAACCACAAAGGCTGAATGCGACTTCTGTGGTGATCCTCCAAGCCCAATATGCATATTATTATGCCCCAACATAGATTTAACCAGGGAGGTTAGGGTTGAGTAGTATGAGCTTATCAAAAAGGAAGGGTTCTGCGCATGAAAGGGCTTTGGCAAATAAGCTATGGGATATGGGTCTCGCGGTTCTGAGGGGGTGTTCATCAGGTGGTGGTGTTAGGAAGAGGTTTGTTCCGGACATTGTTGCTATGGGCCCTGGATTCGTATTAGTACTTGAGGTTAAGTATAGGTCTGAGAGAGGGCCCGTAAGGATTGAGGAGGAGAAGGTGGAGAAATTGCTGGAGTTTGCGCGCAGGGCTAAGGGCGATGCCTACATTGCTGTGAAGTTTAGGGGTGATGATTGGCGCATACTACCCATAAGTGATAGGGGAGGTGTTACCATAAGACCTGATGATTTAGGTAATGCCTATACGCTTGAGCAGTTGGTTAATAAGTACATGAGTAGATCATTGACCGAGTACTTGAAATAACTACCTCAAGCGATTAATCTTTAATAATGCCCAATTGATTAATCATTAATGTCATCATCAATGCAACGTGAATTAAAGACATTAGTAGACCAAACACTCAAAAACCTGGAGACTAAGTCATTAAAATACACACGAGTCAGTGTTAAGGATTCAAACCAAGGATTTGAGATAAGTATCAAGGTATACCTAGAACACCCAATGCACTTTAGGAGCATTTATGAATTAACAAGGACAGTAACCAGTAAGTACGGGATTACGATCGATGACGTGATGATATACGCACCCCACTCAAGGGCAATTAGGATATCCTTCACAATTAAAAGGAAGTAATTTTTGTGGTAAAGCTTATTTAATTAATGGATTAATTAGGATTAATGAGTGCGCAATCATACATTAAATGGCTTGGTCATGCGGCCTTCGAAATAATGCTAAGCGGTAAGAAAATACTAATTGATCCCTGGATATCGAACCCACTATCACCCATAACACTTAGTGAAATAACAAACGTTGATTATATACTTGTGACACATGATCATTTTGATCACCTAGGTGAAACCATTGATATCGCTAAAAAGACCAATGCAACCGTAGTCGGTGTTTTCGAACTCGTTAATTATCTCAGCGAGCAGGGTGTTAAGAACACCATAGGCATGAATGTTGGTGGTTCCGTAAAGTTAACGAGTGAGATTGAGGTTTACGTAACCCCAGCACTGCATAGCTCAAGTAGGGGTGTGCCCGTGGGATTCATAATAAGGGCTCCCGAGGCAACTATATACCATGCAGGGGATACTGGGCTCTTTAGCGAGATGGATTTACTGGGCAGGTTGTTTAAGATTGATGTTGCCATACTACCAATAGGTAGTTTGTTCACGATGGATCCGAGGCAAGCTGCCTATGCATTAACAATGCTGAGGCCTAGAGCAGCGATACCTATACATTATAATACATTCCCTGACATTAAGCAGGATCCACAGCAGTTTAAGGAGCTTGCGGAGTCCATGCTTCCTGACATTAAGGTGTTTATATTAAAGCCTGGTGAGGCTTTACAATTACCGATCAAGTAATTAATCATTATTAAGCCCTTAATATTTAAAATCTACCCAGCACATCGTTGCTGGTATGGGTAATTTCGATGTTATTGTGGTTGGCGCAGGTACAGCGGGTTCCTATGCATCATACTTACTTGCTAAGGCAGGACTTAATGTAGCCCTAATAGAAATGAAGAGGAGGGATAAGGTCTTTAAGACGACTGGTGATGCCATTGGTATTCACCACATTGAGCGAATGAGCATTAAACCACCAAGTGATGTATATGCGATAAAGTACGAAGGCGCGGAGTTATATAGCCCCGATCTATCGATTAAGTACGTAGTGCTCGGTAAGGGCTTTGGGTTAGATATGGCGAAGTGGGCTCAATGGCTAATCAGTGAGGCTGAGAAGGCCGGTGTTCATATTTTTGATGATCATAAGGTTCAGGGGCCAATAATAGAGAATGGAGCAGTTTCTGGAGTCAGGGTGTTGAAGCCTGATGGTTCTGCTGAGGATTTTAGGGCTAAGGTTGTCATTGATGCCAGTGGCGTTGGTGCCGTTGTTAGGAGTAGGCTTCCCCGTGAATGGTGGGTTTCCGAGCCATTACTACCTGAGGACGTCTCAAACGCCTATAGGGAGATTATCCAGGTTGATTATGAGATTGAGAAGCCTGAGTACATAAAGATATACCTAGATACTAACATAGCACCTGGCGGTTACTGGTGGTTATTCCCAAAGAGTTCGAACACAATGAATATTGGGCTTGGTCTATGGGGTAAGTTAAGTGAGGAGAATGGATTAAACCCTAGGCATAATTATGATAAGTACTTAGCCAATAGCCAATATACGAGAGGTAGAAAGGTAATACACATGGGCGGCGGTATTGTACCAACACGTAGGCCATTACCATCACTCGTGGCCAACGGCTTCCTGGCTGCTGGCGATGCCGCAGTTACGGTAAACCCAGTGCACGGCGGTGGTATAGGGCCTGCCCTCCTCTCGGCGGAGTTGGCTTCGAAGACCGTGATAGATGCATTTGAAAAGGGTGACTTCACAGAAAGGGGATTATGGAGGTATAATATTGAGTATTTAAGGGCTTACGGCATAAAGCAGGCAATGCTTGATGTATTTAGGTTAATGCTTCAAACGCTTACTGATGATCAATTAAACAAGGGCTTAAGGGCTAGACTTCTTACTGAGGATGAGGTTCTGGAAATATCGGAACGAGGATCACTGGAGTTATCATTTATTGATAAGTTGAAGATCGGCCTGCGCTTAATGAGAGTACCTGACGTTGCATCCAAGTTAAGGCTTGCGTTGAGGTATATGAATGAGGTTAAGAGCTTATACGAGGCCTACCCAGAGAGTCCCAGTGTTTTATCGAGTTGGTATGGTAAATTAGCGAGTATTTATCGTGAATACACAGGTAGGCTTGGCATAACTTTGAAATGGTTAAGTAACACTTAATACTTTAGGTATGTTCTTATCGAAGGGTGGGTAAATAATCCCCTTCTCAGTTATTAATGCGGTCACGTACTTAGGAGGCGTAACATCAAATACTGGGTTAAACACAGGAACATTCTCGGGGGCTATTAGCACACCTCTAATCTTCCTAACCTCATCGGGATCCCTCTCCTCAATCTTCACATCCTCAACCCTACTCTTAAGGTCGAATGTCGATGATGGTGCTATTGCGTAAAAGGGTATGCCCAATTCATGTGCAATAACCGCCTCCTTAAACGTTCCAATCTTATTATAAACATGTCCATACCTTAGTATCCTGTCTGCGCCAACCATCACACTATTAACCATGCCCCTATACATTACGTAACCAACTGCTGTATCCGTTATCAACGTGACTGGTATTCCATCAACCATCAACTCATAAACAGTTAACCTAGCGCCCTGAAGCCAAGGCCTGGTCTCAGGTGCTATCACGGAAACCTTAATGCCTAATGCATGAGCTACCCTCACTGGTGCCGTAGCTGTGCCAATTCCAGTACCAGTTGCTAATCCACCGGCATTGCATTGAGTTAATACGGTGTCTCCATCATTTATCTTTTCAAGTCCGTAAATTCCCATCATCAATTCAGCATCGAATTCCTCATCAAATATAGCCTTAGCCTCCATCTTCATAATATTAAGTAATTCCTTCACGTTCTTAGCACTACCGTTATGCACGGCATTTCTAGCTACATTAAGCATTCTTTCCGTGGCCCAGAATAAGTTATGGGCTGTTGGTCTCGCCGTATTCAAAACATCCCTAGCCTTCACTAATTCATTGAGGGCTTCATCAAGTGTTGGTATATTACCATGGGCTATGGCCAGTACCATCCCGTAGGCTGCGGTTATCCCTATCGCTGGTGCTCCGCGAATTATCATTTGCTTAATGGCGTCAGCCGTTGATACTGGGTCCCTCAACTCCACGTAAACCTCCTCAAAGGGTAACTTCCTTTGGTCTAGTAATAGGAGTGTATTGTCTTCGTCACGCCAGATTATTGGCCTTAACTTAGGCTTTATTTTACTTTTCAATTCCTCAAGATCAATCCTCATACTCAATTGATAATAATCAATAACTTTTAAGTGTTTACCCGTGGTGTATCTTTTCCTTGCTTTTAATTGCTTCTAATTCTGCCACGGGCACCTCTCTTAAGGGATCATACACAGTCACCCTTAGGTCATTGGGGCTAGTCGAGGGAAACACCACTACCCTCCCATCCACCTTTTTGCCAAGTTAAGTCAGTCTTTTTAGCGGGTTCCTAACCCAAGTATTTCTCACGTAAGTAATTTAGTAGATGTGTTGGGTTATACGTATCATTGAAGGACCTCATGAGCAACTCCTTAGGTGGGTATATGGCACCATACTTACAAATCCTATCCCTAAGGAACTCCTTAATCTCATTGAACATCCTGTTTGCAACCTTATCCCTAAGCCCAGGTAATTTGGCATATATCATACCAGCAATAACGTTGCCCAATGTATACGTTGGGAAGTAACCGAAGGACCCCTGAGACCAATGAATATCCTGGAGAACACCCTCAGCATCATTCCTCGGCCTAACCCCTAAGTACTTATCCATGAAGTCATTCCATAGTGATGGTAAGTCAGACACATCAAGCTTACCAGCTATCACACCCTTCTCAATCTCATAACGGAGAGCTATGTGGAAGTTATAAGTGACCTCATCAGCATCAACCCTAATAAGACTCGGTCTAACAATATTGAAGTACCTGTAAATGTCCTCCTCACCGTAATCCCTGAGAAATGGTAACCTCTCCTTAAGTAACGGGTATATTAAATGCACGAACTCCCTACTCCTACCAATAATATTCTCCCAAAATCTCGACTGGCTCTCATGAACGCCCATGGAGACTCCACGCCCAACGGGTGTCATTTCAAGGGATGGATCAATCATTAACTCATACATTGCATGACCACTCTCATGAATAACGGAGAACATGGTTGACCTAAAGTCCTTACCCTCATACCTAGTGGTTATCCTCACATCATTGATTGCCATGCTTATCGTGAATGGGTGCGCAGACACATCCATCCTGAACCTACTACCCACGGGCATCTCAAGTATCTTAAGTAGCTCCTCATTAATTGATTTCATGACATTAACATCATAAGGCGTATCCTCAAGCGGGTGCTTACTTGGGTACCTACCCTCGCTCAGCACCTTCTCAAGTATTGACTTTAGGTTGGGGAGTAATGTGTTGAATACATTATCCGCATCATTAACGGTAAATCCCTCCTCATACAAATCTAATAACGCATTGTATGGGTGGCCCTCATAACCAAGTTTGTCGGCAATAACCCTCTCCAACTCCACAATCTTTGATAGGTATGGTTTAAACTTCTCGAAGTTCGCCTCCTTCTTTGCCTCTCTCCAGACAACAGCAGCCTTCGTAGTAGTCCTATCAAGCTCCTCAAGGATTTCTGGAGGTATTGATGTGTAGTATTTCATCTCTCTCTTCAAAACCCTGATAACCCCCCTCTCAAATTCTGTCAAGTCCTTAGCATCCTCATACTTACTAACAAGGTCCCTAAGTCTAAGCAAATGCTCCCTGCGGACCAAGGTTAATTGCGCCAGTGCTTCACCACGTGGCGAAGCACCCTCAACAGGCATATTGACCTCCAAGTCCCACTCAAGTAATGACCTTGCGTGATCAATAGCCCACACCGACCTATACTCCTTTAGTAGGTCGTCGATCTTCATTAATCGGTGGCTCGTAGCGTCTTACTTAAGTATTTCCTCTATTGCATGAATTTACTAACAGGGATACCAGGTTATATAGTCGAATCGCGGTTTTCAACTTACTCAGTGATAAATTGCCAAGCCCCAGCTCTCTCCTTACATCGCTTATCAGAGAACCACAATTATCAGGATTAACCCCCAATTTATCACATACGCAGTTCCAATCATTGCAATTAATAACTGCGTTAATTACGTCCCTGGTCTTACCATCACATGATTTCACTGCCAGTGTAAATACGGTATTCACTAGATCACCAATGGCTTCATAAATCACGTTTTCAATTACAGTTCTCAACTCATCAATGGTTAGTACAACGGCCTCCTCAAGATTTATAACAGAAACACCCAACTCATCGGCCAATGCCTTACTCGAGTCATTACTAAAGCCCCTAGCCACAATTAGGGGCTTCGCGTTTAATACCTTGGCATTGACATATGCCTGCCTAATGGCGCTCACATCAACCTTGCCAGACTTAACCTCAATAGCATACTTATTGCCTGAGTTATCCTCGGCCACGATATCTACCTCCCCAACCTCCACACCATTAACAGTGATCTTTATTCTTCGGCCAATGACCTTAAACCCAAGTCTACTCAATAACTCAGCCACATAATCCTCAAACTTAATGCCCGAATTAGCCACTGCAATTAATAATGCGCAAACCCTTTAATTAATTTTGATACTTTTATTTGAGTGATGATGGTTTGCAGCCCTGAATAATGACGAAATCGCTGAGGACTGACTTCACAATTTAAGGTCCGTTTGCGGGTTCGCCATAATACTCGTTACCACGTTCTTGAGCTTTACGTATTGATTAACAGAATTACTAATCATGTAATTTACCTCATCCTTAGTGAAAGCACCAGTAACCTTTTGTATAGCCACGACATTACCCCCAGCTATGCCAGTTATGTAAATTCCGTCGGATAGATCCTCCTCCTCCCGCGTTGGGTCTACCAGTAGGAAGTTCCCTAGCTTGGCGTGGGTTATTGTTAATGGTAATTTATCGACATTAAGTGCCAAAGGCGATTTATTGCTCCTGTCTATCCTCAATATATTACCTGCTGGGTCAAGCTCTACCTTAGGTAATGCAGTATTCATTAATGCGGTTATGGCGGCTATTGTGGATGCATCCACTAGGTTGCCATCATGGTTAAGTACGTATATGTCAACCCAAAGGAACCATGCGTGCCTACCCGTTACTATTGATAATGACTTAAAATTCAGAAAACCACTATGTCTTATTGCCCTATCTACTACCCTGGCAATCTCAATGGCATTCTCATCAGGTGGTCCAGGCTCTATGTCTGGGGATGCAGCTGGTGCAATTTCCAGGTTTACTATTAATGCGCCCTCATCTGGAGTATCTTCGAAGGGTTTTCCAACCTCAACCTTTACCCCAGCCATCACCTTAGTATTACCGAGGGATACTAGGGAGCTTCCATCGGCGGTCCTCACAACACCAACCCTAATACTTAATTCTCTATAATCATTCAATCCCCTATTATCAATCCTAACACCCTGCTCAATCATTTTCCTCATAACGTCTTGCTTAAGCTTCGGAATAACACCTTTCTCCTGAGTTACGCTCAGCATTTAGGGGACTATTACTTAAGCCCTTTTAATTTTATTCGTCTTAAGGGCTTTTAATACTAAATGGTTAGTGTCATTGATGGTTCGACATACTTATTCTTAAGTACGTCCTTCTGCAACCTATATATCTGCTCAGCAGCCTTGAAGGCTAGCTCAACTGCTTGATTAACCTCAGTGGGTGTCCACTCACCATCTGCCTGCATAAGGGTTATTAATCCGCGACCATACATTATGGCAAGGGGCATGTCACCCTCACCATACTGATCCTCAAGCTGGTTCAAATCAACAATTATTGTCCCAGATACCTTACCCACCGATACACCAACCAATAAATCCCTCATGGGTATACCAGCATCTGCCAACGCCAGTGAAGCCGCAGTTATTCCAGTAACCCTAGTACTACCATCGGCCTGGAGTACCTCGATATACACATCTATTGTGGTTCTTGGGAATCTCTCGAGGATAACGACGGGTTCGAGCGCGGTCCTAATGACCTTGGAAATCTCAATCTCTCTCCTAGATGGCGTTGGGCTCTTCCTACCCTCAGAGGTGCTGAATGGGATCATGTGGTACCTAACCCTCAGTATGGCCTTGTCTGGTAATTCAAGGTGCTTTTGCGGTACTTCCCTCGGCCCATAAACTGCAGCGAGGATTACGGTATTTCCATAGGCAACTAATGCGCTACCCTCGGCATTACTTATTACGCCAACCTCCATCCTAACTGGTCTATGCTCATTGGGTAATCTCCCATCGCTCCTCCTATCATTAACTATCAATGGTACTGGTGGTTGCTTACCCATTAATCCCCATCTTTATTTTTGATATAAAAGTATTTTTAGGGGTAAAATTTCTTCAGTTACCAGTATGGTTACACTTAGGGAAGCTCGGGAAAGTGACGTGGAAACCTTAATTGACCTTGTGGTCAGGTTAAAACGGCTCAATAGTGAATTCGACCCCCTATTTAGCGCGAGGAATGACTGCGCGGAACGCGCCAGGGAATACCTATTAAACGCAATACATGATAGTAAAGGTCACCTGATACTTGTTGCTGAGGATATGGGGAAGATAGTTGGTGTGCTGAAGGCGGACATTAGGGAGCGATTATTCTACTCACCAAGTATTGAGGGCGCCATTGTGGACTTCTACGTAATGCCTGAGTACAGGCGTAAGGGGTTGGGTAGGATGATGCTTGAGAAGGCCATAGCAATGCTCCGTGAGAGGGGTGCCCAGTTAATAACTGCGGAGTTCCCAACACAGAATCAAATAGCCATAAACTTCTATAATAAGATGGGATTTAGATCACTCGTTAGTGTGTATGCTAGGGAGACCTAGGTTAGGGAAGGTCAAAAACTCTCGCGATCCAGTCACCCATTTTATTACCAACCATAACGTAGGCCTTTACCTTAGGGCACTCATCCCCTATGACTATGGGCACCACTATCATGCTGAATAAAAGGTTATTAGCCTTAATTATCCTTGTCGCTATTGGTTCAAGCCTATCCACGGCTTCCCTAGCCCTAGGTGCATAGTTATTATTAGTGGTTATGACATCACCAATTAAGGCACCAACGGGTTTACCACCCTGTATGATTAATGCATGCTCATCACTTAATTGAGTACTAACTAGGTTTAGGTTTATTGTGACATCAACATCACTCAAAATACTCATCATATAAAAGCCCTTACTATTCATTAGGTAATTAAATACCGTAATCACTTGATTCAATACGCAATTTCTCGGCGGTTCTAATGCTATAAAGCAACCCCCGCTCTTTAAGTAATTCTCTAGGGTCTTGGAATACTGTAGGCACTTAAACTCATCACTACTCATTATTATCTCCAACAAATTACTCGTGTAATTAATCTCATCTCTCCTTGTAAGGCCTAGGAGCTTTATTGCATCATTAATTGAAAGGCCCTCAGCCAGCCTATCAATAACCTCCTTCAACGCACAATTCCTAGTGGCTATCCTATATAGTATGTTTGGTAATTCCTGGGCCCCATCAATCACGGCCTTCCCCAATTCCTCAGCCTCCCTCGTTATTCTACCCTGCTTCCAAAGACCCAGTGCTGACAGGGTTGGTATAATTACTCTATAGTTCGATCTACTAAGTCCATGGGAATCCAGGTACTTCATTAGGTTCTCCGTATCATCACCCTGCCTATTCCTTACCAGGAATGTGACTATTTCAAGGAGCTTAGCGACAGGTAGCCTAATATACCAGCCTCTTAGGGTGCATGTGCTTGATCTCAGGGTATCGGAACTTTCCCTAGTCGTTAATAAATCCCTAATCTCATTATTTAATGAGCTCATTAATTCATTAATTGACCTGGCCTTTAGGATCCTCGTTACTCCATCACCCTCAATAATTACCTGATACTCATCACTTTCCTGAATAATCCTAATGCTCAGGTCCACAATTGCCTATTATCCTGCGAATATTTAAAATGCTCATTTTAACCATAGTAAGTAATACCTCGTTAAATACTGCATTGCCTCACTGTAGTGATAAAATTATGTGAGTAAAAATGCTTTAAATGACCTAAATATAGATACCCATAATATGATGGTTGATACGGTTGAAATACTAGAGATATTAATAATAATTGGTACATCATTATGGGCAATACAATACCTCGTTTCAAGGAGGATCCACACATACGAGAGACCAACATTAACAAACACCCAGGTAGAGAGTTTACCAAAGGTCTCAATAGTATTACCTGTTTATAAGGAGAGAAGGCAAAGTATTGAGAAGACGCTCGACAGTATATCATCACAGAACTACCCTAAAAACCTTCTTGAGGTTTTGATAGTTGTTGATAGGGACGATACCCATACACTTAACGAGGCATTAAAGGCTGTGGGGAAGTTCCTAAGTTCACTGGATGTTAAGATGGTAATTAATGAGAACTCGGGACGTAGGCTTAAGGCCGTGGCCATGAACACCGCCATGAAATACGCAGGAGGCTTAATTATTGGCTTTTACGATGCGGATGACGTATTCCCAAACGACCAGGTCCTTAATGCCATTCTCCTAATGATTGAGAGGAATTACGCAGCCGTGGGCACCAGGGTGTATAGGTTCAGGAGTAGTGTGCTTGGTGGTTTAATGTACCTAGAATCAATAGTTTGGTATAATGCGATAATACCATTCCTAAGGTCTACCGTGAGGATAACGCCATTATCCGGGGAGGGTCTCTTCATAAGGAGGGACATTGTTGACTCAATACCGCAGAGCATGGCTGAGGATGCATTACTATCGTTAAGGTTAACTAGTCGTGGATACTCAGTGGGTCTCCTTGATTCTTACGTTTATGAATTAGCGCCTGTGAATATTATTAGCTTCATAAGACAGAGGATTAGGTGGAATAAGGGTTATGCCCAAAACCTCGTCCTAATATTTAAACAAGGCGTTCAATTAAACTATGCATTGAGGGTATTAATACTGTACATATTGATAGCATTACCACCGGCATTACTATTTATTTCCGCAGTGGGTTTTATCGCTGTTACCTACATGGTGGTGATAACCAAGGTATACGCACTGGCTTCCCTCTATCAATTAGTTCTCGCAATGGTAATATCAGAGATTGTGGTTCTGTACCTAATGCGTGATTTTATAAATGAAAGCATGAACATGGGAAAAGCCGTCGTATTATTACCCATTTATTGGTTATTATTGGGCACTGTGACAATAACATCACCACTAGTACCAATCAATAATTGGTTAAAGACTACTCGCTAATATTCACAACCTTTACATTAACAGTAGGAGCGGTCTTACTACTCATTATTACTTGATAACCAACCCTACTGGCAATCCTATTCACAATATCAACCACAACATTTAATTCATCAGGTGTAAGCCCTAGGTCAATACTATCAATAAGCAGCACTGAACCCGGTGGTGTAAGCGCTAATTGAACTATTACTGGTAATAATGCCTTCACCTTAAGACCGGCATGGTACATGGGGACCCACTTACCTCTCACCTTAACATACCCGGAAATCCTCTTTGGAGCCGTAAAACCAGCCTTAATGCCCTCTATACCAAGCTCACTTACCAACTCCATTAATTCATTATACACACCCTCATACTCAGGCCTTGTCTCTATCACTGAGAGTTGATGCACGGTATATTGACCGTCAGAACCCACGGAATTACTCGGTAGATCAACCGTGGTTTCATAATCCCTCTTCCACCAACAGACCCTACCCTCACCAAGGTAGTAAAACTTATTCTTGAGCATGTTCCTAAGGATGAATGCCAGTGAGTATGCCTTTCTCGATACGTCACCATCACATACCATAAACGCATCCTCATGAATAACATGGGTTGGCGTAATGCAAAGCCTAGCATTTACTGGGTACTTCATTAATCCTTCATTACCAACCTTCTCAATGGTAGCCACGAGATCATTACCTAGGTATATTTCCTGGCGAACCCAGTAATCACTGAGTCTAAAGCTATAATGATAACCTATTATAGAGCCCCTATTTAATTCAAGGCCGATACTACGGCCAAGTTTCTCACCATCCTCATCAACCTCATAATAAGCACCAACCCTCACCTCCTCGTTTAGATCTAGGCCATAGACCAAATCCTCCGGTTCATGTATAATTATGTAATTACCCTCTAGGACAAGCCACTCCTCACCCCTACTCTGCATTAGGAGTGCCAGGGCCTCCATTAGGCTCGTCTTACCTGACCCACTACGCCCAACAATTATGGTATTACCACTAAAGTTAATTGTTAATTCCTCACTCAATCCCTTAAAGCCCTTAATGATTGCCTTCACGAGTCTCGTCATCCTCATCAACCAATGCATAGGCTATTATTAGTATTCCGCTTATATTACCGAGATTCACATTACTAACATTAATGCCAACCTGCCTAATATTGCGCGATCCAACAATACTACTTAACTCACTCAATGCCTTATTTAATGAATCATCAAGCCTATTCAATGCAACATCAAACTCCACACTCCTAACTAACTGACCAACGTTCACATTAAGTGGTATGAATTTCCTAACATGGATTATCCTAGTCATTACATAACACTTCGTTTAAGGCGTAAAATACCTTTTCCACAGGGTAAGCATTTATTTAGTCTCAGGGTATGAATGCATTGGATGGAGGTTGTCTTTACACCGTGGCGTTGGACCTACATAAGGTCTACGAACAATAAGGGTGAGGAGTGCGTATTGTGTGCTTACCTACATGGTAATGATGACGGATTGGTCGTTTACAGGGGTAAGTACTGCTTCATTGTTATGAATAAGTACCCATACAATGTTGGTCATGTTATGATAGTACCCAATAGGCATGTCTCATCAATTACTGACCTAAGCGAGAATGAACTAAGCGAATGCGCGGCACTATTAATAGTGATTATTAAGGCGTTGGTAAAGGTCCTGGGAATTAACTATGGGGATTTTGATGTGGGTATTAACATTGGTAGGGTTGCCGGCGCAGGCATTGAGGAGCACATGCATATTCACGTTGTTCCAAAGCCCTCAGTAATATCATTTAACTCAACAAGCCCTGAGGCAGTCATGAACCAAACAAAGGAGATAGCGGGTAAACTTAGGGAGGTTATTTCACAACTTATGAGCGGTTCTGCATAGTCATTCCTTCATAAATTGCATAATTCATATAATATAGTGATTAGTTCTCTAAGGATGTACTTTTTATAAATGCTTGAATTAACGGAGTTAAGTGCCATTTACAGGTGAGCCTTTGAAGGCATTACTTACGGATGTGGTTACGCCTAAGTACGTATATTCACTAATGAATTCGCTTAAATGCGGGTCATCAACAGATAAGGACTTCCTAGTATTAACAATTGGTGGTGGGGTTAAGCGGGTTCTCTTGGTGACGGGCTTCTCAATAAATGACTACAGAATAGGCAATGCATTAATCTATATGTTGCTTAATAAGTGCGTAAACCACGTATACTCAATACCAACATTTAGCGCCTCACAACTCTCCAGGTGGTCAATAAGGATAGTACCTATGGTGAATCCATGGCCCTTCAATTCATGGGACATCATCCGCGGAAAAGACCCATTCTACTCAATTGATGATGAGGGAATTCCCGTAAGGTATGATGCATTAACCCTCAAGAGCAAGTACTCAATTAAACTCCATAATTTAATCCATGAAATAAATCCCGAACTCATAGTAATGCTTGTAAGTTCTGATAAATGGTCAATAAGTACCCCAGAGCCAATAAGGGTTAATGATTATGGGTCCATTGATTCAGACCCAGCTGATTTCGTTAATCACTTCTCATATGAGAGTTACCCCACAATAATCCTCTCAATACCTAGGGATGCAGAAATACGCGAGATTGCCAGTGAAATTATTCAGTTAATTAAGGAGCACAGCATTAAGAGGCAGGAGACTAAGCCACTGGAGGTTGTGGTTAAGGTTAATGGCGATATTGATAATATATCTAATGTACTTAGGGTTCATGGCTTCCTAATAGGTGTTGATGGAAATAAATTAATCATTAGAGCCAGTGATAAATCACAAGCATTATTGAATGCTTTAATAGATAATAATTTAATTGAGCATTACTTCGACGTGGAGATTTCTGAGATTCACCTTCAGTGATTTTACCTAAGTATTAAATACCATGGGTAAGTATTCAGAAAACTTAATTATTCTTTATTCCTATATAATTAGATTATGGAGAAACTTGTACTCTCGTACTCGGATAAGTACTTGAACTATGATTTTGGGCCATGGCACCCCTTTAAGCCGTATAGGGAGCAGAAATTGATAGAATTGCTCAGGGAGCACGACCTATTGGGGACTTACGTTGACTTAGTGGAGCCTGAGCTTGCCTCTGATGATGAGTTAATGCTAGTTCATACTAAGGATTACATAGAGTATGTTAAGAAGGCTAGTGCTAATGGTGTGGGTTACTTGGATTACGGAGATACGCCAGCCTTTAGGGGTGTTCATGAGGCAGCGGCCATCAGGGTTGGCGGTACATTACTTGTTACAAAGCTCGTTAACGCCAATAAGTATGTACATGGTTTCAACCCAGGTGGTGGTTTCCACCATGCCAAGCCAGGTGAGGCTGCGGGTTTCTGTGTCTATAATGACATAGCCATAGCCATTAAGTGGCTTAGGAACCATGGTGTAAGGCGTGTGGCTGTGGTTGATGTTGATGTTCACCATGCAGATGGCACGCAGGAGGTATTTAACAACGAGGATGTCTTGTTAATATCGACTCACGGTTATGACGGCCGCTTCTACCCAGGTACTGGCTGGATTGATGAGGATGGTGTAGGCCCTGGTAAGGGACTTAAGGTAAACATACCATTACCGCCTCATACAGGTGATGATTTATACTCAATAGTAATTGATGAGGTAATAAAGCCAATACTTGACAGGTACTCACCTGAGTTCCTGGTTCTTCAGTTTGGTGCTGATGCACACACTGGTGATGAATTGGGGATACTTGATCTAACCACGGCATCATATCTCAAGGTGCTCAGTATTATTCATGAGATGGCGCATAAGTATGCTGGTGGTAGGTTGGTCATGACTGGTGGTGGAGGTTATGATGTTTGGAATACCGTTAAGACCTGGTTCCTCGCCACCGTGTTACTCACAGACCCAGGTAAGCTTAGTCAGTACTCGAACTACCTCGATCCGGAGCCTACGAGAACCCCTGGGCGTTATTACGAGGAGGCATTATACGTGATAGACGCTGTGAAACAAAGATTCGGAATCTAAACCTACTCAATATGCGATACCCTCTTTGTCTGGAAGGACCTTATTTTAATAATAATTCTATATCCACAGTATGGGCAGTGGACACCAGGTGTTATCATGTCCTCGAGTGAAAACACCCTACCGCATCTGAGGCACATGTACATCTTTCGACCAGCAACCTCACCAGTGGTCTCCTCACCGCCTTCCCCACTCAATGTACTAGCTGGTTCCCTCTCACCACCCTCCTCAAAGAATTCCTCACTCACGCCGTATTGATGAAGCAGACCCCTTAAATTTATTTTTGTACTATTCTCCGAACCCTATCCTCGGCATTAATCCTGCTCAGGATTGGCAATACCCCCGTGGCCACGAAACCCTGCCATGACCTATCACCAGCAGCCATCAACTCCCTAATCCTCGTACCACTATAAACCTCCTTATTGAAGAACGGTGTATTAAGGACTTTAATGCCGCCGTATTCAAGGCATAACTTCGTGAATTCATCATTAGTGTAGGCTATGTCGAATGATGGGCATTGCTCACGGACATAGGCATACCATAGGGCTGAATCGCCCTTCGTATCGGGTACGGCGCAATAGAGGGCCCTATTGACTAGGTTTAACTCCTTAAGCATTGAGTGGAGCATTTCAATCCTCTCACCAACAGTGAATGGGTTCCTAAGCGTAAACGACTCATTAGCGGACCCAATTGCAATAACTAACTCGTCATGCCTACTTAATATCCACTTAATTACTTCCTCATGCCCCCTATGCAATGGTTGAAACCTCCCAACAAACAATGCCCTTACCATACAGCGCCAGTTAATGAGGGGTTATTTTATCTATTTCCTAAATGATTATGCTTAAATTAATGAGTATCAAGGAGTATACTAATATGGTTAGTATTAAGGAGACGGAGGTAGTACTTGTCGAGGCAGTACAACCTTTCGACATTAATTCCCTGGGTAATTTATTCGGCGGTCGAATGCTCGAGTGGATGGCCAACATAGGCACGGTAGCCGCTACGCGATTCTCAAGAGGCCCAGCAGTCCTTGCATACCTAGATAGGCACTTCTTCATAAGGCCTGTCAGGCTTGGAGAATTCGTAATACTCAAGGCAAGGGTTGAGTACGTGGGTACGTCTTCCATGGAGGTAAGGATAGAGGCATGGAAGGAGAGCCTAGGTGGTAAACAGGAATTAGTTACTATGACAACTGCCTCCTACGTGGCTATTGATGAGTATGGAGTTCCAAGGCCAATAAATAATGTGCTAGAGCCGGCAGATAATGAGAGGCAGCTCTATGAGGAGGCTAAGAAGAGGTATGAGGAGAGAAGGAAGAAAATCGGGGACAGGAAGTTCAAGAGATTCGACATAACGGATCCAACTAGGGGACTTAGGTGGCGCGTTGATTCTAGTCGTTGGGCAACGCCATCGGATGCCTTCGTTGGTAACCTAGTGTCTGGTGGTAGATTATTGGCGTGGCTTGATGAGATAGCGGGACTACTCGCGGCTAGGTATTCAGGTGGTGCTGCCGTGACGGGTTCCGTGGATGAAACAGCGTTTTACGCACCAATTAGGGTTGGTGACATAGTCACAATTAGAGCTGGAATTACCTACGTTGGTAAGGCGTCAATGGAGATAATGCTTGATGTAATTGCTGAGGGTGCGTATGGACATGCAAGGCATGTATGCACGGCATACTATACATATGTTCACGTCGATAGTAATGGGAGACCAGCCCCAGTGCCTGAGTACGTGCCTGTTAATGACTATGAGAAGAGTTTATTCACTGAGGGTGAGAGGAGGAGGCAGGTTAGGGATGAGGAGTTGACGAGGATTAAGAGGATGTGGATGAGCCCTGAGTCTTAGCGCCCGCCTTCTTCTCCTTATACTGAGTCACTATTAACCTGACTCTATCCGTTAACCCACTCGTGTGGCTCTCGCTCTCTATGAACTTTATGATCCTGGCAATAAATGCCTCATCCCCCGGGTCTTTACACCTAATCCAAACTCTACCGTTCTGGCCGACGGTGACGTCACAATTAAGCTCCTCACTAAATATACTAACCATTGAACCCCTCCTACCGATTACCCTGGCCACCTTACTAGCGTCAATCTCAACCAGTGTGCCATTCTCAATCCTACCAAGTCTAGCCTCCTTAAGCGTTAACGTTACTGGGTTGTCCTTAGTTAGGTTGTAGTCTATTATTCTGGCGAGCACTATATCGCCAATGCCCAGCAGGCTCTTTAAATCAATGGTTGTTAGGTCAATGGGCTTTAGGGTAGCTTCCTGGACAGGTAGGTATGCTGAGTATGGGGACTTAATATCAATGACCCAACCAGTGAGCCCTATATCAACTACGTAACCAATTACTACATCGCCAACCCTAGGCTTATAAATACCGCTGAGTGGTATTACCTCCACATCCCTCTCGCTCCTAATGTTTATGAGACCAACAACCGCGGAGTAAGCTACATCACCATCCCAATAAACACTACCACCAACATTATAGTCCCTAGTGGCTATGGCATCCCCCGGCAACACTATCTGCCTATCACTAACGTAGAGAGGCATAATCAAAATACCCTGTGGCACCCTATTTTATTTTTAATCCTAGTTCAATTACTATGATGTTGACATTAACTTAACATCCCCTGAACCATGAGTCAACTCATTAACCTTAGCAATAATAGTGTCCTGAAGTCCAGCGGGGATCTCGAGTTGCATCACTAGTGATCCATCACCCTCAAACCTCTCCTTAACAACCCTACCCATCCTCGATAATGTACCCCTAACCTTATGCGCATACTCGGCTGGAGCTCTCACCTCAAGCACACTAACTGCTACCTTGAGAGGTAGGATCTTTTGCAGAGCCTTTATTATGGCGTTTACCTGCTCCTCAATGGGTTTGAATGGGTCTATGGCAACATCCACCTGCTGCATTGCGGTCTCAACCCTCTGTGGAGGTACTGGAGTCCTAGTCCTAGTGTCTATGCAGTTCCTACTGATCCAATCAATGATCTGCTTCCTCTTCTGCTCAATGAGTCTCTTCCTCTGGTCGGCAGTGAGCGGTAACTCGCCGTTCTTAACAATGAACTCGGCAACCTTCCTGGGGTCTGTGGTCTTGAAAACCCTCATTAACGACTCCTCGCTCGCCCTAAGGCCCTTCCTCGCGTCCTTGTATATTGTGTCTGTAATCAACACCTTATCAATACCTATAGACTTGCCAAGTCTCATGTCCAGGGCTGCGTCAGGGTCGACAAGTATTTCGAAAACATAACCATCCTTCTCATACCTAGCAATCACGTAATTCCTCTTACTCATATCATTTAGTTCTATGCAGGGGAATTTTTAATTCTTCCACACATAACCTATGGAGTTCTCCACCTGGCAATCCTCAATGTTAGGATGGTACCCATCACACACCAAATAATACTAGAGAGATACGCACCACCCACCTGTAGTAGAGAGTAATGGGTTATCCCAATTGCGTTTTGAATTATCATGGCGCTTGTTGATGTCGGCACTAGGTAGGCAATCCACCAGGCACTGCCTAGGTACGTGGCTGGGTAGTAAACTGGGGGCAATACCCCAAGCGCCAGCGTCAGTAGGCTAACGACAGCCCAGATATACCTAATGTATGTGAATAGGGTTGATGAGTAGAAGGCTATGGAGGAAATGGCGTACCAAAGGAGTATTAATGATGCGGTAATCTCCAGGGCACCCCATAAATCAATAACTACCCTAAGCGCCAATAGCACTGCGAATAATACAATACCAGGTAATGTAAAGACAGCCTCACTAAGCGCCAGACCAATGGTATATGCCAGTGGACTTGTTGGTGTTGCCACAATCATTTGCTGAAACTTAAGCTCAAGTCTATAGTAAGCAGAATCAGCGATAAGGGCTGTGCCACTCGAGAGCATTGTCCAAACAAGTCCACCGACAATGCCCATCATCATACCAATTCCACGATAAAGCACTGTGAGTAATATGAGTAATGAGATTGGTGTTGCTAGGGTCGATATTGTCCACAGTGGCGACCTAAGTATCGGCAACAACCCATTAAGCCAGGCGAGCACCAAAACAGCCCTTAACTGATGCCTTAAACCACCCCTAGCCCTCCTCACTCTCCTCACCCCAGGACTTAATAGTAACTAGGACATAGTGCTCAAGGGACTTTGGCGAAACTCTAAGAGCACCATTGCCGACCTCATCGAGGGAGTTCACGAAGGAGAAACATGAAGAGCCAACCCTAATGCATGAGCCATTACTCATTGATGCTGGGTACTCAACAACGTACTTACCAGGCAATTTCTCAATGAGTTCACTAGGCCGTCCCCGCGTTATTACTAGACCATTATCTATTAGGAGGACAATATCCGATATCTGCTCAGCCTCCTCGATGTAATGAGTCGTTAGGAATATCGAAGCGCCACCATTACTATATCGCCTCAGGGAATTCCAAACAATGCGCCTAGACGCTGCGTCAAGACCGACTGTTGGTTCATCGAGAAATACTACCTCAGCGTTTGAGGCAAGCACTGCAGCTACGAGAACCCTCCTCATCATGCCGCCCGACAATTGATAAACAGGGGTATTCCTAAGTTCCCAAAGACCAAGTTCATCAAGTGAATTCCGGGTCGCTTCTCTAGCATCACTCCTTGATAGGCCGCGGAGTAGTAAGTATGAGTAAACGAATTCGTAGGGAGTCATGTAGGATATGGGCCTAGCGTCCTGGGGTATTACGGCAATTCTACGCCTAACCTCAGAGACTTGCCTAACAACATCGAAACCAGCAACATAGGCCTCACCACCATGTGGCATCAACTCTGTCGTTAATATCCTGATCAACGTCGTCTTACCTGCCCCATTTGGGCCGAGTAATGCGGCTATCACGCCATAATCAACATCAAGATCTATACCCCTCAAAACCTCCTTGCTGCCGAAACTCCTCCTCAATTTTCTTGTCATTATTGCCTGCATTACATGATCTGCTGAGGAACCTCAAATTTAAAAAGGGTTCTATGCCTATGTCGTTGAATGGGCGATCCAAAGAGATCAAGGAAGAAGTACCTTGGTGGTAAGCCGAGGAGGCTTTGG
Source organism: Vulcanisaeta moutnovskia 768-28 (assembly GCF_000190315.1). NCBI lineage: Archaea > Thermoproteati > Thermoproteota > Thermoprotei > Thermoproteales > Thermoproteaceae > Vulcanisaeta > Vulcanisaeta moutnovskia. Next base: position 1,678,416 of record NC_015151.1, read on the forward strand.
AATAGGCAGTTGCTTGAGGAGGAGCTTAGGTTGATTGGTGAGTACGGCCTTAGGAATAAGAGGGAGCTTTGGCTCGCGAGGACACTGCTCAGGGAAATAAAGCACAGGGCCAGGTCACTGCTCTCAATGCCCGCTGAGCAGAGAGCTAGGCTTGAGACTGAGTTCAAGGCTAGGCTGTTTAGGGCTGGTTTTATTCCCGAACAGGAAATACCGCTTGATGCCGTGTTATCACTTGACGTAAGGGCAATACTGGATAGGAGGTTGCAATCCATTGTTTATAGGAGGGGTTTGGCCAAGACGATTTATGAGGCAAGGCAGTTGGTAACTCATGGGCATATTGCCGTTGATGGCAGGGTAGTCAAATCACCAGGTTACCTGGTGCCAAGGGGCCTTGAGGATAAGGTGATCTATGCAATAACAAGCCCGATACTGAAGAGACTATTAACACAGCAACAAGGCACTACGACGCAGCCCGCATAATCATAGTCGATATAAAGGCAAAAAGAATTTATTAACGCTAAGTGCATTCAATATGCCATGGATGCAACGCTTATCGCTAGCATTATTGGGCCTATAGTGACTATAGTCACGATACTGGGCACAACGCTTTACTGGCTCGGTGGTAAGTTCAAGGAAATAGACATGAGGTTCAGAGAAATAGATATGAGGTTTGGGCAAATCAATGAGAAATTCGAGGAAATAGATAGAAGGTTTGAAGAGGTTGATAAAAGGTTTGAGGAGATGAATAAAAGGTTTGAAAGGGTTGATGAGCGTTTTGATAGGCTTGAGAAGAATTTAAAGAGTTATGTTGATGAGAAGTTCGACATACTTAATGCTAGGATTAGTAGGTTGGCTGAGGCCTATAGCGATTACCAGGAGTTCTTCGTTGAGTACTTGACGGCGGAGGGCTTGTTGAAGGCTGAGAAGGCTTCAATGCTTCGTAATGAGGCGAGGAGGGTCATGAGACTTGCCGCCTCGGGTAACCCACTTAGTAAGGAGGAGTGGGATAGGATTAAGGAGCTTCTTGATAAGGACGTGCTTACGCTTGAGGAGGCCCTGGAGCTTAGGGAATTGGCTAGGAAGGTGGTTAAGGAGTACGGTGAGTACCCGGAGGCCTGGAAACTGCACATATATGCGAGCATAATGGTTGGCGAGGCAATTAGGAGGCAGTCGCAGCAACAACAGCAGGGGCAGAGGGAGCAGGGCCAGCAGAAGCAGTGTTGAGCACTGATTCTAGTGCTAATAGAGCAGGGCTCCCTTTCTCTTCCTGACTAGCCTACCCGTGCTCGGATCGACCATTAAGTTTAGAGTCTCCAAGGTTGTCTGTCCAATGAGGACCTTATCTAAACTGCCAATCACCATCACAGGCACAATCTTCCTACGACCCTCAACCTCAACCAACGCCGAGCTAGCCACATACTCGACCTCACCCTTCGCCGTCTCGGCAACGTCCCTATAAAACATGGGTAACCTCAACTCCTCAGCCAAGTCCCTGGGCACCGCCGTGTCCGTGGCCCCAGTATCGACCAAGGCATCCACATCCTTAACGATAGAACCATCCAACGAGCCAATCCTAATCCTGACCCAGACCTCGCCCATGACAACCTCAATATCATAGATGAAACTAATAAGCCTTTGTAACCCTTCAAAAGATCCTGACAGCACCCCTCAAGAACCAGGTGTATGGTGGCTTATCCCTATCCCTCGCATTAACGACCTTGATATCGAATAAGTAAGCCAATTCGCCAAACCTGTCCTCAATCTCCTCGATTATCCTGACCTTAATATCCAATGGGTCCTCACTTTCAATCACTAAAAGAATATCTATGTCACTTGATCCTGTGATCCTGCCCGTGACCACGGAACCAAAGACGTAACACTCAATACCGTACTTCCTAAGTATCGGTAGAACCATATTAATCAACGACCTCCAATCCCTAAGTAGTTCAATCCTCCTTATAGGCTCCATAACCTCCTCACTAGATCAACCACGGCCTCCGTGGTTTTAACAGCAATCTCAGCCCTATCCCTATCAATACTGGGTATCCCATACTGCCCAAGGCTCCTCGAATCCTCAAGTATTATCAACTCCCTACGATTGCTACTCACGAAATCCCTAACATCCTCACCCACATTACCTCCTAACCGATTAACCACCAAACTCAGTAAAGACCTAATATTATGCGTCCTTGGAGGTTCAATGCCCAGCTTAATGAGTAGCGCCTTAACGGCTAATTGAGCCGCGATCCCCCGCGTTAACAGCCGCGGCATTGTAAAAACCTCTCTCAAACGATACCCTGGCAACAATTAAGTACTCCTCAGCCCTACTCATGAAATCCTCCGCGGTATCCAAACTCATAGAAAGGCAAGTAATGCCTAACCATGCAGGGTAATAAACCTATTGATATAGGGTTAGGAGCAACACGCCAATCCTCTCCAGCCTACCAGTGGTTAGGTCCACCCTAAGGCCGAAGGACTCCAGCGTGGTCACCCCAATCAGTAACTGCTCGATCTCATCGCCGATCAGAACTACGTTAGTCCTCTCCTCACCCATAAGCCTAATAACGGCAATGCCCTCCTCAAGCACGACCTCGCCCCTGGCGGTCACCACTTTGACGCGCTTACCGGTGCTGGTTATGCCCAACTCCTCAGCGACCCTTCTCGGAACCACGGTATACGTGGCTCCAGTATCCACAAGCGCCCTGAACCTACCAACACCCTTACCGCCAATTAACTCAATATCAACATACACATGACCCACAATTAGACATTGGTTTTTGATATTTAAATAACCTGCATCAGGCTAAGGCTTAAGTAGTGGGGGTGATACTTGCTCTTCAGCACGGAACCTAAGACATCGTTAGAGGAGCTTTTTGACAGGGAAGTTGAGGTTGAGAGGTTTAGGAGGGGTCTTAATGAGAGATTGATTCTGGTGCTTGGTGTTAGGAGAGTTGGTAAATCAAGTCTCGTACTCTCGGTGCTTAATTCCTTAGGGATTGACTACGTATTTATCGATGTGAGGAAACTCTATGACAATGTCTCGAGGAAGGTACCAGCGGAGAGGATATACGATGAATTGAAATCATCATTACATAGGCTCAGCCTTTGGGAGAGAGTTAAGGATATCGTTAATGAGGTTGATAGTGGTGGTGGCAGGCCTTGCTCCTTCTGGGGTGGGGTAGGGTTTTTAGGTTGAAGGTTTGTGCTCTTTTTCAATGGCATCCTTCCCCGGTGAACTCTTGGAAAATGGGGAGTGGGGGCCGACTACTCCCGCAATACCGGGGGAGGGCGTCCGTGAGGTGGAATTCTCGAATGTTAGGACAAACGTTGTTCGTCTATTACCCAACGGTTTTCAGGATAGGAAGTTGAGGAGACTTGCTAACATCTCGGCTAAGTTATTTAACGAGGTTAATTATGAAAGGAGGCAACAGTTCTTCCGTGGGGAACAAGTGGATTTTAAGGGGACGTGGAAAAAGTATTATGAGAAGTATAAGGGAATACTAGGTGTTAATGCCCAGGCGGTGCTTCAGAAGAATAATGAGGCTTGGTCCTCATTCTTCTCCCTATTGAAGCTTAAGAAGGAGAGGAAATTACCACGTTTCCTAAAGCCAAACCCACCTGGCTACTGGAAGGATATGGAGACTAGAAGGAGGAAACTAATACTAGTTATTAGACAAGATAGGTATGAGGTTGATGAGCAGAGGCATGTAATCATCCTCAAGGATTTTAAAATGGAGATTGAATTCGCTGGTAGGTTGAGGTGGTTTGGTAAGCAGGGTAGGCTCGAGATACACTATGACGAAACCAGGAATGCTTGGTACGCCTCAATACCTGTCGAGGTTGGTGTTGAGGAAACAAGGACTGGTAAGAGGAGTAAGTACATCGTGAGGGGAGAAAGGAGGAGTATACAAATCGCTACTCCTAAAGGGAGTAAGGTTGCTTCAATTGACTTGGGTGTTAACGTTTTGGCGAGTGTGGTGGTTAGTGATGGGACGTGGTTGCTGTACAGGGGTGTTAGGGCTAAGGAGGACTACTTCTACTTCCAGAGGAGGATTTCTGAAATTCAATCCTGGCTGGATAAGAATAAGGACAGGCTCCTTGATGACGCAATTGAGGAGGTAAGGAGGGAGGTAGGGAGACTTCATGGCAAGCTAAGGAGGAGGTTGCTCCACCTCTACAGAAACCTGGCATCCCACCTCATTAAAAAGCTCCATGAACTAGGCGTCTCAACCATCTACCTTGGCTACCCATTCAACATTGCCCAGGAGAATGGTAACAAGTTCACGGTGAACATGTGGTCATACCGCAAGTTAATGGAGGTCATTGAACTAAAGGCACAGGAGTACGGCATTAAGGTGTATGAGGTCCTTGAATACAACACGTCTAAATACTGTGCTTACCATGGTGTTGAGGTTAATAGACAACCGAGGGGTGTTGTTAACTGCCCAATGGGTCATAAATTGCATGCTGACCTAAACGGCGCACTGAACATAATGAAGAAAGCCACAAACCCAGTGGTCCCAGCAATTAAAAAACCACTATCTTTCCTTGTCCTTCATAACAGAGTAGCACCCACAAAAGGGGTGTAACCCCCAAGACCCCAGGAAACCCACGCCCTCCAGGGCGAGGAAGGGGTCATGAGGTACGTAATGGCTAGACTCGGTGTGAGACCGACGAATGTCACACTGTCTAGGGACTTAAATAACCTAGTTAAGATGAGTTTCCTGACCAAGGACGGTGAGTTTTACGGCATTCCGGACCCAATAATTAGGTATGCCGTGCTTAAGATGAGGTAGTTAATTACGGCATCTACAGTTTTTCATAAATATTCTCCCGCTTGCCTATGGTGATTACCCTTATGGCGCGTTGCGTATGGTTTATTTTGGTAGATTATCCTGTAATCACCCACCCTAGCTTGGCATAATCCCCTGAGCCTTCCCTTAAGCTCCTTACTCGCAAATTGGGTTGCTGGCTAGCTCATTAATCCTCTCTAGGATCCTATCACACGCATCATTAGGGAGATCCCTCAATGACCTCTCTGCTTCTCGCGAAAACTCCACCCTGTAACTATTCATTGTTTAATCACGCCCTCCTCCCTCAACGCCTTGTAGCTCTCGTCACTGATTAGTAGGTCTAGCGTGTCTATGTATGCATCAAGCTCCTCCGCGTATGCCCTGGACCACTGGGCAAGTGCGTCGAGGTTCTCCCTCCTGAATTCCTTAACAATGCCCAGCACTGCGGTTGTTGCTGAGTACCACGCGAACATTGTAGCCATTAGGTAGGCCGACGTTTCACCAACCTCATTAAGTGCTCGTTCGTTAATCCTGCTCATGAGTCCATCAAAAACCCATACCTAACCATGTTATCTATGACCCACTGGTCATGTTCAATGAGTATGGATAATGCGTAAATGAGGTCCTCGGCACGTGGGTAATTGGTCGACCTAATCAACCTAGTCAATTCCCTACCAAGCCCCAACTCGGCCCTGCTAAAATCATTAATGCTAATTCTCCCCAAACCAATGTTGCTGGACACATACTGGGTTAGCCTGATTATGGGGTTTATGATCTTAACCGTGAATGTCGATAAATTAGTTAGAAATGCATTGCTGAGGTTATCGGCACTCAGGACAGTACGAACCTCATTATCTAACACATCCCTAAAGGCGCTCAAGGCGCTATCCATTAAATCCCTTGGTATGCCCAGGGCAGTCACGTAATCAATGGATTTCTCAACAACCAATGCCGCAGCCCCACCAAGTCCCACAGGCCTCGGAATCAAGTACTGCTGCAATATAACCGACGCTTCCACACTAAATTTAGCCTAATTCCTCTTAAAAATCATTCCCATCAAAGACCAATGCCAGTCGTTGTAGTGCCTTATTAATTAAGTTGGTAGTACTCTATCGATGAGGAGCAGTGGTTCACTATCGACAATACTCGCCGGAGTACTAGTACTAATTGCCCTACTCATGGGTATTGGCATTGCCGTTGAGGTTATGTCCACGGTAATAACCCTGGAAGGCATAGCCGCTAACCACGTGAATACGGTGGGCAGGGTAGCAGCCACGTACAGCGGTCTAATAACGCAGGGAGATACATTAATAAGCACCAAGGGTCCGGTGACGGTGATTGGTGCCGTGACGCCAAGTGGCTTTGAGGCAATTAACCTAACGACTTATGAGTATGTAAATAACGGCACAGAACCCGAGTTACTGCTGACTAATGTTGGGCCTGTGATGCTTGACCCAACGCAACCAGTTACAAATAACCCAGCCCTAGATGCTAACCCAATTAGCTACTACCTATACCACTGGGTCTCCGCGGTGATAACCACGAGGCAGAACCAACAAAGCCAGTACTCAGGGGTCATAATAACACTGGGCAATAATTACTACTTACTGCACATAGACCCTAATTACGTGATTGGTCCTTTAAATAGCCTAAACACGTACATAACCAAGGATTATGGTATTGGGCAGTGGGGTTGCGAGGCATTATATGGTGGTATCGGTGTTGGCGGTTCATGGTCCACATGCCCAGTACCGCCACCTGGGCCAATAGGCACGGCCGTTTATAGTGGGTACTGGCCGCAGATAATCATTAATCCCATTAATAACACTGCAATAGGTATAAGCCTGATAATCCCCAACGACACGAGCTTCATTAGACAGCCCCAATACTTCACACTCTACGTACTGAGCCAAGGTAATGAGGCTTGGCTTAATTCAGCATGCCAGGGAACACACTCAATAACACAGATACCCAACCCAAACCCACCCTACAACCCATTACCTGCACCGAATAATTGCACATTCGACATGACCTGGATACAATTCCCAAATCAAAGAGGCATTACGTGTTATAGCCACGGCTGGGTTTGGTGCACATTATCGCAGATAGTGACGTACAATATAACGATGAATATGAATCAACAAGTACCGAGTAAGTACTACCTAGTGATGGTAATTACATACCCGCAGGGATACCCAAGCCAATGGTTCGTGTGGAACGTAACGAGCACAGGGCAGGGCTACCCAGTTTGGTTGGATGCGACTGGTCAACCGGCAATGGTTGAGATGCCGGGTTAGTCCATCATCAATCAATTCCTAATAAAACGCACAGAGGAGTTTACGGAAGCTAAATATATATTAATGATGGAATTATAAATATTATATTTATTTGTTCCACGATATGTGCAGTTCCACGGGATTACTCAACGATCTTTCCAAGCGAGTCCCTTATAAACCCAATCGTACATTGAAGCCCGATGTCAAAACCCAAAACCAATTGGGAACTACCTAAACTAATAATACCAGTAGTAACTCTACTAGTAATAATAGGAATAGTTGCCGGGCTGGGACACCCAGCCTTAGCACAGCAGTACGGACCAACATCAGTGCCAATACCACCAGTAACCTACACCTATACAATGTACTGGAACCTAACAGACGCAAGACTAACAATGACGTACCCACTCAGTACCTCTTACTGCCAAAGCTGTTATACCCTAATAAATCGCACAGTGCCTTGGTACTTCACAGCCGGTAAATCCTTCACCATATACATAGCCAACGCAAGCGACGTCTACTACTGGAACAGCCAGAGCCAGAGCTTTGTATTGTATTCACCTATTGAAATGACCGCTACAGCCACGGCAAACTCAACAGGAGGCGTAACCTGGACAGTAAGCACAACACTAACCGGCGGAGTAACACCAAGCCAGGTCTACGCAAACTGGACAGTAGTGGTGGTCCTAAATAATTACGGAGGAGCGAACTGGATGGTATTTAATGTAACAACCGTAAATGCATCGTTAAACAGCCTAATGACTAACCTAACCAGCGTAAGTCCATCGACATACTTATCAACACCAACAGGCCCCTACTACTTATTCAGACCAGTATATGGCGCTGAGACCACAAATAGCAGCCTATACGTGGTACTACCAGACCTATACTTCTTCTTCCTATATGTTGGCACGGCAACAAGCACAACATCAATATCACCGTTACCATCAACATCACAACTGGAGGCCTCAGTAACGCTGGGCACCGGCGTAACAGTCTTCGGACCAACCACCTACAACAGCACAGTGTCAGGTGCCTCAACTAACATCTATGGCTATTCATACACGGGCTTCGGCCCAATCTACTACGTAACCAACGAGTTCAGCGGCCTGAACTCCGCAGACCACAACTACCCAAGCGTCACTGCCCAACCAATAACAATAACAGTTAATTACGTATACCCAAGCGGCCAGGCAGTAACACTATTCAACTATACAACTGCAACAGAAAATAATGCAACTACACCGGAGTCATTTAATGCGGCTGTGGCATATACGTGGAATTATACCCATACTGGCGCATCAGGTATGGTAAGCTTAACGGCACTATGCAACGCCACTGGTGTTGACCCAGCATTGCTGGTTGGTATACCGGTGGTTTCATTCTACATAGGCAGTGTCTATGACCTAAAGGGCAACCTAATAATTGGAAGTGCCAAAAACATACCCAACCCAATACTTGCGGAGAAACTATACGTAAAGTGGTTACTATCAACAACACCAACAGCCACCGTAGTCAGTGAGAACTACCTACGCTACTACGAATCAACACCAGCCCTGGTACCCGTCGGCTACTTCAGCGGTACTGGACCAGGCGCGCCATCATTTGCATCCACCGGATTCCCAACGCCGCAGCTCTACATATTCTATGAGAATCTGCCAGTATTCACGGCAGCAATATCGTCGGTTAGCTCAGGAGTGTCCATGGTCAATATAACCAATGTATTCGTGTCTCTAATGCCAGTATTCATAAACATAACCCAGTACCAGCCAGGAGTTCCAGCATCAAGCCAGTTACCACTCAGCCCCAACATAGTACCATACCTAACTGTGTACTACTTATACTCAACAACACCAACCATAAGCCAGACACCACCAACCAGCGCAGTACAGGGCATGCTATATTATGAGGAGCAAGTATGGACTAACGAGACAACCTACGGCACGTACTACCCAGCAACAATAGCCCAATTCCCACCATTTGAGCAATCCTCAGTATCCGGTGTGCTAGTTACACCTGAGGTTAATTGGTTCCCAGCACCACCGCTCAGCGGTACGGTATCTGCCACAGCAAATGGTCCAACGTCAGTCACAATAACACCGCCAACATCGCAGCAGGTATACTACTACACCTTCTGGCTGCAGTACAATGGCATGACCGTGGGCTTTGGAACTTATGCGCTTGGTTATGAACCAGGTACTATCTACAATGAGCAATACATGGTCAGTACACCAGAAATGCCAGTATTTGATGTGTATCCACTTAGCGAGAGTAATACAACATTATTATCATTCTACGACAATGCCACTGAACTGGCTGTAATGACACCAACGGGTGTTTTACCAAGTGGTACAATACAGTTTGCCAATGTAACCGTTGAGAGGGCATTCATAGCCGCGACATACACAGTCTATAACGTGCAGTTCCTCAACCTATGCAATGAGACAATAACTTCGGGCACAGTCTACATAAGTGAGCTAACACCGAGTGGTATGTCCGTTACATTACCGCCAGTACAGTTGAGTTCCTCGGCTTATATAATGAAGATAACAGCACCAATGGCCCTAGAGATATCATCAGTGTCCGGCGCGCCGTACATAGAGGCCATGTCACCAGTATTCAACTTCACATTGAACTACTACGGCTACGTAATGCCAAGCGTTAACTACACCAGTAGACAGCCCGAGTACAACTACATGCTAACTCCTGGCATTGTCAATGTTGTTTACTTCCCACTCATTGACATTAATATTCAAGTACTCAGTGAGACAACGCCGCAGTATCCACTACAGGGCTTCGTTGTAAATCTATACAGCGCAGTGACTGGGCAGAAAATGTGGGAAGCAATAACCAACTCGAGTGGCTATGTATACATAATGAATGTACCAATCAACGCCAGTTACATAACGCCAGTCTCATACGTAATGCTTAAGGTCAGGACAATAAGCCCAGCCACAGACAGTGTCTACCCATACGCCTCTGTGTCACAGCAGTATGGACAGACGTACCAGGCATACGCAAGCGCTTTAGGAATACCGAGTGGCTACTACGCCTACACGCTTGGTACTAGGGGTCCATTCGATGAGAACTTAACGATTTACTACGAGCAGTTCTCAGTGCCAGTAACAACCGTATGCGGTCAAGTATTCCCAATAACCGTACCGGTTGAGAACCTACACATAATAGTAACTGATCTGCAGGGCAATGTGCTGAGCAGCCAGCCAGTCTACCCATGCGCAACGCCAAGCTACTGCCCAAGCTTCTACTACAACGTGACCCTAGTACTTGATGACCAGTACAGTCCATACTACCTAGCCAGCCAGTGGTTAGTATTCCCAACGTACTGGCTGAACCTAACCGACTTCAGGGTTGTTGGACAGACCTGGATGCAGCCTCAATACGAGGCTCTGGAGAGTACATTCCAGTCATTACTAGCCGCTGATCAGGCAGCCTACCAGAGCGGCACAATTGGTTTACAGCAGTTTGCCGAGTGGTACGTGGGCAACTACAGCTACTACACACTAGCCGCATTACTGGCTAACTACAGTACACCATCACCATTCGCAATATTCACATTCCCATCAATAGTACCTCACGAGGGCACAATATTCATGAGACTATTCATGCCAGGCCAGGCATTCCAGATGAAGGTCTACTACCTAGGCCAGGAGGTATTCAACCAGATAGTGCCGGTGCCTTCACCTAATGAGGACGTGATAATAACACCAACAGGACAGGTTGAGTACACCACAAGCAATGTAACTGTCTACATAGCTGGGCAGGCAGTGACAGTACCACCAAATGGCACAATAATAATCGAGAGCAGTGTTTACCCAGTCACCTTCAACATAACGAGTAAGAGCGGCATATACCCAGTGGGCAACACCTACCTAGGACTAACATTCACAGACGTCCTATACAGGGAGTACGTGATGCCACCATACTCAGCCCTAAGCACTAACATAGCCCAGAACTACATAAATAACACGGCCTATCCATTCAATGTAACAAGCTTTGGAATACTAACACCAAGCCAGCTTGAGCTACTGACAATGGGTACATACTCAATAATCGAGTCATACCAGACATCAACAGTTAATTACAACCCAAGCGCTGTGGCCAGCGAGGAGCTGATTGATAATGCCTACTCAATGGCTGGTTATGTACTGCCTAACCTAATGGGCTTCTTCGTTAATGCCAGCAGCCCAACAACAGGCCTAACACCACTATACATGACGAGTATATACCCGAACGTATTCAGCACAACGACGCCGAGTGCGGTGGCCTTTAACCTAACCATGGGCATACCAATATATGCACATGTTGGTACATCAATAACAGCCACAGCAACGCCCAATGATACGTTCCTATACGCACCAAGCGCGGCCTACAGCGAGTATAGACTATTGGTCAATGAGTCGCTGATGGAGCCAGTAACGCCATTGCCGGCAGTCATTGACGGCTCATCAACCACATTATCAGCTAGTCCACTAACTGGCTTATACCCAATGACATATGCAGTTGAGGTTTCACAGACGGCGAGCAGCCAGGTTAACTTCACATACTACACAGTGCCTAACCTAGCGAGCTATAGGTTGTGGGAGGCTTATGTTAATGCCACTGGAATGAGCTCAGTCACCAATGCCACAGTTGGCATTTACGCAGCTAATGCAACTGGTTGGTACTACGTATACAGTGTTAATGTAACATCAACATTCCAGCAGGCAATGGTTAGGACAGTACCACTATACATCTACCTGAGCTACAGCAAGATAACCAGTGTAGTCCAGTCACCAACTGAAGTGGCGGTAATACTGTACGTGAGTGGCAGCGGTACATACTACTTACTACCACCAGCCTACTATGGCGACCACACGCAGGTTGAGTATCCAGTAATAAGCAGCGGTTTCGGTGGTGTGGTGCATTACTACACGGAGAATTTGTACACTGTTGCGACGGGTTCAATGGCAGGAACAACGCAGACAATAACATTCACATACCCAACAGTGAACTCCACGTGGTATCCATACTTCGGAAGCCCATTAACCGTGGTAATACCCGTTGGCTCTAATGGCGAGGCTGTGTTTGACGTGCCATGGTGGGCACCAACAACTGGAGCCTATGGTACAAGGATTGCGAGGTTCTGGATAATGGGCACAACAAGCACGACCAATGTTGGTTACGGCAGCATAACACCGGTAATAACACCAAGCCAGTACGTAGCTGGTACAGTATCACCACTGCCTGAGTATGCAGTCAGCAGCTATGTACTACTGAACTACATAACGCCAAGCGGTGGAGCAACGACAGTCTACACCGGCGAGATACCGCCAGGCACAGTAACGAGCAGCGGGTCACTATACATGACAGCCATTGGCGCAGGCACAGGTGGCACATCAACGCCAATGCTAATGTTTGACACACTGTTCCCAGAGGACCTGTGGAACGTAACGATGAGCGCAATACAGGCTGTCAGTGGTGTCTATAACCTAAGGACAACAGCTCTAGAGAGCGTTGAGATCTACAACAATGCCACATTCCCAATATTCGTTACAGGCTTCATGTTCTCAACACCAACCAAGACATACTCACTAAGTGCACCAACAACTGAGGTAGGTCCAGGAGCCATCGTCGATGTACCCGCGCAGTACATCTACGGCAGCAGCTATGAGTTCACATCAACATGGTGCGACTTAGGTAACTACACACCATACATACCAGACCTATCGGCGACCTTCTACTACACACCACCCAACGCCACATTCTACCTAGCCAATGGAACGGCATTACCATTCACAGTATATCCAAATGGCACAGTAGCAATTAATGGTGTGACCTACAGCATAAGCCAGCTAGAGGCTCCATTGCAGTCACCGAGCATTAACTTCACGACACTCTACGCAGGCAGTGAGTTAGACAACAGCAACACCACGGTTGCAATACCGCAGTACGGAGAGAGTGCCAGATCAAGTGTATACTATGAGTCCTACTATAACTACAGCAGTTCGATCGTTGGTGCTCAATCGTATGTGTATGACGACATGCCATACCCAGTCAATGGTAAGTGGGATATAGCTGGTTATGTTGGTGTTCCTCCATCATTGCTTAACCTATTGCCCAGCGCCAGCAGTGATACTGAGGCTAAGTTAGTCTTCACATACCCAACAATACCGCTAATGTCAATTGAGGATTGGGACGGTAGACCACTACCTAACCAGATGATTGTTGAGTACGGTACAGGCACATCACCAGTACTCTGCGCAGGCACTGCACCAATAGCCATTGACTTCAGTGGCGTTAATGGCCAATTACTACAGCCAATGCCAGTGGGCAGTAGGACTGTTGTGTATTGGTATGACAGCTGCTTGCTCTATACAATAACCAGTGGTGCCTACCCATACATCAACATCTATGACACAAGCATAAGCACTGACGTAAGCACACTGGGCAATGCAGCCACAACGGCAACTGTTGAGACCCACGTCGTACCCGCCACCGTGTACCTAAAGAGCGCCACAGGCACTGGAATACCCGGCGCACTGGTTGTTGTGTTTGATCAGCCAACAATGGGTAATGAATTCCTAGGCTTCAACGTAACTGGTACTGACGGTTCAATAACACCAGTTGACTATAGGATATACCCACCAGCCACAAGCCAACTACCACCAACCAATTACTACGTTGTTGTTTACTATGCAGCTAACGGCACACCATTAACATGGCAGCAAATACACCAGGCAATAAGTAGTGGAACACCGCTTGAACTAGTGCCTGTATTTGAGAACACCTTCAGCATACAGAGGACTGTCACGGCCACCGAGGCAATCGAGTCCTTCACACTAAGTAACATACTAACAACAGCAAATATAGTGGTTGTGCTATCAAGCTTCGGCCCAGCACCAGGCGTGACCCTAAGCTACAGCGTATCTGAACCAGAGTGCCCAGTGACAATAACAGCAGTGTCACCAGCATCAACAATTGTTGGCTATACATACACAGTATCGCCACTGGTGCCATCACCAAGTACATGCACAACAACCACAGCAGTGAGTGGTACTGGAACGACCAATGCTCAGGGACAGTTAACAACGGCAACCTTCGTGACACCAATATCGCCGTTTGCAGCCCAAGTAACTGTGTCAGTGCAGTCATGGAAGGGAATACCACTGGGCTATACCTACACCTACTACGTAACGAGTAGCAATGCATCATCGCCAATACAGGTGTCAGTACCGGCTGTTGAGTTAACGGTGACTCCAGTGAGTGCCAGTGGTGCTCCATTGATGAGTGAGGCTACTGTGAATGTTACATGCCAGACCCCAAGCGGTACTGTGCCAGTGGCCAGTGGTGTTGGTTCACAGACCGTTGTTGTTCCAATACCAAGCAGTGGTTCAATAACATGTACAGTGGCTGGTTACAGCTATGGAAAGAGCGCGAGCACCACGGTGACGCTGACGAGTAGCCAGGCTGGGCAGACAATAACTAAGACACTAACAATACCAGTGAGCGGCTACTACATACCTGGTGTGGGCTTCGTGCCTGTGAGCACATTCATACTGCTGGCTGTTGTGATAATAATCATAATAATACTAATAGTGATACTGCTAATTGAGTACAGCAACTGGAGGAGGAGGAGACTAGCTGGCTTGCTGGGCCCGCCGAAGTGAGGGCCTTAAATACATAAATCGCCTCAAAATCACCTTCCCCTCAAATTTTCCTTCCTTCATTTTATTTTTCCTCCAATCCCTCCTCAAGGACCAACAACCTTATATTTAGCTCCAGGGATTAACAATCAGTGGGTGGGCAAGCCAATAAGATTAATAGGGATGAGTTGCTCAGGCTTCTTAGGGAGGATGAGGAGCTTAGGCTAGCCGTAATGGGTTTGCTTGGCATTGTTGATGTTCAATCATCACTAAGGCAATTAATCAATGCCATTAACAAACTTGCCGAGGCCCAGACCAGGTCTGTCAATGCGATGCAGGGCATTGCCGAGGGTGAGACGAGGATTACCGAAATGCTCGGTAAGGTGACTGACATGCTGGCGAAGATCAATGAGATGATTATGGACCTCGCGGAGACCCTGAGCAGGACCATCGACATGGTCGAGAGGCTCGCCAAGGGGCAGGAGGAGCTGGGCAGCGCCATTAAGCAACTCACCGAGGTCCAAAGGGTTACCTGGGAGGCCGTTAAGCAGTTAATTGATGGTGAGGGCAAAATACTCGACTTACTAAGGCAGTCCCTTGACTCGCAGGGTAGGCTTTGGCAGGAGGTTAGGGTCCTTCAGGAGGGCCAGAACAACCTATTGGTTGAGGTAAAGAGGTTAGGTGAGAATATCGAGAGGTTGTGGCAGGAGGTTAAGGCCATGAGGGAGGAGGAGACTAGGTTGCGTGAGGGTCAGGAAAGGCTTTGGGAGAGGTATGATAGGCTTGATAGGAAGTTATCGGCGCTCGGCGCCAGGTGGGGCGTGTTCAGTGAGGAGGCGTTTAGGAGAACAATCGAGGAATTACTCAGTGGAGTTGGTTACAAGGTTGAGAAGTGGAGTTATAATGACGCGGAGGGCTACGTGTTCGGATATCCAAGCGTTGTTGACCTGGACATAGTGATTATGGATGACAAGGCCTTTGCCGTGGAGATAAAATCCTCAGTAAGTAGAAGCGACCTAGTGGTATTTAAACGCATTGCGGAGCTTTACGAGAGGGTCACGGGTAGGAGACTCGATGCCAAGTACCTGGTGACCTACTTCATTGGCGAGAGGGATGAGAAGTCCGTGATTGACCTGGCCAACTCCCTGGACATAAAGATCGTAGAGCCCGAGGAATTAACGAGGCAATGAGCGTGATTTCCATGAGACTCAAGGGAATCCTCGAATTACTAACGAAGTACTTCGGAGAATTCCAGGCAATACGGCGGAGTGGTGGGAGTATCTACGCAATCGAGAGGCTTGCGCAATTAACGATACAGGCATTGCTGAACATGGGCGCGATGCTCGCGGTGGAGCTGAGGGATGAGAAGCCCGAGACATATAGGGGCATTGCTGATTACCTATCCAATAAACTAGGCCTTAGTGAGGACTTGAGGAGATTCCTGAGGAGCCTCGCCGGCTTTAGGAACGTGTTGGTTCACGGGTATGCGGAGATTGATAGGGGCCTTGAGGAGGAGGCCTTCAGGGAGATGGAGGAGAGGTTGCCAACCATTCTCGAGAAAATAAGCAGCCTCATAATGAGCATCGGTGACCCGGGGCAGATAGGCATTGAGGAGTTGAGGGTTAGGCTAAGGCCAGTGTTTGAGAGGCATGGCGTCAAGTTCGCGTTCCTATTCGGCTCAAGGGCCAGGAAGGAGGTTGGTAAGGACTACGACATCGCTATTTCAGCAAACCTCAGGAGCGCCCTGGAGATTGGCGGGTTAATAGTGGATATAGCCGAGGCCCTGGGCGTAAGTGAGGACTTAGTCGACGTGGTCCACATAGAGAGCGCGGACGCATCAATCCTCTACTCAGTGATTAGTGATGGCGTGGTGATCTACGGCAATGAGGATGAAGCCGTGAACTACCTATGGAGGAGGTACCTGGAACTCCTCGACATAAATGAGTACGTAAACCACCTAGAAAGGTGATGGGCACCTAACTAATGGGGACCTAACCACCTGGTCGATAGACGCCGCCACAGAGGAACGGCTAGGCTGCCCTGGCTGGGTTAGGTTGGTTTTTCTTCTCTGGTTATGTTTAGAAATTTCTAAACGTGGCGGGCAGCGCGTTGATCGCTCATGATTGGGGCGTGGCTTTGTTGGGTGGGTCCTTGGTTTTGGTTTTCACTGTGTTGTTTCCTGTAGTGCTTTTTTGATGGCTTCTCTGTGTAGTGGTGTTTGCCATGCGACGTACTTCCCAATCCCGAGCTCAGGGTCCCTCTCGGGCGGTGGTTGGTCTATCCATAGGGGCTCGTCCCTCCATTGTGGTATTTTAATGGCTAAGTTTAACCTAATTAGTTTGTTCATTAGTGGTATCCCCTCCTTGGTGAATAATGCGTCTGGATCATCAATGGCCTCCGCCAATAAATGCCTCTTCTCGCTGCTCAGCGAAGCTATGAATGCATCAACACCCCTCTCCTCAATTAAGCCCGTGATTAATCTACCCACGTCCCAATTAACCTCGTAGAGCCTACCCAGTAGTTTTGGGTTTCCTCCGGTTATTCTCCAAACCTCATTGAAGTCGGGGGTTTATTACCCGGTATCTGCTCGTATAATTGCCTAAACCCCTCCCTACTCATGTTCCACATCGCCAATAAATCAGCCCACCTATGACGCCCAATTTCGCGTCTCGAAACACCCTCACTCGTGGCTGCTATTGCCACTATCCTCTCGTACATCTCAGGCGGGTACTCAATTAGGTTCAATAAGGCCTTCACGTATAGTGTTGACTCCCTAACGCCGATCACTTGAAATGCATCATTAACAATAATCGCCACCTTACCCCTGGTCGCCTTAATCAAGTCGTAGGCAATGTTGTAGGCTATCCACGCAATCCTAGTAAGGGCATTCTGATTAATTGCCTCCTCAATGAGTTTCATGAACTCATCCCTGAGACCAGCCACGCTAATCTCCGCAATGGCAAGCCTGTTGATCGGGTTCACATAGATAACCTCAAAACCCAAATCCCTAAGGAGCTCCACGGGCTGCAGGAGCCACGCAGTCTTACCGCAGCCCTCAGGACCATAAACAACCTGAACCACAGACATACCGCGCCCAGCCCAATACTCAACCCTCCCAAGGGCTTGTTCCCTATCTGCAAATTTGACCTGCAGGTTCGAAGCCAAGTTCAGCCTAATCCTCCTCACCACATTCACCTACTGGTAGAACTAACCCTTGTCACTTACCTAAGTTCCTCAGCCCCTTAAGGGCATTGCTACCCCACCTAACCCTAGCCTTCAACTTCTCAACATGCCTAACCAACTCACCAATGAGCAAAACAATATCCTTAGCTGTCTCTTCTTCGTTTCTATAGTTTGATAGTACCATATCTGGGTCTGGCCAATTACATTGATAATCGTGGAGTTCTAGGGCTGTGCTCAACCATGTTGATAATTCACTGTGTCTAACCTCTTTAAGCGTTTGTGTTAATGCCTTTACTCTACTTGTTAGAATCCTAGGCACTACCTTCTTCATAAGTCACTTCCTCATGCCTTTGGCTATCTGAATCGGTCCTTTGCTAGAGGCATCCCTAATAAGGTAATCTTTAAGGAGTCTAAGGGCTAAACCAGTCTCAACCAAAGTCTCCGGTAGCCTAGCATTAACATAGTCCTCAGTAGTAGGCTTAAGCCATGGTTTCTCAATAATCTCAACACCCACGGACCTATACTACTGGTGCTCCTATAAATGCCTAAACGCTGCTAGTGGTTGCTGAGAAATCTCCATCAATGCGCCACACCGTAACTAGCACGCGGATTCATAGGTTTTAGATTCATTGTGGCTAATAGTTATTGACTATTAGTTACTTGACCCTATAGCTGCATGCTAAACTTGAAGGTATTGGATTCCTCAATAAGAGCATTGACCTTTAAGGTTGGGAATTAGAGTGCCTAGGCCAAGAGTAAGGCGAATCATTAAAACAGTAAAACCATACTCCAAAAAGGTTAGAGTATTCACACTGAGCCTTGTTGAAGGAGGATTTCCTTAGCCTCATCTAGCATTTTCCTAACCTTATTTACGCCAACCTTTACATAGTCTATTGTTAGCTTCCCCTCGTGGAATCCCCATACGTGTAGGTCATATGCAGCGTTCCAACCATCAATAACCCAGTCACCCAGACTCTTAGCTAGGGTCTTACTAGCCATACTTAGTAGATACGTGTACCATCGGCCCTCCCTCAGGAACCTATCATACTCAGGTGTCCTGAACTTCTCCGCCAGGGCCTTAATGACCTCCTCCGCAGCCTTGTAGGCCTTCTCGCTTGCCTGTGCAGCATCGCCCTTATTCACGTACTCCTCACACTCCCTCATGTACTTTTCAGCAATACTAATCCTCTCCCTAGAACTCTCCTCAGGATCCTTAGCACCCAGTGCATCAAGTAGTAATTCATTAACATCAATACCCAGTTCCATTAACCTCCTAATCAACCCCTCCACGCACTAATAATAATTGAGCCCACCTTATAAACCTGCCCCACCACAACGAATACCTTAAACAGGTGACTCCTAAAGGGTTAGGGGTATGGAATGGGGGCCATTATCAGGAGTTGAGCATTAGTACGATTTACCCACTTTATTTACCTCCTCCTTAAGTGCCTTGAATGCGTTTTCTAATTCATCACCCATTTCACCCTTAGTTTCAATTTCTCTATTCCCCCATTAATTCGTTTATAACGAGTTTTACGCCCACTACAGCCTCCTCCCTACTTCTGTACTTCGATAACGCCATGCCTGGATCCGGACCATTGTACTGATAGTCATGTAGGTCTAATGCCTTGTCCGTCCATGCTGATAACCCGCCATAACCAACATCCTCGAGCAATTGGGACAATGCCTTCATCCTACCCGTCGGTACCCTAGGCACAGCCCTATCCATAAGCCACCCCCTCTCCTCATCAGACCTAGTTACCTGCATCAATTTACCCAACTCAAGCCTGAGCAAGGCAGCCAACAATGCCCTCCACACCCGGAAGGCCTTACCAGCAGAATCCCTAACCAAGCCCCTACCCAGGAACTTAAGGGCCAACCCAGCCTCAACTAAAGCCTCCAACAACCTAGCACTGACATAATCCTCCATGGTCAGCCTAGGCAAAGGCCTCTCAAGGGCCTCAGCACTCATGCCCATCACCTAACACACCCCACGCCGACCATAACAACGATAGCAACAACCACACCCAACAAAACCAACACAAACACAACCAACACCTCAAACGCGGAAAGCCACGATTAATTTATTTGTCTAAGCCACGTTTAGAAATTTCCAAACACAACAAAAACCAATAATTAATCTTAACATCCTCACGGTTTAACCCCCA
This sequence comes from Vulcanisaeta moutnovskia 768-28, assembly GCF_000190315.1. Lineage (NCBI taxonomy): Archaea > Thermoproteati > Thermoproteota > Thermoprotei > Thermoproteales > Thermoproteaceae > Vulcanisaeta > Vulcanisaeta moutnovskia. The sequence continues at coordinate 1,698,479 of NC_015151.1, forward strand.
CATTACCTAAATGGTTGGAAACCGGGCGGAGTAATGTTAGACCATGGATAATGGGTCCTATAGAGTTAGGTTGGGATAGCCGAGTTATTTAATGAGATAAATAAATGTCGCGTTACGTTGGCTGGTATTCAGGGATACGTTGCGTTAAGTATTTCGGAGACGGGGGGATTCTATACCTCGTTTAGTATTTAATGAATAGGATGAGTTAGTTGTGAACTTAGCTTAACCGAGGCGCCATTTATTCTAGGTCATAATGCGCCGCTTATGATGTCCTTAACCCTATCCCTAAATTTCTCAAAGGAGAATTCCCTAGCCCTCTTTACCACCAACCTACTCATCCTAGCGAATTCCCTATCGCTCGTTAATACCCTGCACAACGCCTCCACAGCCTCCTCCCTGCTTGAGTATCCATAGCCATACCTACCCATGTCCACTATGTCAAACCAGGGACCCCCAGACCTATGAACAATCGGTACAGCACCGGCTGCCATGGCCTTGATAACTACCATGCCAAGATGTTCATGAGGCTTTACATGGATAAACGCCATGGATTTATTAAGTATCTTATAAATATCATCAATACTTAAATTTATAAAAATTCTAATTTTCTCTTTAATACCTAGTTTTTCCGCTAAATTAAGTAAATATTTTACATGTCTAATATCCGTATTATTATTAATAGATCCTATTAAATATAACTTTATATTATTAATGCCGCATTTATTAATTAAATCTTTAAATACGATAAGGATGAAATCCCAGTCCTTTGCATATTCAAACCTTGCTAATATGCTTGCAATTAAGTCTTTATTACTTGAGTACTTCATTACTCTATTAACATCAATAGGTGAGTGAAGAATCTTTGGCATATAACCTAGTGCACTTCTTGATAGCATTGCTGAGTACAAACTGTTAGTAAATACTCTATCAGGATTAGGTAATATTATTCTATAATCTGAAAGCAGATTTAGCAATGCATGAAGGATTAATCTATTAAGTTTATATGTCAATAATGGTCTTGGCTTTTTATCGTAATTGGCCCATATACATAACATACGTAATTCTTTCTCTTAATAATCGTTTACCCGCTGGTGCGATTGATAATGCATCTATGAAGATTATATCGTAATTATCCACGATATTCGATAAAACAATATTACCCTCCACGTTATTGATAAGATCGCAATAAGGCCCGCATCTTATAACTCCATAATTAATAATACGTGCATCACTTAATGCTACTCCGTGATACAATTCAACGTCTTTGATACTTACTGAGGAAGGTATTAATGCATGTGTCTCAAGCCCAGGTCTAATAATGCCCCTGTTAATAATGCATCAAATCTCTGGATACTGCCGATACCGCTCAAAGCTCAATAAACCAGCGCCTTCACGAATTAACTTAAATGACCCTTTCTTTAAAAGATTTTTGAATGGTTACATTAATAACGTATCTGCCCTTTTATAGGATTTACGAAATAAATGAGTACTTCGTAAGGAATATCGAAATCGTAAGACCAAAGAATGCAATCGTATACGTAGATAACGTATCACATGACAAACAAAAAGAAATAATTAGTAAAAGTAAAATTGTAACTAGTGGGATTGAGATTAGGGTAGGTAATTGGCGCAATAGAAATAATACTTGATTAGCCATGTTGAAGGATCTCCTTAATATTAATGACATAGCAATGGTCGTTGATAGCGATATTATTTTAGCGTCATCCTTTATTGAAGGTTTAAAGAAAATGCTCCCCTGGGTAGGATGATAGGTGTAGAAGACGTAAAAGTAGGACTTAAGACAAGGGACATTATCATTGATGGTATACCGTATACGAAAATATAATATATTATAAGTATGGGCATCTACCTATTTTCTTCGAACCGAAACGAGCAGTTATTATTAATCATAAAATTGATATAATTGATATTGAAGCATTAACAATATTAGTATTAGAGAAACTCTCTATAATGTTCCTATTATTAGAAACTGTATAGCAGATGAGGTAATACTTGGCCTTTATGCATTATTGACTGGTCAAAGATTGACACCATGGTTTAATGGAGTAATTAATGAAGAAAGAATTAGACTGGATGAATGTAATAAGCATCTTAAGGCTTATGCTTATTATAAATTATTTCAGAGCATTAAGAAAAATAAAATCAAGATTGAAGATTTAAGGTTATCACTTATAGAAATCAGAAATTAAGTATCTAATTTTTACCTTAATTAGGACTATGTCTTAGATTCCTGCAGTATTAACAATACTTAATTTAAAGCCTGGTTTTGTATTTATGGATTTTTGCCAATCTAAACCGATCATTATTCTGAAAAATATTATAAATTTAAAAGTGGTGAATATATACATTATCTATGTGAGGCTATTTATGGTAGAAACTGGAGTGATAATCCTTATTTCATTGAGAAATACAATAAATTTCCGTGGAATTTATGTTTTAAAGGTTCATTATGGTTAGAAAGAAAGTTCAATCGTGACGATCCCTTTGAAGTTAATGACATAGTATGGACAAATTCGAGGTGGACGGCAGAAATTGCTAAACAAATATGGAGAACGCCCTCGTATTTTAAACCCGCCTATTCCACTAAACGTAAGAATAGTTGAGAAACCGAGACCCTTTGAGGAAAGAGACAATGCGGTGATAATGATTGGCAGGTTCTCATTCGAGAAGCGTAATCACTGGGTTGTGACCGAGTTAATGCCGAGGCTCATTAAAGAGGTGCCTGATGTGAAGCTGGACATTATTGGTGGCACGGGCACAATACCTAGTGAGTCATATTACTAGCAAATCTTAAAGTTGATTAAGAAGCACGGCATCAAGGCAGAGCTTCATAAGAACGTGCCTGGCAAATTAAAAATCGAGTTAATGGATAAATCACGAGTTTTCCTTCACGCCACAGTCAATGAGCACTGAGGCGTGGCTGTGGCCGAGGCGATGGTGAGGAAGACACGCCAGGCGCTTACTCTGGCTAAAAGGTTTTTGGGTAGCGATAAGAGGGTTTTGTACATAGCGTCTGAGGTGAATTTGATACCGCTCATGGATAGGATCAGGAAACTGCTCGGTGGTGCTGATGTGGCTTATGAGGAGAATCCATATAACGTTTTCGATTCCGTGAAGAACCTGTACAGGAACAGGTCTAGGGTTAGGTATGACTTCATTGTGCTTGACAGTGTTGGTGGTATTAGGGAGAACTACAGGGCGATGTTCGGGACCGGCAGGCTGGCTGACGTGGCACAGGTGAACCAGTTGGTCACGAGGATACTGCATGCTCTTGCCCTGTATGCAATGCACAACAAGTCAATCGTCTTCGCAATAACGCACATGTCCAGGGCAATAGGCAGGATGTAGCATGGCAGGGATGCGATGCCCACGACCACATTGCACGCATCTCACGACGCCACATCAATAATTCACATGTACATTAGGGAGAGCTATGACGAGGAGGGCAATGTGGTAGGTATCGAGAGGGTTACCGAGGTTGTTGAGCATAGGGTCATGCCCGAGCTTGTGGGCATGAAGATAAAGCTACTCGAACCACCACTATAATAACTATGATAAATATCCTTAAAAATTACTTTTATTTTTTATTCATGAATGAGGCTATTCACGTACCTGCCGATCTCGCGTATTGCGGAAATCAAGGAATTCTTTGCCTATAATATCAACCTCATAAGGAGTAGGTTGGGCGGCGCGGATGCTGTGGTTTACCTTGACAACGCACCCGCGTGCTGCATCGATATCGATCGCAATGCCTTGGGGCTCAGTGATTGTGTGGTGTATAAGTACGTGGATTACGGCAATAGGTCTGAAACGATTCTTTCTATTTTGAGTATTGCGGAACCAGGCGATGTGGTTGTGGATAGTGATGTTGAGTTGGTGCCGTCGTTTATTGACGTGTACAGGAAGGCACGTGGTTTGTCCACAAAGCTTGTTGGTGTGGCCGACATAAACGGCAAGCTGGGCGTTAGGGACGTGGTTATTGATAATATACCGCACACGAGGGTGCTATACAATAAGCGTGGGCACAGCCCCGTGTTTTCGGGCCTAAGCAGGCCGTGATAATCAACCACAGGCCTGATGAGGACATTATTGAGTTGTTGATGGATGTGGTGCGTGCAGTGCCTAAGCAATTGAGGAACTGCATTGCGGATGAGACCGTGCTGGGTTTCTATGCGTTGTTGGTTGGGCAAAGGCTGACGCCCTGGTTCCCGGCAGCTGTGAATGCTGGGCGTGGTGGCGACACATGCGGTAGGCATGTTAGGGCCTATGCATATTACCTATTTTTAAATCCATGGCGAGGCACAATATACACATTAGTGAGTTAAATATAACAAAGAATATTGCTAGGTATTGGCTGTCAGCAGCGCTTCACTTGTGATGCGCATATTGGCGTACATAATCAAGAGGTTGGCGTGGAGGTTTAGGTCAATGATTTGGTTATTCCCAATGGTTATCCGCGGCGAGGTACCACTCAATGAGTGGTTTAGCGACCCTATAAGCATCAAGCACGGCATTGAGCACGGGTGGTATTATGACAGGGAAAGGAAGTGCTGGAGACACGCTAAGGTGGATATCCCGTGCTTTGTGAGGTACAGGATGATACTGCACGAGACATTCATTGATAATCAGTACGGCATGGCCGATTACAAAGGAAAGGTGGTGCTTGATGTGGGCGCCTACGTTGGCGATACCCTGCTGTACTTCCTGCATAATGGGGCTAGGTACGTCATTGCCGTGGAGCCCGTTGGCAAGTACGTGAGTGAGTTGGCGAGGAATGCAATGCTGAATAGAATAGACAGTAGGAAGTTCACCATCGTTGGGGCGCACTACGGGAAATTGAGTATTTGTGACTTCCTGAACGCATTCGGTGGTATTGACGTGGCTAAATTCGATTGCGAGGGCTGTGAGTTGGGGCTTGCCAAGGATCCGTGCATTGGTAAAATCCCGGAGTACGTCATTGAGTACCATAGCAATGACATACTTATGGAATTATTAACTAGGTTCAACAATGAGGGCTTTAAATGCAGCGCCGTGAGTGGCGACGCGAATGTGGGTATTATTATGTGTAGGCATGGGATAGCTTTAAAATGAGAAGTAAGCTTTGCTTGATTAATGAAGGTTTTAGTCACGCACCACTACTGGGACAGGCCGGGCGGCGGTGAATTGGTGGCTGGGGCGTTCGCCCTGGCATTCAGCACCATGGGGCATCATGTGGAGTTGACTGCGACTACTAGGTTCTGCGTATCGTGTTATAAGGAGTGGTTCGGAATGGACCTAACGAAATTCAAGGTACACTCACTGCCGTTCAAGCTACGTGCCTTTGGGATATACTTAAGGGCTCTTTCGTGGGTGCCTGCCGTCGCCGTCATACCAAGGATGAAACCGGACCTGGTATTCATCGATTTTTACCAGACAAAGCCCATCGTACGATTGAAGCGTAGGTACGGCTTCAAAACAATCGAGTACATACACTTCCCATTCGAAACAGTGTATGGACCACGAAAGATAAGGTCATGGAGGGACGACCCGTACTTAGCCGAGAGGTACGGCAAGTTCCCGTGGGACATATACCTAATGGGTAGTCTGTGGCTCAGCGAGAGGTTTAACAGGGGTAATCCCTTCAAGGTTCATGAGCTCGTTATGGCGAATTCGAGGTGGACCGCTGACCTGGTCAAGCAAATACACGGCGAGTACCCATTGGTGGTTAACCCACCACTGCCACCAAACGTCAATGTTGCCATGGAGCCGAAGCCCTTCGAGGAGAGACAGGACATAGTGGTCATGGTCGGCAGGTTTAGTAATGAGAAGCGTTATCACTGGGTTGTGAGTGAGGTGATGCCAAGGCTAGTCAAGGAGGTCCCAGACGTTAGGCTAGTCATTATTGGTGGAACAGGTACCGTACCCTCCGAGAACTACTTCGAAAAAACAATCGAGTTGGCAAGGAAGAGCGGTGTGTTTAATAACGTTGTACTTATGAAGAATGCGCCCGGCGATGCAAAGCTGAACGCGTTGGACAGCGCGAAGGTCTTCCTGCATGCAACAATCAACGAGCACTGGGGCGTTGCAGTGGCAGAGGCCATGGCAAGGGGCTTGCCCGTTGTCGTGCATAGGAGCGGTGGCGCCTGGAGTGACCTGGCGATGAGTGGTGAGGTTGGGCTTGGTTATGAAAATGCTGACGAGGCTGTGAATGCGATAGCTAAGCTTCTAACGGATGGGAGGGCGTGGGGTGATTACTCGAGGAGGAGCCTGGAGAGGGTTAGGGACATAACCTTTGATAGGTTCGTTGAGAGGTTGGCGGAGCTCGTGAAGAAAATGCTGTAAAGGGGTCATAGGCTTTTAAAGCTATTTCCGGTACTATCACTAATGGTTTATCACTAATGGTTGTTTCATTAGAGTTGCCGAGGGTTATTTATGAGAAGGTTAGGGAAAAGGGCCTGGACATTGAGGACCTTGTGATATATACGCTGATGAATGTCATGCAGTTAGATCCCGGCGAGCTGGCTAAGGCGAGGCTTGAACTCGCGGATAAGTACTTAGGTGAGGCCAGGGAATACATCGACAAAGGCGATGCCGTCCAAGCTAGCGAGAAGTTGTATAGGGTCGCTGAGGAGTGCGTCAAGGCCTTGGCAGAGAAGTACAACACACCTGAGTACCAGGAGGCAGTTAGGGAGGGTAGGTGGTTCGCGTACCTGCTCGGTAGGGCCGCTAGGTCGTTGAGTGCTAGGCTTAATGAGCCGAGGATTGCCGATGCCTGGTCCAGGGCCTATGATCTACATGTGTGGGGTTTTCATGAGGGTAAGTACGGAATTGATTATGTGAGGGTTGACCTACCACTCATTGAGTGGTTGGTGAATTATACGAGGCAGTTAGTGGCTAGGTGAGTTCCTCGAAGTCATCCTCACCATGATGCTTAACCACCTTAATGCCATTGAGCCTAGCCAGCTCAATGGCTTTACCGGTATCCCTTGACTCATTTACGTAGGCGATGATGGCTATGACCTCTTTACCAGCCTTGGCACTCCTTAATTTGCCCACCTTATCCACGAAGTCCTTAACGTCCCTAACCCTAAGCGTTGCCTTAACCTCGACAGCAATCACCCTATTATCAGCCTCAGCATAGCCATCAAACTCACCAATATCCTCAACCCTAGCCCTCCTAAGCCTATCAACGTTAACTCCAACCTTAGCCCTAACCCAGGCAGGTAAGTAATGCCTGGCATCACGCTCAACTAACACACCCACAGTATTAGAAACGCCAGAAACCTCACGCCTAAGACCCCTTAACTCTTTCCATATCTTGTTGTTTTCCTCCCATAGTCTCCTTATGTCCTCCCTCATCGCATACTGGCCCTCACGTAGAGCCCTTATTTCCTGCCAAATCTTGTTATTCTCCTCCCATAGCTTGTTCTGGTTTTCCCAAAGTTTTTCCTCGTTCTCGGTAAGCCTCTGGACTGCCTCGAGAACCTTGTTCAAAACCTCCATCATCACTGACTGATTCCTAGCCAAAGCCTCCTGACCATCAACAAGCCTCCCAACAACATCAACCAACCGCCTAAGGGAAGACTGAACATCAGAAATACCCAAAAGCCCAATAACAGCAAGCCTAAAAACCTCATCCTCCCTCAACAAACGCAAAAACTCATCCCTAAGAGACATGACCCGTGAGTTAATGTTATGCTCATATTAAAATACTTTTTGCGACATATTCTCGCATACTTCCTGAGCTGTGTTAATGTCGCTTGGAGTATTTATATTGAGTAATTCCTTGCTCCATGGAACTACTAGTGATACCCACGGGATAATGCCTTGGTCTAGCTTTATTCTCCTTACAAGGCTTATTCCCGTAAATCCTAGGATTTCATCCCTCCTATACATGAGTGTTATCATTGGTGCCATGACATACGCAGCCATAATCAAGAACTTCCTAACTAACTGCTTGTTTAAGAATGGCATGTCAGCAGGAACTATGAGGGCAGGTATACCTACCCTATTTATGGCCTCCAGGAAGTCCTCAGGGTAACCCTTACCGCCTGTTATTAGGGCTTTATAGCCATGGTTTCTCGCAAATTCTATAATGGATGAGTGCCTAATTGTGGTTGCAATGTATACAGCGCCTAAGTCCTCAACAGCCTCGATGACGCGCATTATCATTGGCTTACCGCATACCTCAATCAACGGTTTATTGGGGTTAGAGAGCCTAGTTCCTGCGCCGCCGGCCATGATTATTACATTCATGCCTTATCAACACCGAATGAGGTCAATATGCGCCTACCGAGCTGCTTAACATTCTCATTAACTGAGTCAAGCAGTACATGAGCAGCCAGGAAGTGAAGACCTGCCTCAGCATATAGCCTGAACTCGGGCCAGGGATCACTTGTAATTAATGTATACCAGAGCGAGCCTACTATCTTATTAAGGTCTTTACCCACTACGTCATTAATTACGTACTCCCTAATTATTGAAATATCGCTCTTAATTACCTGCCCGTTAATTCTCATGGAAGTGCCCGTTAAGTCACTACGTGTATTCACGTTTACGAGACTCTTCAACTCAATTCCATGCATCAATGGATCTAGGAATAGTACCTTTGGTAATCCCCTAATTAGGTCGAAGATCTTCGATCTACCGTAATTAACAAGTAAGTCCATGTATTGGAGAGTTACAGTCCTCCTGACCGCCATTAATGCATTCTCTAAATGCCCGTTTGGGTATACATAGGTAGTAGCATCAAAATTTCCTAGTTCGCTTATTAATGGTTCGAGGGCTTTTGGCGTTATGTAAGGCATGTCGTTGGGAACCACCACGGCGTACTCCTCACCACACTTATTAAGTGCTGAGTAAATACCCGCGAGTGGTCCCTTGAATTTCTCATCATCAATGACATAGTCGGCGCTTGGTATTATCGATCTATATTTCAAGGCTTTATCAACTTCATTCACTGCTATGATAACTTTACTGGTTATTTGCGACAAGGCGTTATAAATGAGTCTTATCATTGGTTCATTACCCACCATATACAGGGCCTTATCAATCCATGGTTCACCACGTACCTGAAATCTCCGCGATAAACCACCACTCAATATAATGCCGCAGATCATCCTAGGTAGTCACTTAACCCTACTCAGGTGGCCTTATAAGTCTCGCCAGTCTCTCCCTCCTCCACCTAGCATATTCAATTAAACCAATGACTATTAGTATTATGACTATTATGATTACCACGGCAATTGCTATCAAAGTGCCTATTGGTATGAAGCCTATGCCTGGTACGTAATAACCACTGACCGGTACTACCAAGGTCACTGATATTGCCTCCCCACTCTCGTTTGCGGTGAGAATCACGGTCTTGCTTGAATAAACACCAAAGGAGTAGGCATAGGCTCTGCAGGTTATTGAGCCTGTACTCGGTATTGGTATCACAGTGCTCATAAGGCCTATATTACTTACATTGTACCCTGCGCATGATAAGCCGACGGTAGCATACTTCGTTAGTGGCATGCCGTTTGCTGATAATGCGGTTATGCTTACGTTGACGGCAGGTATGTATATGGGTAATTGAACTTGCTGAGCATACAAAACCGAGGCAATACCCATAAGTATGGCAAGCGCCATAATCATTAATAGGTATTGAGACCTCACCACGTTATTTACATTGTGCGGGGAAATAAATCACTAACTCACAATAATTAGCCAAAGATTTAGGATCAGCGCTATTAACCTAAATCACTGATCATCAAGCCCAGCATCATCACGCAGGTACGCATTAACTATGGTAAATTATAAGTATTTAGGTTATTTAAGCCAGGTGCCAGTAATTTCTCTGGGTATTGATCACATCCTTAATAACGGAGTTCACACGGGCCATAATCCTTGGCTCAGTCTGTGTCACCCCCTCATCAATCTCCACGTCCCTATTACTCATGATATCAATTAAAAGCCTTGAACCCCTGCTTAGGGTATCACTATTATAACCACCTTCAAGCACGAAGACAACACCCCTAACTTTACCAATCATATTCCTCAATCTCCTAAATACATAGGCATACGTATTAAGGGACAGTCTCAGGTTAGCTATACTATCAAGCATGTGCGCATCAAAGCCCAGGGAAACCAGGATCAATTGCGGCCTGAACTCCTCGATTATCGGCCATACAACCCTATCTAGGGCATTCATGTAGGCATCATCCGCCGTAAATGGCGGTAATGGAACATTAACGTTAAAACCCTCGCCCTCCCCCTCACCAACATCATCAATGAATCCAGTACCTGGATAAATAGTTAATGGGTCCTGATGAAGACTTACGTACAAAACCCTTGGATCCTCATAGAATATTTCCTGCGTGCCATTTCCATGATGAACATCAACATCAAGTATAACCACCTTATTAAAACCGTGCTCCAAGGCATAAACGGCACCGACGACTACATTATTGAATATGCAGAAGCCCTGGGTTGGTGCCATTAATGCCCTACCACTACGACCGACATGATGGCCAGGCGGCCTAACAACCGCATAAGCAGTACCCCACTCACCACTTAGCACCTTATCAACCCCCTTTAAGACAGCGCCTACAGCAAGTCTCGCAGCCTTGCAGGTACCTGGGCTAACGTATGTATCCGCATCTATGAATACGTAACCCATATCACAAGCCTCATCAATTCGCCTCACGTAATCCTCATCATGAACCTTAAGTAACCACTCATTAACATCATTAATAGGCTTCTCCATAGTTACAGTACCGCTTATTGATTTAATGATTGTCATAATCCTACTTGGGTTCTCAATGTGGCTTCTTGGGGGCTTATGTTCCAGGTATGCATTGTCATAGATTATACCAATCATAATTACCGAATTATCATAGTGCCTTATTAATCTACTTGAGATTTCCTAATTGATATGTTTGGCAGGAAAAGGAAGGTGGATCTTGAGGAGCTTCTTCAGGAGTTGACTGGCGATGAGGATGGTGATGGAAGAAGTAGGGTTAGGAAACGCGTTAGTGAGAGTAATGAGGATTACGAGCAATCAGGAGGTATTAGGTTTAAGGTTGAGTTTGAGGGTGTTGATGAGTTAATAAGGGAGATAAGGTCCCTGAAGGAATCAATTAATGAATTAACCACACTACTAAGGGAACAGGGAGAGCCGACCACTACGAAGAAGTAAATCGTTTTTAAATACCTACCCTCCTTAAAACTTAAGGTAAATGCCTAATCAAAAGAGGTCATTAAATGTCCTGGACCTATTAGCAATCTCAATTGAACTTACTGAGTTAAGGGATTCAATAATTGATAAGGTCTATACCATGAGCAATTCATTACTACTTAGGTTTAGGAAGGAGTCTGAGAAGTACTTCGTAATAGCCAACTCCCATAGGTTTGGATTGACGAGTTACGTCCTTGAGCATGGAGCCGAGGGAGTAACACCGCTTAGGAGGTTGATTGAGGGAATGAGGCTAAGGAGCATTGAGTTATTGAATTTTGATAGGATTGTTAAGTTAGTGTTTAGTGACGGTTATCTGGTAATTGAATTACTGGAGCCCTGGAATGCCATTTACATGAGTAATGATAACGTAATTAGATGGGTCTTAAGGGCATATAGAAGTAGGGATAGAGTGATAAATATTGGCCTTGAGTATAAGCCACCGCCCCAAAGCTTTGTCAAGCCCACTGATGATCGTGAAAGTGTGGTTAAGGCCTTACAGGGCTATGATACTATAGGTAAGGCAATTGCCAGAGGCTTAGGTTTAGGTGGTGAAATCGCCAATGAGGTATGCACTAGGGCATTGATTGATTGTGCATTACCCGTTAATTCCATTAATTTAGATAGTGTTATCTCAGTAATTAGGTCCATGGTAAATACCGTAGGCAGAGGGGAATTGGAGCCCACCATTTATTATAGTAATGGTGCACCAATAACAGTAACTCCAATTAAGTACCTATCAATTAAGTACGATAACATTAAGCAGTTTAGGAGATTTAATGAGGCTGTTGATGAGTATTTCCATGAGATTGAGGTTAGGGAGGAGTCTGAGAAAAAACTTGCCAGTATTACTGGTGAGATTATGAGACTTGAGAAGAGTGTTGATGAATTAATGATGAGTATTGAGGGTTTTAGGAAGGGTTCTGAGGAGTTGAGGATTAAGGCGGAGACGGTACTTAATTGGAAGTACGTAATTGAGGAGTTACTTAATGTGCTTAGGAATTATTGGTCATCGTATAAGGATGAGTTCCAGGAGTTGATCAAGGGTATGGAATACCAGGGAATTAGGGTTAAGGGCTTTGATCCGAGAAGTAAGGTAGTGCTTCTTGATATTAATGGTATTACGGTGTCAATACCATTGAATACCGATGTTGGTGATGTAATTAATAATCTCTTCAATAGGGCTAAGGAGCTTGAGCGCAAGGCCAAAAGCGCAGAGGAGGTGATGAGCCAACTTAGGGCGCGTATTGAGGAACTTAGGGCTGAGGGAGAGAAGGTAATTGAGAGTATTAGGGAGGGGTCTATTCATGTGATTTATGGTGCTAGGGAGTGGTTTGAAAGGTTTAGGTGGTTCATAACCAGTGGCGGTAAGCTGGTGATAGCAGGTAGGGATGCTGCGCAGAATGAGGTAATCGTGAGGCATTATTTAAGGCCTTGGGACATATTCGTACACGCCGACATACCAGGTGCTGCGGTTGTGGTTATTCGACTCTCGAACCCTAGTGATAATGCCAGTAATAGTGATATTTACGAGGCGGCGCAGTACGCTGCAGCCTATTCAAGGGCTTGGGTCATGGGTTTGTCAGTACTCGATGTATTCTATGTTAGGGGTGAGCAGGTGACCAAGAAGGCCCCGTCTGGTGAATACCTTGGTAAGGGTAGTTTCATGATCTATGGGACACGGGGTTGGATTAGAAATGTTGAACTTAGGCTTGGGATTGGCTTAAGGATAGATAACCTTAGTGATGCTTCCCTGATTAGGTTGATCACGGCACCATTAAGCATGGTTAGTTCTCTGACTAATTACTATGCCGTATTAAGGCCTGGGTCGAGGGATAAGGTCAATATTAGTAAGGAGATTTATAATTGGTTTAAGAGTAAGGTGCCTGGATTTACCAAGGTAATTAACTTGAGTAATGTTGTGGATGTGGTGCCGGGTCCATCGATTATTGAGGGTTTTTACGAGGGCAGTCCAATGCCGTGGGACAAATTAGAGAGTTTGGTGAAGTGATCTGCCTTGGAGATTGCCCGAGTTAATACCTGTGTTTCCCTGCCCATAAGTGATGATGAGGTTTTTGTCGATTCAATGCTTGGTTGGCTTGTTAGGTGGTTGAGGATGTTGGGTGTTAGGGTGATCTATAGTCCGAACTTTAGTGATAATGAGTTACTTAATGTAAATCATTTATTAGTTACTAAGGATAGGGAATTATTTAGGAAGAGGTCACGATTAAGCCTTCTACTGAGTACGCCTAGGCATGTTGAGTGGTTGTCCGTCTTATCATTGGTTCTTGGTTTTCCATTAATGCTAAACATGGAGAAAAGCCTATGCCCCATCTGTGGTTCAAGGCTTGTTAGGGTCAGTAGGGATTCGGTTATTGGTAAGGTACCAAGTAGCGTATTACTTAGGAATAATGAATTCTGGCTTTGTACTGGTTGCGGTAAGGTTTATTGGGTCGGTAGTCACCATGCACGTATAAATAAGGAATTAGAGGTTGCACGTGGCGTCTTAGGTACACTCAGTACCTCCTGTGTTGGCAATAATTTACTAATAATTCGTGAATAATCAGGGAGGGCACTGCATATAAATCATTACTTATAGCGTTATATGCATGCAATTATTCAGGCCACTTAATGAGCAGGAGTACACAAGCCTCATTAAGTACCTGAGGTCTAGGATTCTTGAGAGACTCGGTGTTAAGGCTGAGTATGATATTGATCCAACGCACCTGGTTAAGATTGCGGAGCTTAAGTTCGGGGTCTTCGTATCAATAGAGAAACTTATGTACTCAGATGGCATGATCAAGAGGGTTCTCAGGGGGAGCATGGGAACAATAAGGCCTATAAAGAATCTTCTCGAGGATTCCATGACAGCTGCAACGCACGCTGCATTTTATGACCCGAGATTCTCACCAATATCCATTGCTGAATTTAAGAATTGCGTGCTCGAGATCACAATCGTATCTCCCCTAACGGATGTCAGTATTGATTGGGTTAGGAGGGATATGGTGCTTGGTTATCATGGGTTGTACATCGTTGAATCAGGGAAAGCATCAATACTACTTCCACAGAAGGTTGTGGAGATGGCGGAGAATTATTATCAAAGGGTGAGTAAGCCACTTGATAATGAGGGCTTCATTAAGGAGCTTTGCGAATCCCTAAAGATATGCAATCCCATGAGTATTAAGGCATTTGAGACTCAAATAATATATGAATTGCGTCCTGATGGTAATGCAATCGAGCGTAAGCTTTACCTTAATAGGTTATTAAAGAATAGTGTAAAAATATCAGTAGTAACGAGTGGTTAACCTGATTAATGTTATTTTAGACACTAAAGATTTATTAATATCGGCTTATATCAAGAATTGAGGTATATGCCGGTCATGATTAAGTTTTATATGGTTGTCGGTAGGGATGAGAACTACGAAAACGTTATTAGAAACGTTGTTTCGGAGATTAGGGAGAAGTTTAAGGGGAGTGAGAGAAATGTTAATGCCACATTCATTAGGATAAAGCCTGAGGCTGTCGATGCAGCCCTCAATGCATTAAGTATGCCCGAAAGCCAGGTACCGCAGAACCTAATATACCTAGTCAAGTCAATGAAGCAGGATGGCGTGGCATCACTACCCGCATTAATAATCAATGGTAAGAAGATATACGAAGGCCAACTACCACCACCAGATACCGTTAAGCAGACAGTGATGGATGAGGTAATGACCGCCCTATCACCACCACAGGCACCGCCACAACCAGCACAGGTGGCGCCTCCACCCCCGCCACAACCACCAAGCACACCACCTCCACCCCCAATTCAGCTTCCACCGCCACCGCCTCCGCCTCCACAGGTAGAGACTAAGCCACAGACAACGGAGGCGATAGAAGTACAGCCATTAAGGCAGGTGGAGACAACAGTTAGCGAGAGGCCTCAATTACCATCATTACCCACGCCCCAAACTCCATTACCAAGTGGTGTTAAGATAGTTGTGGGTAGGCCTAACGATTGCAGGGAATGCGTTTACTATGGAGCGAATACTGGCGTGTGCCTGTTATTTGGATATAGGATAGTTGATCCGACGAAGCCGCCCTGCAAGTCAGCGTGATTTATTACCATTACCTATTAAGTATCAAATCCACAGTATCACCTAGGGCTTGTCCAGGCAATCCTTGCCTAAACCTAACAAGTAATTGACCGTGCTTACCCCACACCCTAAGCACATTGCCTATTGCCTCAATACCCGTCCTTGATTTCCAAATAACCTTAGCATTTATGAACTTGGCCGCATCTATCGCGGTCTCGATGCCAGGTACTATGATTATTGCATCCCTTGAGTAGCCAATGGAACCCCTCCTTATTGAGTATATCCTGGCCTTAATGGTCCTTATCTGCGTCGACACGTTAGATACCACAACTCAGAATTTTTAAATGCTACTTTCGTGGGTAATCGTCACCAGGTCTCTGGAGGAATAATGCTTAAATTCTACAATTAACCTTTGTCTTTCGAATGCCAATAGCGAGACTTATTGAGTATAAGATTGCATTACCATCAGAGTACGCCTTCGATCTACTGATGAATATTGGTGATGCTGGTTACTTCATGCCAATAACTAGGCCCGGGGTAATACCAGCGCCTAAGGTACCAGGTAAATACTCAGAGAGAATTAGGAGGGTTGAGGATATTTCCAGGGAGTTAAACAGGATATTAAGTCAGTACTCAATACCACCGCCTGTAACCCCTCACGAAGTGAAGATCGGTCTATTTAATGAACTTCTTGAGTACATAATTGAGGATGGTGAGGACCTACTCACCAGGGTAAGGCAGTACCTAGATTCTATTGAGGGCATTAGAAATGAGTACATGAGATTGAGGGGCATTGTAGATGTTTTATCATTAGTTGGTGATATCGTCATTGAGAAATTAAGGCATTTCTCGGTCGATATTGTGCCAATAAGTGAGGAGGATTTCAATGAATTCAGGAACGCGGTCATTAACCACGGCGCAGAGACGTTGCCAATAAAGGTTCAAGAAAGGTTTTACGCATTGGTGATATACCCAGAGTGGGCTAGGCAGGGCTTATTAAACACGTATAAACTATTCAATGCAACTCCACTTGAGGTACCCAGTACCATTGATTTGAATTCCATGAAGAGTAAGTTGGCGGAGTTAGAGGGTAGGTTGGGAAAGCTTGAGCAGGAATTTCGGGACTTCCTGACCAAGGTTAGTGATAGGGCCTATGCAATTATTGATCTTTCAGACACAATAACGAACATAGTTAGGCAATACATGGACTCGGCAATTCCTGAGGGTAAGGATATCGGTGATAGATTGTTACAAATTATGAATTCTGTAAACGATACCAGGAATAGGATTAGGGAGTTGGAGGTTGTTCATGAAGCCTTAGGTTATATGAAGAAGACAGGTATTTCCTTTGAAGGCCTTAGTAGGTTAAGGATTAGGGTATTCGTGATTAGAGGTGGTGTAAATAAGGATGCTATTAAGGGATTAATGTACATTAAGCGTGATGTTGAGGGTACAGACCTATCAATACTCACATTAGTAGAGTCTCCTGAGGGTTTAGACGTAAGGTCACTTGGAAAGGAGGTTTATGAAATAAGTAGGGATTACTTAACCAATATTAAGTCGGCGTATGAATTAACAGGTAGGGAATTAACAGACCTAAGGTCTAGGCTTAAGGACCTAGAGAAGGAGTATGAGGAGTTCGTGAAGGAGTTTAATGAGGTCTCCACATACGGTGTTGAGGGTATTAATAAGGTCAGTGGTGATGTCATAACGATAGCTGGCTACGTTAAGGAAAGCCTCTCAAGTAAGTTTGATATCTTGCTAACATCACTATTAAGTAAATTAGCCATTGATGCTAAGGTTAGGAAGGAAAGCAAGGTTGCCTATGTTAAGGAAATAGAACCAGAGAAGGCTCCGACGCTCGAGGAGTATCCAAAACCCGTTGATGCGTTTAAGAAAATAACGTATATGTACGGTGTACCGAAGTACATCGAGATAAGCCCAATAATACTTACATTCATACTATTTCCAGCATTCTACGGCTGGATGTACCCAGACCTGGGTCACGGCATAGTACTATCCCTATTCGGTTATTCCCTGTATAGGTCTCGTTATAAGGGATCCAATGCCTTTCTACGGTCGATATTTGGCGGTAAGTACTCAATGTGGGGCTTGGTGTTCTTGATGGCTGGTATATGGTCCATAATATTCACGTTTGTGGAGAGTGGCACAATATTTGGTATAGAGGTATTACCGGCACTCTTCAGGCTAGTTCACGTTAGTGGCACAGCGCTGGAGGTACTTTCCAACTCAATATATGCAATGCTGGCTGTATCGATAATGGTTGGTATAGTATCATTATTACTAGCCTTCATTCTTAAGGCCATTAATGCACATAGGGGTGGTGAGAGAGATCTAGCCATAGGCTTTTATGTACCATTATTCTTCTTCTTCACATTCCTAGTGCTCGCCTTAATGGGTCCTGGATTCGTACCTGTCATAAGGATTGGTGAGAAGACACCATTATTAAAGCCCCTGTATCCATTGTTTAATGCAATAGAGGGTTTAATGTGGTATTGGGCGTATGCCGCATTTGCCGTGCTTGCAATACTAATGTTCTCGCTATTTTACTTCAGGGCTAAGTACAGGGGTGTTCCAGGGTTTAGTGCCGCCCAGTTAGCCGTTGAGGTTAGCGCCGAGGCAGCAATACCAAGTTTAACCAATACGATATCCTTTATGAGATTGAGCATAGTGGCGATTATGCATGCGGTATTTACGGCAATGACCTATGCCTGGGCTGTATCGCTGGGTTTGTTCACGCCGGCTGGCTTAGCCGTGCTGATAATATTCAACTTGATAATAATACTTGGTGAGGGGTTCGTAGCCTTCGTACAAAGCCTGAGGCTTCACTTCTATGAGATGTATACGAAATTCTTCAGTGGCGCTGGTGTGTTATTCACACCATTCATGCTTGGGTTAAGGTGGGTTAAGCTCTTCATAGTCTAAAAAGTATATATAGGTCCTAAGGCACTTACTTATGCATGGCAATACCGCGTGTTAGGGACGTGATGAAGGAGGTTCCCGTAACCGTGAGGGATGACGAGCCATTAATTAGTGTAATTAGGATAATGAATGAGAGGAATATTGGTTCAATAATAATAACTGATGAGGAGGGCAGGGTCATTGGGGTATTTACCGAGAGGGACCTATTAAGGCTTGTTGCAAGTAATATTGATATTAGTACGTTGACTGTTGGTGATGTTATGACTAAGGATGTAATAGTTATTGAGCAGGATGCCAGTCTAATAAAGGCCGTGCATATAATGGCTAAACATGGTATTAGGCATTTGCCAATAGTCGATGAAGATGGAAAGATAGTTGGCATAATATCAATTAGAGATACGGCAATAATATTAGCGAGACTACTTGTTGATATGGGTATGGGGAGACTTGGAGCTACGGAGGAGGAGGTTAGTATGATTAAGGACATAATAAATATTGATGAGGGTAGGTAATCCCTAAAGTGTGATAACGTACGGCAGTAATTCCGGGAGTATCATTGTTATTACGAAACCGCTCACAAACGCTATAAAACCGCCCGTCTCACCCATGTAAAGCCTATAAATTGGTAATGTGTCGTCCATTGACGTAGCGCCGCCAATCGATACAAGGGTTACATTCCTAAAACCAGCAACAACTATTGAAGGCACCAGTAGGTATGTTAGTTGCTCCCTGAGGAAGTTGGTTAGGAATGCCAGTGTGCCAATTGCTGGCCCAAACCTAACGCTAAGGAGTGGTCCAACCAATGAGTACCAGCCCATACCCATCGATATCCCCAGGGACGCCGTTAACGGTATTTTAATTAAATAATGCAGTATTAAGCCACTTATGGAGCTTCCCAGTAATGATGTTATGGCAATTATTATGCCTAGGTAACCCTGCATAAGGAGTGATGTGTTTATTGAGGAACCAATGTCAAGGCCTATTACCAGGATCAATATAAGTAGCTCAAGTGTAATTAAGTAATTAATATAGTAATTAATTGATTTATACCTCACGTAATAACCAAGTAACCATCCAATGATTAGAATTGTTAATAATATTAATGGTAACCTCATACCTGTTTTGCCATCGTTATTCACACGTATTTCTAGGGCATGCCTTGAATTGAAAATAAGACCAATAGGTATGGTAAAGACCAGGCTTGTTACTATGGAGAATAATGCATAAATTATTGAGTAAATTATTATGTAAAAAACGTAGTTACTGGCTACGATGTTGCCCGCCCAAAAGGCCATGGTGAATATTAAGGCCATAACAACATACTGCAGGTAATTACTAATTCGGAGATTCTTTATTCTATTCCTAAGGATATAACCAATAAACATGGTTATTGGAAATACCACCAGGAATAAATCACCAATTAGACTAACGATGCTTGTCACAAATCTCAGTTAAAATACCTTGATTTTTAATTCTTAACAAATACCTATTTATTATTGGCAATGAATTATGTTATTGAGGAGGCATGGTTCAGGATAACGTGGATTTAGAGGATTTGGAGGGTATTGGACCCAAGACAGCGCAATTGCTGAAGTCCAAGGGAATACTTAGTGTGAGGCATCTGGCTCTCTTTAACCCTGAGGAGCTAATTGAATTGACAGACATGACCCCTGATAGGGTTGAGAAAATACTGAGGTCTGCGAGGGATATTGTCTTCGGTAGTAATAGGGTTTCAAGGGCTACTGATATTGCCAAGAGCTTTGAGGGTATTACCAGGTTGAGAACTAATGTTAGGGCCATTGACGAATTACTGCAGGGTGGTTTAGAGCCTAAGGCTATCTATGAGTTCGCTGGTGAGTTCGGCACAGGTAAGACTCAGCTTTGTCATCAATTATCAGTGACTGTTCAGCTAAGTCAGGATAAGGGTGGTGTTGGTGGTGCGGCCGTTTATTTAGATACTGAGGAGGCATTCTCACCAGGTAGGATTATTAATATTGCCCAGAGGTTTGACCTGGACCCCAATGAGACCTTAGATAACATATACGTTATCAAGGTTATTAATGCCGCGGATCTGGAGGATAGGATTAAGTTCGATGTTGTTAAGCTCGTGGAACAGGCTAATGCTAGGCTTATAGTTGTTGATTCAATAATAGCCCTTTACAGGGCTGAGTTTAAGGGTAGGGAGAGACTTGCCGAGAGGCAGCAGAGGCTTAATTACATCCTTGATTGGCTGATGAGGATTGCTAAGTTGTATAATGTTTACGTTGTTCTCACGAATCAAGTACTCGACGTACCCATGGGCTACATAGAGATTAAGAGACCGGCTGGCGGTAATGTGCTTGCCCACGCTGTTACTCATAGGCTTTTTCTTAGGAAGTCAAAGGAGGATGTCAAGGTGATGGAGGTCCTGGACTCACCGAGACTACCCTTCAAGGCCAGCGCCATGTTTAGGATCACGGATAAGGGCATTGAGGATGTTTAGTGACGTTTAAATAATTTATTTAACTCATAGTTTCCTAGGTAATTACTAGTAATGCCTGCTAACTTACCACCTGAGGCTGGGAAGAAGTGGGAGAAGGTCATGGAGGCCAAGACACCTGAGGAGAAGCTGAAGGCACTTGAGGATTTCCTTAGCGCTGTGCCTAAACATAAGGGTACGGAGAACCTGATCCACTGGGCCAGGAGGAGGATGGCTCAGTTAAGAAGGGAGATAGAGGAGAGGAAGGTCAAGGAGAGATCATTGAGATCAGGTAGTGGGGTTAATATCTATGTTGAGAAGGAGGGTGATGCCCAGGTTGTGATTGTTGGTCCACCATCATCAGGCAAGTCAAGCCTATTGAGATGTTTAACGAACGTTAAGGTTGAACCCGATGATATACCATTCTCATCCCTTGAGCCAATACCTGGCATGTTTATTCATGACAATGTATACTTCCAATTGGTGAAGTTACCATCAATGAATATTGAGGATGTAGATTCTGATGTGAATTCCATGGCGCTGTCAATGATTAGGAATGCGGATAGTGCAATAGTGGTTCTTGACGCAAGTGGCGATGTTGAGGTTCAGTACAATGCCTTGAAGAGCATCCTAAGGGAGAACGGCATATACATAATTAGGCCCAGGGGATTTGTTACAATAGAGAGAAAGCCAACAGGCGGTGTTCAGGTTATTGGTAGGTTGATTAATGGTACTGCAGAGGACGTTAAGAAGTTACTGGTTAATTATGGCATAAATAATGCGTTGGTTACAATAAATGGTGAGGCCACGCTAGATGATGTTGAGGAATCAATATTTAAGGAAATAGTGTATAAGCCCTCGCTCGTATTGATAAATAAGATAGACCTGGCAGATAATGATTATGTAAAGAGCATTACCGCGAAGTTAAGTGGTGAGGTGACGGTACTAACGGCGTCACTTAAGAATTGTGCCATTGATTCTAGGGCTCTTGGTGAGTCGTTATTGAAGATCATGGACTTAATAAGGATTTATACGAAGGAACCTGATGCAGATACATACTCACCAAAACCCTTTGTTCTTAAGAGGGGTTCTACTGTTGGTGATTTGGCCAGGAGGATTCATAGCAGGTTTTATGAGGGGTTTAGGTATGCCAGGGTTTGGAGAATTGATAGGTTCCCACTAGGTGTTAAGAGAGTTGGTATTAATTATGTTCTTACTGATGGTGATATTGTGGAGATACACTCATCATTGTGAGCTACCCCGCCCTGAAGGGTGAGGCTTCCTGCTTCATTGCCCCGCCTTGCCCCTGGATATACTCCAGGGGTATTGGGTGGGACTCCGCAGGCTGTCGGGCTGGCTCCCAGCCCTCCATGCTTGAGTATGTTTAGACTAGCATTCAAGTCCCTATCCATAATTAACCCACATCTTGGGCACTTGAACACCCTATCACTGAGTTTGAATTCCTTAACCACATAGCCTCATCTCGAGCATGTCCTTGAGGTGTCCCTTGGATCTACAAGCCTAAACTCCTTACCGTACTTAACCACTTGCCATTGGATGATACTCCTAAGCTCGTGAAAGCCAACATCATGAAGTCTCCTCCTCAACACCCTATTCGACTTACCAATCAATTGCCTGGCCTTAATATCTTCCATGACTACCATGTCGTAATTCAACGCCAAGTACTTACTAACCTTAAAGTACAAGTCCCTCCTGAAGTTGGCGAGGCGTTCATAAGCCCTAGCCAACCTAACCCTAGTCTCCTCCCATTCCTAGAGCCCTTGACCTTACGGCTTAATGCCCTGTGCAACCTCCTAATCCTATAAAGCACCCCCTCCAATGGCCTTGGGTTGGGTATGAACCAGCCATCACTGGCTGTGATAAGCCTCTCAACACCAACATCAAGCCCAACAACCCTACCAGTCCTCGGCATTTTTGGATACTCATAATCCTCAACCGTGAATATTACGTAGAGCATACCACCCCTGTAAAGCTTTATTGTTACCCTAGCCACCTTATTCAGTGGGAAGTCCCTATGGACAATAACCTTGAATATCCCTAGGTTACTTAACCTCAACAGCATTAGCCCCTTCCTCCCATGCCTAATCGACCTAGTGGCAAGCACTTTCCAACCACCCTGTGGATACGCCAGTGAGTAGTACCTGCCAGGTCTCTTCTCTTTAGGGTACCTCCCGCTCAAGCCCTTTAGGAACCTCTCCTTAGCCTCATAGAACCTATAAAATAAAATAAAGCCCTTATTAATTGGACCTAGGTGGTTATAGTAATGAGTTCATCATGTAATGAATGTGTTAAACTGCTTAAGGAGGTTCTTGAGCGTCTTGCATCGATTGAGGGAGAACTAGACCTAATTAGGGAGGAGATAAGGGAGTTGCGTGGTCAGGGGGTTAGGGAGTCTCGGTCATCATCGGAAACAAAGCAGGTAGGTGGAGGTTTACTTAGGGCAATAGATGATAATTTATTCCTTGAGACTAGGGACGTGATATCCAAGAGACTTCTTAAGAGGTTGATAGATAATGGAAGGGTCATCCTGCTTAGGGATGAGACAGCCAATAGGGAGATAGTCACGACAAAGGAGATCATTAGAAGATTACTAAGTAAATTACCAATATCGATTAATGAAATTGATAAACTCAGTGATAGGGAATATGAATTACTAACAATACTAAATAGGTTGGGATATGTCTTACTTAAGGATAATAAATACGTTGTCTCAGACGCTGCAAAGGAATTTATTTAAGGAAAGAAATAAGGATCAATATAATGTCCTCTGAAGAGACTCTATGGGTTGAGAAGTATCGTCCTTCGAGGATTGATGACATTATTGACCAGGACCACGTTAAAGCTAGAGTAAAGGAGATGCTTGCCAATGGTAATATACCTCACCTGCTGTTCTTTGGTCCTCCTGGTACTGGTAAGACTACGATGGCTCTTGCCATAGCCCGTGAGCTGTATGGTGATGCTTGGCGTGAGAATGTCCTTGAACTAAACGCAAGCGACGAGAGGGGTATTGCAATGATTAGGGAGAAGGTTAAGGAATTCGCAAAAACAATACCTACTGTGAAAGCTCCCTTTAGGTTGATAATACTTGATGAGGCTGATAACATGACGCCAGACGCTCAGCAAGCCCTTAGGAGGATAATGGAGATGTATACATCATCTGTTAGGTTCATTTTATTGGCAAATTATTCATCTGGAATTATTGAACCAATTCAATCAAGGTGCTCCTTATTCAGGTTTTCTCCTTTGCCTAAGGATGCTGTTCTTGGTAGGCTTAGGGATATTGCTTCGAGGGAGGGTGTTAAGGTTACTGATGAGGCCCTCGAGGCCATCTGGGACATAAGCCAGGGAGACATGAGAAAAGCAATAAACACACTACAGGCAGCGGCTTCGTTAGGTGGCGTAGTTGATGAGGAAGCGGTTTATAAGGCGTTGGGTAAGGTCAGTCCAACAAGGGTTAGGGCAATAATAACGGAGGCTGTTATCGGTGATTTCAGTAAAGCCGTTAAGGAAGCGATGTCGTTGATAAGGGATGAGGGTGCCGACCCGCTTGATATAATTAAGATAGCCCATAGGGAAGTTGCCTCTGCGACCTCGCAGTTAAAGGTTCCTGAGGAACTAAAGCCCAAGGCTATCTACATAGTTGGTGAGCATCATTATAGGTTACTTAGGGGGTCCAGCGGTGAGTTGCAGGTATATGGTTTGTTAGCCAGAATTAGGAGGTTACTTCGTGAAGGCTATAAATAACTTTTTATGGAGAGAAAGGTTTATAAATAATTAAACAATACGCGAAAAGCTTTAATAGGGGATATTTATGTCTAACCCCGAACAGGAAAGGAAGGATCAGCAGGGTGGATCTAATTTATTAAGTAAGTTGAAAGTATCAGGTAAAATTATAGAATTCAAATCCGAGGGTGAGGAAAAGCTTGTGTGTCCATACTGTGGATCAACAACGTTCATCTTCGATTACGAAAATGGTCAAGTAATTTGTGCTAAATGTGGTTCAGTGGTTCTTGAACACGTTATTGACCTAAGGCCTGAGTGGAGGGCATTCACGGCTGAGGAGAAGGAAACAAGGGCAAGGGCTGGTGGTCCACTTAATAGATTAACCAGCGAGGCTTTAACTACGACGATTGATTGGGCAACCAAGGATGCAAGTGGTAAGGAGCTTGATATTAAGAGGAAGCTTGAGATTTTGAAGTATAGGAAGTGGCAGCAGAGGGTTAGGGTTCAGACGAGCTATGAGCGTAACATAATACAGGCAATGAATGAGTTGAGCAGGATATCCTCTCAGCTAGGTATTCCTAAGGCATGCGTTGATGAGGCTATGGGTGTCTATGAACAAGTATTAACGAAGGGCTTGGTCAGGGGTAGGAGCGTTGAGGCTATTGTCGCTGCATGCCTGCACATGGCCTGTAGGAAGATTGGAATGCCCAGGAGTCTTGATGAGATTAGTCAATACACTAGGGCGAGTAGGAAGGAGGTTGCTAGATGCTTTAGGCTTATTGCTAGGGAGTTGGGTGTTAGGTTGCCACTTAGTGACCCCAAGCTCTATGTGCCTAGGATTGTCGAGCAGTTGAAACTTAGTGGCGAGATACTTAAGGAGGCGCTTAATATTCTCGAGCAGGCTAAGAGGAAGGGCTTAACGGCAGGTAAGGACCCAGCTGGGCTCGCTGCCGCTGCGGTCTACATAGCATCCTTGCTAAGGGGTGAGGTCAGGACACAGAAGGAGGTCGCCATGGCCGCCCAGGTCACGGAGGTTACGGTTAGGAATAGGTATAAGGAGTTGGCAAGGGAATTGAATATCAAAATACCAATAAAGTAAGGCTAAAAGCCTTAAAAATTATTAATCCTCCTATTCCTCCTGGGATTTTAGTGAATTGCGAAATATGTGATTTAATGGGTAATGAGGAATTGATAATAATGAAAAATGAAAGAATAATAGTTCTTCATAACCCACATCCATTTAATAACGGCCATTTAATAATTGCACCCATTAGGCATCAATCAATTAATGAAATTAGTGAGTCACTACTTATTGAGCTTATGGAGATAACAAAGAGATTCATTAATATTCTAGGGAGGGTTTATAATCCACATGGCTTTAATGTGGGGATATCGTTAACGCCGCATGTACATGTTCAGGTGGTTCCTCGGTGGAATGGTGATGTGAGTTTCATGACATTATTCTTCAATGTTAAGGTTGTTCCAGAAACCGTTAGGGAGTCCGTGAGTAAAATAAGGAATGCGGTGAGGGAGTATGGCCTTTGAGATTGTTGACTTAATAATATCAATAATAATATTGATTATCGGATTCTCCATATTTACGGCGTTAGTTAATGATTATAGGATTATTGCCACAATCTCAAGAATACTTCGGAAAGAGATAAAGGTTTCCGCATTTCGTGAATTAATGCTACCAATATACCCATCATTGGTTCACATTAGGATAATTGATGTTAAGCCATTAACGGATAACATCGATGTTGAGGTTCATGGTAACATGATTAGGATTATTAATAAGGAGGGCATTATTAATAATTCTGAAGTAAAAATTCTTGTGGAGGCCGTTGTAGTTGGTCGATTGGGGGATTATCCCGTTAAAGGCATCATAAAAATTATTTTATTTCCTTAATTTTTAGGATTTTATTTGGGCCCAGCGGGCCCTGGGCGAGGGTCTTGGCAGTTTAGTCTCGCCATTGCCCTTATTATCGCCCTTGCCCTCTTTTCCTTACCCTTGCTGACTGTCTCTTCGTGCATTCTCTTCAGGACTTCGCAGACTTTGGCGGTGAGTTCTTTATCCTTCTCGATTTCGTACATGCCCACATAGATTTCGAAATCGCCACCATCAGGCCTCAGCCCAGCATCGTAGCCTGCCTTCCTTAACAACTCTAAAATCCTCACGGCATCCCCATAGTCCCTAAGCCAAGCCCTAAGCTCAACCGTGCCGTTGTTATTCACGTGAACATTCATCCTTACCCCTGCAACCTCAACCATTGAACCATCCCTCGGTTTAACCCTCATATTCATTAGTTCGTTCAATCGCCTTAACTTCTCTGCATCTGGTAATTGAGCCAAGTCCTCAATCAACGCCTTAATCACTAGGTCGCCAAGCATTCTCTTAGCCAACTCAACGGCCTTAGAGGGCCTAACCACGTACCTAATTGCATACCCTCCATCAACCCTCCTAAACCCAAGGCCCTCCAATCTCTCGATTATGCCGCCTCACAACTCAAGCTTCGACTTACCCATGATGAGCCTAACCATCCTCTCCTCAATATCCACATCACCATCGCCCAGCACCAGCGGTGGTCTCTGGCTGGTGGTCCAAACTCCTTAATTGCCTTCCCGACAGGCTTCCTATACTCACTGAATACCTTCCTCGGGAATTCCACGGCCTTCCCCGCCTTACGCTCTATGTAATCCCTATTCAACTCATTGTATTATCTCCTTATTAATTCAAAAACTATAACAATTATTAATATATCAAGTATAATGTTTATGAAGCAAGTCGTGTATAGTCCAATGGCTGATACTGGGGGTGTTGCCACAGCTAAAACAAGCAATGTTGCATCCGCGCCGGTCATCGCCAATACTAATAGTAATACTATCCACATATTTATTACGAAGGAGTAACTCGACACGGCAAGTAATGAATACACTATTGCGGTCATCAGTATTGCTATCAGGAACTTATTCAGTGGATTGAGTATACCTAAATAGGCAAGGTCAAGTACTATAAGCATGAATTCCACATACCGTATTAAGGCCATGTACGTAAACAACCTATACATCAACCTAGATCTAGAGCTACTGTGTTAATTAAGTATTCTCTCAGGTAATGTCATGAAGGGCATTAATACTTATAAAGGGGGGTGTTGGTTACGCGTACGAGATGTCGCAAACAACGCAACCGTCCATATCACCACCGCCGGATCCACTCGTTAAGAAGCCCAGGTTAATTAGTAGTGGTGGTAGTGTTTTAGGTAGTGAGTGGAGGGTTGGTAGGGGTTACTCAATTGGTGAGGTTAGGGCTGTTGGTTTAACGGTAAGTGAGGCTAGATTACTAGGCATTAGGGTTGATCCTAATAGGGATACCATTTGGGATATTAATGTTCAGAGACTTAGGGAGTGGTTGAGTAAGGTCATTAGAGGTGAGGTATTACCACCAGAACCTGCATTACATAAGACTATTAAGATAAAGCGTAAGAAGGGCAGGGTATTTAGGGCATTGACACCTGCGGGTCGTAAGATGAGGGGCTTAATGAGTGTTGGGTTAAGGGAGACTCATGTACATAAGTGGAGGAAGAAGGCTAGGGAAAGGATTGAGAAGAGGAGGCATGAGGTAGTTAGGACCAAGGGCGGTCATTAATTTAGGTAAGCTTACTTATTATTTCTGGTAATTGCGTTAGTGTATTTATTTCATAAAATGGCTTAACGGGTAATTGCACATCAACTCTCCTCACAAACACTACCTTCAAGTCAAGGAATTTAGCACCAATAACATCCTCAACCAAGCCACTCACAATTAGTGCATCACTCGGCGGGACACCAGCCCTATTTAGTGCTGCTTGGAATATCTTAATCGCAGGTTTACCAACCTTTGTTAAGTCTGAACTAACAACTCCCTTAAAATGCCTTAACAAATTATTCCTAAGGAGTATTTTCTTTGCTACGTCGTTATCTAGGTTCGTGAGTATATACATTGAAATGCTCATCTGGGATAACGCGTTTATAGCCTCAATAACATCAGGATAAAGCTCTGATGTTTCAACTATGAGCGATGATATTGCATTACCAAAGTAATCAAGTTCAGCCGGACTTAGGCTTAGCGAGTATTTCCTTAGCAGTGATATCATTGTTTCCCTAGCTAATTGTCTCAATGACCTGTAAACACCCTTACTTATCAACATATTATACCTGTCCTCCCACTCCTTCCTGAATTGACTTGCTAATTCATCAAGTGATATCCTTATGTTTAATTCATCCCTAATTAGCCTGGCGCTTTCAGTTTCAAAATGGGTCAGCCTAACCAATGTATTAAGTACCTCAAAAAACAGCGTCTTCATACGCAACCCAAACTCTAACTGAATATTTAAAGATTAATGTGCATGAAACCTAATCCTTAAAATACCTCAGTACTGAGTCATAACGTGAGAACCGAGGTTTGGGTTGAGGTTAGGCCCACGGAGGATGAGGATAAGGTTAAGAGGGCATTGAGTAATGTGTTTATTTATGATGAGTTGAGGGTTGAGGAAAGTGAAGGAAAGAAGTACATCGTTGCCTTAGGCATTGGTTTTAAGTCATTAGTTAGGGTGCATAATTTAATTAAGGAGCAGGGTATTGAGGACAGCGCTAGGTCAGTCCTAATGAAGGGAATTGACGGCAATAGAGTAATATTTCATTTACATAAGCAGGCTGCATACGCTGGTATGCTCACCTTCGTTACCGAGGAGAACGAAAGTCCACTGGGGCCCATAACCTTTATCGTTGAAACGAACGATCCCAAGAGACTCATTGACTGGTTAGCGCCGAAAACATCGAGAGGTAGGAGACTTTATGAGGTGCAGCCCCCTGAGGATCCATAAGGATAAATTTCTTAAAAGAAGGTAAATAATTAATTAACCGTGGCGAAGTACCTAATTGCATCGTTTCCGTGGTCCTCAGACGTGGGTAATGATGTAGCAAATGCCCTAGGGCTAATCCACGTGACCCTTGAGACAAAGCAATTCCCAGATGGTGAATCATACATTAGATACCCCATTGATATTACGACATATGACGGCTTAATACTCATTCAGAGAGCTTATCCTGAGCAAAATAATAGGTTAATCCAGGTAATGCTCGCAATGCATGCAGCGCATGATTTGGGCATTAAGAGCATTCATGTTGTTCTACCTTACTTACCATATTCACGGCAAGATAGGAGATTTAGGGATGGTGAACCTGTGAGTCTACAAACCATTCTCTCATTGTTATCATCACTTGGCGCCTCAACAATAATTACCGTGGATATTCATAAACCCGAAGCCTTTAGGATTAATAATGCACAATGCATTAATATCGAGCCCTTTAAACTATATGCAGATAGACTTAGGGGAATTAGCAATGCCGTATTGCTAAGCCCTGACATTGGTTCCCTATGGAGAGTTGGGAAGGTTAGTGAGTATTTAGGGGCGCCATTTAGTTACCTTGAGAAGTTCCGTGATAGGGTTACAGGCGAGGTCACAATGAAGCCTAAGGAACTCGATGTTGCTGGTAAGGAGGTCTTTATAATAGATGATATAATAGCGACTGGCGGCACAATAATAGAGGCCACAAAAATATTAAAGTCTCTAGGTGTGACTAGGGTTCATGCAATCGCAACGCACTGTCTATTACTGAACATGGCCGATTCAAGGATGTTTGAGGCTGGTGTATCGTCAATAACGTGCTCCAACACAATACCAACAAGGTATACCGAGGTTAATGTAAATCAGTTAATTATTAACGTAATTCGAGAGTTAATTAAATAGTGCCTTATAAGACGTATTGAGGATTTTAATAATGTGAGGACACTGAGACAGGTGATTAAGAATTACCTGGATAGGATGGCTCTTGTTGGTGGATATTCATGGAATACCAATGAATTGTCGTCAATTGCGGAAAAGACTACGTACTTACTAATACCGACTCCATTCATTATTTATATGGTCACTAAGTCATTATTTCTATCACTAATTTTAATACCAATACCGGCATTACCCATAGTACTCATGCTTATTTGGGCCACTTACTCTGTGGATGCTGTTAAGGATGGTGTTGAGTGGGAATTACCATTCTTTGTGGTCCTGCTAGATATAATACACGATATTGGTGGTAATATAACGCATGCCTTTGAAATAAGCAACAAGGTTGGACTTAAGTGGATTGGCAGGGAGTGGTCATTAATTAAGGTTTTCTCATTAACTACAAATTCAGTAACAAACGCCATGCAATTAAGGGCTAGGTTTCATCCGAGTATTGAGTTCCAGAGGTTCATAAACGGTTATGTATCTGTGTGGGGTTATAGTGGTGATGTAAACACTTACGTTAGGAGTGTTGAAAACACGTACTTATCAATACTGAGTAATAAATTGTCAGCATTATCAAAGCAAATAATCGATGTTGTAATAGCAATAGTATCATCATTAATCGTATTAATACTCTTCGTAATTATTGCGACAATACTCGGTATGAACTACGCAATACTATACATAATGCCGGCCATGGCATTATTACTACCTGCCCTTATAGTGAGAGTTCATCAATCAATACCATACATAATACGTATGGATCTCAATCATGATAAAAGTACATACATTGTTCTAGGTATATCGGTAATTATTACCGTTCCGTTCATTATTTATTTTGGAATTAGGGGTGCAGTGTCTCTGGTAATACCGCCACTTTTCTTTTCCATATTAGTGACGCGTAGGATCAATGACATTAAGAGCTCAATAATGGCATTACCCGACTTAACGCGTGATATATCGGAAATAGTTAAGGCAGGAGTTAGTATAGGCGCTGCGTTTGAGAGGGTGGTAGATAATCCATACCCACGGTCATTAACTACATATTTACAAAGGATTAATCAATTGAATGATAATGTTGATGTTCATGAGCCATGGATCATAAAATTCGCAATTAGCGCCTTAAGGGAAGTGGCTAACCTTGGTTCTCCATCAAGAGCCCTTGATAGGCTTGTTGAGGTGTTTTTGGATTTAAAAACCATAATCACGAACATTAATTACAACGCAAAGCCATTGCAGTTACTTAATTTTTCATTACCTTTCATATTCGGTGGAGTTACGTATATAAGCAGGTTTGTGGTTTTAACCATAAGCTCCATCATAAGAAATGCCCCCTATACATTAATTGGCCTATCAATACCCAGTGTAAACACCATACTAATGCCTTTATTACTTACGGCATACATAATAAGCCTATCCATAGCACTGTTAACCTCACTATTGAGCAATTTAACCCTAAGTCCAACAATAAAATTAACAATACCAATACCAATAACGCTAATTTTCATGTTCATGGCCATGGAAATACCCGTATTGGCGTAAGACTTTAAAAGCACTAAGGATCAAACGTAGTTGTGTACGTATCTAAGACCCTAGTGATTGGTAGGTGCTGGAGGTGTGGTAGGAAGATATTTAAGTATGATGATTATTACGTATGTCCCAAATGCCATGCAATATACTGCCCAACATGCGCCAAGAAGGTGTTCTATAAGTGTCCAGCGGATGGAACACCACTAGAGGCTAAGTGACGATGGCAATTCTAACGGGCTTAATGTCCTTCACCAAAGGGCATGGTATTAGAGCACTGAGTATTACAGGTCCTAAGGGATTATTTGTATCTCAGGTAATAAATGGTGTAATGTTAACTGCAGTGATTAATGAGCATGATTACGTGAGACTTGATGACGAAAGATTCGGGAAACTACTATTTGCTTTCTCACCCATTATTAGTAAGGTTATTAAGATGACCGATACCAATTATTACACGTTCCTAGGCAGGTATGTATATTCTGGTGAAAGGTTTACCTATGAGCCGTATGTAGATATAATGAAGACCATAACAATAAGCATTACGAAGAGGAGTGTGAGGATAATATATGGCGAAAATAAGGTAAATCTAAAAAGAACTAAGAAGGGCTACACACCTAGGGAAATGCTTGATACGCTAGGTTATATCATTGAGAAACTACACAGTGGTAATGCTTAAAGCGTATCCTCTTGAATAATCATAATGTCTCAGGGTATAAAGTTTGAGGTAATAGACGTACCAATTCCGGAGGGTACAAATGTAATTGTTGGCCATAGTCACTTCATAAAGACTCTTGAAGATGTATATGAAGCCCTGGTAAATTCGGTACCTAATATAAAGTTTGGATTGGCCTTTTGTGAAGCCTCTGGTAAGAGGTTAATTAGGCATGAAGGTACTGATGATGAATTAAGGAAGTTAGCAATAGATTTATGTGGTAGGATTGCCGCTGGTCACACGTTCGTGATCTACCTAAGAAATGCATGGCCAATAAACGTATTAAATGCATTGAAACATGTGGTAGAGGTCGTGAATATATACGCAGCCACTGCAAACCCTCTCTCTATTATTGTTGCCGAGATAGCTCCTGAAAGGAGGGGTGTGGTTGGTGTTGTTGATGGTCACTCACCACTTGGTGTTGAGGGTGATTCCGATATTAAGGAGCGTAGAGAATTAATTAGGAGGTTTGGTTATAAGCTTTAGGGCATTGAGACTTGGCAACATTAATAATAGAAATCAATCTCTCCCTAAAACTCTCTAACTCCTTCATTAGTTCATTTATTGCCTCCTCAACTAAAGTCCCTGGAGCAGCATCCGAGGGTAGTGATTTCGCCACCTTATCAAGGAACTCCCTAAGGTCAGGCGGTAGTACTGGGTAGGCATTTATTAATTGCCTTGCTACATCATCGTAGTCCCGAATCCTCATCAACTCCCTAATGAAATACCTAATCCTACCCTCTGTATTGTAGTAATCATCAAGTAGATTAACCAGGAAGTCCAAGTCAAGATTCACAGAGCATCCTTTATAATTAAGATCAACGAATCTTAGTAGCGTAATTATGTGCTTAACGCCACGTTCACCAACGGCATGCTTAAACCAACCCTTATTGATTAATTGAGTTACGTAATCCCTAGCCTCAATAACTTCATCAACCACGCAATACCATGATTAATACTCAGTTAAATTCTTATCCATGACTAAGTAATTCAGAAAGAGCCATGTGAGTGCCCTGCGTCAATGCGTAATTTAGGAAGTCCCTAATACCGTCAGGATAACCCTCACTCCTTATGCCCTGGCACATCCCTATTATCAGCATTATGATTACTGTGGTTAGTAATACGGACATCACATTACCAATAAGTCCAAAGGCCACGTTATTCTTACCTTCAAAATCATCAATATAATCCCTAACATCATTATAAACAACTGCATAAACACTATGATCAACCTTAACGGGTTTCAGAAAACTGGGTCTCGCCTGGTCTTTCTCATTACCATAAATAAACTTAACCATATATGTCTCAGAAACGATACCTGCAGCATCAATAACATCATCACCATCACCCTGAGAGGCAAAAAGAACCTCAAAAACATCCTTCATAAAACTCGCGTTAAATATCTTCGATAACGAAACAACAAGAGAAAACCTAGATCCCTTTCCATCCCTTATTAATGACGCCATACCATAAATAACAAAAGAAGCAACGGCATAACTAATCCTAATAACCTCCTTAACAGCACTATCGCTAACATCACCAATTAACGACCTAACAAACTCATCAACAACAGAACTACTCATCAAAATAATTATCGAAAACAGCAAAATAAACCTACCGCCCATATTCAATGAAAAAATTTATTTCCCCATTAAGAAAAACAAGACAGGGACCAGGCCTGGAGGACCTACCCAGTCCTCCCCTGGGCAAAACCCAGGCCGATGGGTTCGGAGGCCGAAACCCGTGCTCTGTGTTGTATGGTAAGCCAAGGACCACCGGTACCTCAATGATAGCCGGTCCCCTGGGGCGTCCACGCCGTAGTCGGTCAACCGTAGGGTTGATCGGCTACGGAACCCGACGAACCGGGTTAGGCCCGGGAGGGAGCGGCCCTAAGTCGGGGTGGGCGCGTTCAGGGGGTTGCCGGTTGGAGAATGGGCCGGTGAAATCCCTGGTTTACCATACAACACAGAGCACGGGGTTGGGTCTCATTCTTAGCCAACTCAGTTGTCTAGTAAGGGGTGCTTTGATTAATTAGTTATGATGCTTATAGATTGAATGCGTAATACATATTATGCGAAATAAAATCACTGCAATAATAACAATAGGAAGAATAATAAGATGAGTTCTGGATCTAAGCTAAATGATGAAAAATATGGGTTAATTTCCTAGGAAATTACGGATGCTGTTGGGTATCAAAACTAATTACCATTGAATCACCTCCTCGATCTCGTAATCAGTAACCTTATTGCTCCTCAGCATTCTCTCTCTTCTAATTAGTTCCTCCTTCACGTCTATTCCATAGGCCTTGCTTAATATCTTTAATTTCATGCTTCTCTCAATATCTATATCACCTGTGCCTGTTAATACATTCTTAAACTCTATTTCCCCATTATTTATTTCTGGTTCGGCTATGTTGGTGATTATTCTCTTACCGTTCCTTATGGCTGTAAATAC
The DNA here is from genome assembly GCF_000190315.1 of Vulcanisaeta moutnovskia 768-28. Lineage (NCBI taxonomy): Archaea > Thermoproteati > Thermoproteota > Thermoprotei > Thermoproteales > Thermoproteaceae > Vulcanisaeta > Vulcanisaeta moutnovskia. Next base: position 1,733,436 of record NC_015151.1, read on the forward strand.
AACCGTAGTCAATAACTGTAGATTACCTGGATTGACATTCAGCGGTGGATTTGTTAATCTTATCAGTAATTCCTCAGGTGATGATGCGTGGAATGTTGTTAACATGCCATGTCCAAGTGCTGAGGCTTGGAATAATGCATGAACCTCCTCACCCCTGACCTCACCAACAATTATGTAATCAGGCCTATACCTCACGGCTAGTTTAACTAAGTCAAACATTTCTATTCTAGACTTCTCATCATCGCTCTCCCTAGTGAACATCCTAATCCAGTGCGGATGTGGTAAGCGTATCTCTGGCGTGTCCTCTATCGTCACAATCTTTGAGTACGTGGGTAACTTGCTGGCTATCGCACTTAATAGCGTTGTTTTTCCACTGCTCATTGGGCCAGTAATCATTATGAAGCCCTTAAGCTCGGCAATTAACCATAGGTAGGCAGCCGCACTGGGCTTGAGGGTTTCCTTCAGCATTAGTTCTTCAAGGGTTAGGGGTTGTGGTGGGAACTTCCTTATGCTAAATGTTGGTCCTATGGTTATTTCACCAATAGTACCCGTGAACCTATGCCCTTCAGGAAGTATTGTCTCCAAGTACGGCTTTAATAATGAGATTGATCTCGGCAAGCCCCTCTTACTAATACTCATTATAAAGTCCTTAGCCTCAATCTCTGAATTAAACCTGATATTCGTCACCAACCTAATCCCTGGAAGATCCCTGTGTACAACGGTTATTGGGTGTAACCAATTATTGAGCTCAACTTCCTCAATATTCATGTCTGAGAGTGGTACCGTTATTGGGCCATACCCCTTTAAATCCCTCAATAAGTAATAAACCACTGACTCCACTAATTGCTTACTGCTTGTGTTCCTTATTGCATTATTTACGGCATCAAGTATTGTGGTGTTTCGTTGCCTCATGATTTCAATAACCCTACTCTTTAGGTCTAGGCATTGGGTATCGCACTTCGGCTCCTTCACTATATAATAGTACGTATTTTCCTTAGTGGTTATGGAAACAGGTACCTTAAACGTAAACCCCTCTATGCTGACTGGAACTACGTAATTATCCATCAATTAGAACCTCTCAATTAAAGATATAAGCCACTAACGTGGTTTTAACCAAGGATTATTATAGTTATTTTGACTAACTTATTGCGATATGGCTATACTCTCTGCAGCAACCTCCTGCCCACCATCGGTGTGTCCCTCAATAACGACTATGTACTTATTACCAGTTATGAATTGTGTTGATGATGTACCAACAATACTCGTTGATTGCCCCGGATTTAATTCAGTGTCTATTGTCTGCGTTATTACGGGTGTTTGTGAGTTCTGTGAGTATATTGATATTGAGGTTATTGTTACTGGTGTTGTTCCTATGTTTTCTACGGTTATTGAGTAAACGTTTCCAGCTAATTGCGGATTAACAATGCTTATCTGTGCCTGTGTGGTTAGTACTGAGGTTCTTGATTGGAAGTAATTGTATAGCATTATTGCGGCTACTATTACGAAGACTATCATTAGTATTGTGTATATCGGCCCACTTAGGTCTCCTCTTTTTTGTCTGTTTATTCTTCTTGTATTATTCCTGTAATACATCAGTAGGTTAATCTCAAGTTAATATTTAAGTCACTAATGGTTAATTAAGGCTGCGAAATAACGTACCGTGTGGTGTTTGTTTCGTAGGCCATGCATATTGTGGTGTTGGCAATACAAAAGATATTGCTGACACTGCATTGTTGGTAAGGTATTTGCTCATGAATAATTAAGTAATTACCTGGGACTAGGTATGTATTATTCAGGTCTATTTTCATTGTACTACCCTGACAGTTCATGTATACTTCCCTTAAGTTTATTGCTATGTGACCGTTATTATAAATTACCAAGTATAATTGATTACCTGTACCATTGGTTATTATTACTGCGTCGGGCACGTAAATACTCGCACTAGCCATTTGATCCATGGAATTAACCAACGATATTGCTGTTCCCATATGACTTAACACTATGAATAGGGTGTAGCCTAGGTATATTGATCCTACTAACAGCATTACCTCGGCAATAAGCCTATCCAGCGCCATCTTAAGTACTAATCTCACTCTGATTAATAAGGAGCTACGTTGTTAATTTATGGTGTAAATATTTTTAAATGGTTTAGTTACGCTTTGGTCAATGAGTGCCGAGTCTGCTGTTGAGGCTTGGCAGCCTAGGACATGGATTGGTAGGTTAGTTAAGGAGGGTAAGGTGAAGTCCATTGATGACCTATTCAGACTTAACCTGCCCATTAAGGAGCCTGAGATCATCGACTTCTTTCTGCCAAACCTTAAACATGAAGTTGTTGGTATAAACATTGTGCAGAGACAGACTGACGCTGGTGAGGTTAGTCAGTTCCAGGTGGCTGTGGTTATTGGTAATGAGGATGGTTATGTGGGCGTCGGCATGGGTAAGGGTAAGCAGGTTAACCAGGCCATTGAGAAGGCAACTAGGGAGGCTAAGCTAAACATAGTCCCTGTAAGGAGAGGCTGCGGCTCATGGCACTGCTCATGTGATGAACCCCATAGCATTCCATTTAAGGTTATTGGTAAGAGCGGTAGTGTGGAAATCGTATTAATACCAGCACCTAAGGGTGTTGGTCTCGTCGCTGCTGATTCCGCTAAGGTTGTACTTAGACTAGCTGGCATTAAGGATATCTGGTCATATACCTGGGGCGAGACGAGGACAACGCACAACCTGGTCAAGGCTACATACGATGCCCTGAAGAAGACCTATGCATTCTCCATCTAATCGCAGGAGGGCTAAAGTTTAATAATTATAGGTTTACTGGGCGTTGTTTATGCAGGTTCAGGAAAGTGCCCGGTATAGTAAGGAGGCGCCTTACACACGCATAGCAGTGATAAGGCTTAAGGGATTAGCCGATACACCGCCAGATGTTGAAAGAGCACTTGATCTACTTAGATTAAGGAGGAGGTATACATGCGCAGTGATTGATGAGAGACCATCATACGTGGGAATGCTTAATGTTGTTAAGGACTGGGTCACCTGGGGTGAGATAGACGCCGATACATTGACTGAGTTACTAAGAAGGAGGGGTAGGTTAATTGGCAATAAGCCTCTAACTGATGATTGGGTTAGGAAGTATGGTTGGTCAAGTATTGATGAGTTTGCGCTGGCGTACATAATGGGTGAAGTTAATCAACTCGCATGCCCTGAGAACAAGCCATGGCCTAAATCAGGTAATAAGGTGCTATGCATACCTAAGTTAAAACCGGTCTTTAGGCTTCATCCACCATCAGGAGGCCTTAGGAGCATTAAGAAGGGCTTTAATGAAGGTGGGGATCTGGGTTATAGGGGCATTGCAATTAATGAGTTGATACTTAGGATGCTATAATTTAATCATTAATTTTAACCATAAATTAATAACCCGCGTTATTAATAATTATTGTGTAGGACCTTAATAATTTATTACGTATAGTGCAGGTAAGGTCATAAAATTTATTAAGGGTTTCAATAGTCAATCGTAGTCATGGTTAGGCGATTTGAGAGAAAGTCTAGGAAGTATAGGGGTTCGAGAACCCATGGTTGGGGTAGGGTTGGTCAGCATAGGAAGAGTGGTTCAAGTGGTGGTAGGGGTAAGTCTGGTCTCCATAAACATAAGTGGTCGCTCGTTATGAAGTATGCCGAGGATTCGAGTGGTTATCCATTCTTTGGTAAGCATGGGTTTAAGCAGCCCGAGGCTATAGTCGCGGCTAGGGTTGGTATTAATGTTGGTGAGCTTGACTCAATGCTTGATGAATTGGTTAACAAGGGCTTGGTGCAGGTAGTTGATGGTAAGTATGTAGTTGATTTATTAAAGATTGGTTTTAATAAATTGCTGGGTAGGGGTAAAGTCAGTAGGCCCATGATTGTTAGGGCTGTTTGGGTTTCGAGGAAGGCTGAGGAGAAGATCAGGGCTGCTGGAGGTTCCGTGGAATTAATACGGGGGGTAGTGCATGGCTAATAGTGAGCGTAGGTTCATTGATGCTGTGGAGCCGATACTGCGTTTCATACCGACTGTACCCAAACCCAGGGAAGCCCTGAGCATGGGTTCAAGGCTATTCTGGACGTTTCTAGCGGTAACTGTTTACCTGCTAATGTCGATAACACCACTTTATGGGTTAAGCCCAGTGACACCATCATTCTTTCTATCACCTGCCATAGCATCCATACTAGGCATAACCTTCGGAACGCTGGCTCAGTTGGGTATAACCCCAATAGTCGTCGCCGGTATAATACTTGAGATACTCGTTTTCTCGGATATGATCAATGTAGATCTTGAGGATCCAGAAGATCAGGCCAAGTTTAATGCGTTACTTAAGCTCCTTGCTATAGTCTTTGGGCTTCTCGAAGCCATAGCCCTAGTAACCAGTGGCCAGTTAATCCCCGTTAATGCCCTTGGTGGAACCCTAATAGTTATTCAGTTGTTAGTGGCCACGGTAATAATAATCTTAATGGATGACATGATATCAAAGGGCTGGGGATTAGGTAGTGGTATATCGCTATTCATCCTCGTAACCATAGTTAAGCAAATGTTCGCAATGGCCTTCTCACCATTCATCTTACCAGGCTCAGTAATACCCTATGGCGCCATACCCGCCCTCGCAGCGGCCATTTACTACGCAATAGGTGGCAAATTAAGTTACTTAATGAGTATACTTTATCAAGTCAATTTCCCAAGTCTAACTGGCTTAATAGCGACAATAGCCCTTGCATTAATTGTATTGTACCTAGAGTTAATGGAGGTTTCAATACCAGTAGCACTCGTGCAGTATAGGGGGTATAGATACTCAGTGCCGTTGAAGCTAATGTACGTATCAGTACTACCCATAATATTCACCGCATACACTGTTTACTTAGTAGGTGAGGGCTTAACACTTCTCTGGAGCGCGTATAACAAGGCGAATACTAACCCATTCCTTAACTGGCTGGCTTGTGCGCACTCGACATCTCTAGGCCTAATACCATGCCCCAACTCACTGCTCTATTACTTCACGGTTGTTCCTAGAAACATAGATGCCACGTATATAGCTGTTCACATAATTATGTACGCCGTACTATCAGTTGTATTCGCAATTGTTTGGGTTAACCTGGCGGGTCTAAGCGCTGAGGATCAGGCAAAGTACATAGTGCAGGGTGGTATGCACATACCAGGCTTTAGACCGAGCACTAAGGTTATCGCTAGGTTTCTCGATAGGTACATTAGGATGTTAACAATAATCAGTGGCTTAATAGTTGGCGTAATTGCAGCCCTTGGCGACATTGCCGGTGTCTTTGGTGGTGGTATTGGCTTAATACTGGTTGTGGAGATAGTGATACAGTACTACTCATTGGCATTGCAGGAGCAGTTATTCGAGATTTACCCAGGCCTTAAGAGGCTCCTTGGTAAGGAATGACCTCATTCCCGCTCTAAAAGACGAGACTTTTAGTTAAAGGTAAATCCTAAACGTGAAAAAGCTTATAAATTAAGGCCATACTTGTAGATTTCGTGGGAGGTAGACAAAGGACAAGTCTATTCATGACGAGTGAGGAAGAGGAGAGGAGACTAGGTAGGGCATTAACTGAGGCGACGGGTTCATCGCAGCAGCAACAGGGTAAGCAGGCTAAGGGAGGTAAGAAGTGAGGTATAAACCATAAGTGATTAGTGATGTTAAAATGAGGGTATTAAGGTTAAAACCAATTATTGATATTGCAATACCCAGTGACTTTCTTGCGGAGTCTCCTGACAATAGGGAGGCAATTAGAAAGATTGGTTATATTGGTAGGGGTGCCGCGATATTCCAGGTAAGTAGGATTATTGTTTATAGGCATAGGCTGGCTGGCGATAGGGATAAGGCTGAGTTCATTGTTAAGAACCTGAGGTATCTATCAACGCCACCATACTTAAGAAAGGACTTGTTTAAACTCGATAGGGATCTTAAGTATGTAGGCTTATTGCCACCGTTAAAGACACCTAATCATGCACCTGAGGGTAAGCCAGAAAGGGGTGAGTATAGGGAGGGTATTGTCATTAAGTGGGATGGTTACTACTCAATTGCCAAGATTGGTGATGGCATTTACGCTAAGGTACCAAGGCCAATGCCACTGGGTACTAGGGTCGTTGTTCAGATTGATGCGCCGACAACAAGGGATGACACGTATAGGGCACATGTTGTTCCAAGAGACCGTCTAAGTATTTATTGGGGATTTGAATCAGAGGTCATGGATGTAAGTAAATTGTTTGATGAATATAGTTATGTGGTTTTAACGGGTAAGGAGGGAATTAGCATTAAGAATGCCATAGAACAAATTAATGACTTTTTAAGTGGGGATAGATTTCTCGTGGTCTTTGGATCACCTTATCATGGAGTTGACGAGATACTTAGGGCTGAGGGCATGGAGAATACATTGAAGAAATATCCATTTATTAATTTCATACCTGGTCAGGGCGTTGAAACCGTGAGGACCGAGGAGGCCGTGATAGCCGTATTATCAATACTAAACCTGATTAGGCACCTGCATGGTTCGTTGCCCTAGTCCAGGGAACTAATAATTTTTAAATAGGGTTGTGACTACGTAGGGCTGAACTATGGGTTTAAAGATTCATAGGCCTAAGCGCGGATCCATGGCTTACTACCCAAGGAAGCGAGCCGAGTCCCTAGTGGCTAAGTTCAGGGTATGGCCAGATCCACGGCCTGGTAAGCCCATGTTGCTTGGTTTCGTGGCGTATAAAGCAGGTATGGCGCATGCCGTGTTCATAGATGATAGGCCAACGAGTCCCTTCTACAGTAAGGAAGTTATTAAGCCAGTCACAATATTGGACTCACCACCAATTAAGGTAATAGCCTTTAAGGCCTACACGTACGATCCCTGGAAAAACCTAAAGTTGAGCCTTGGCGAGGTTTGGATGCCTGATGTGCCTAAGGACATTGCTAGGAAAATACCAACACTTCCAGAGAAGTTTAACAAGGAGGAGATGATGAAGAAGATACTTGATAATGTGGATGTAATTACGGAGATTAGAGCCCTCGTAGCAACACAACCAAGACTTAGTGGCATTGGCAAGAAAACCCCAGAGCTTCTGGAGATACCCATTGGTGGTGTTGATGATATTAATCAATTAATTAAGTATGCTGATTCAATATTGGGTAAGGACATTAATGTAACCGACGTGTTTAATGAGGGTCAATATGTTGATGTCGCCGCAATAACGAAGGGTAAGGGATTACAGGGTGTGGTTAAGAGGTTCAACGTTAAGATATTACCAAAATGGCACAAGCATAGGAAGGGTTATAGGAGGATTGGAGCCATTGGTCCGCAAAACCCAGCTCTGGCCTTCACAACGCCAAGACCTGGTCAAATGGGTCTGCATAAGAGGACGGAGTATAACAAGAGGATACTCAAGATAGGTCTTAATGGTGCTGAGGTAACCCCAAGCTCCGGCTTTCCGCATTATGGTATAGTTAAGGGACCTTACATGGCCCTTGAAGGTTCAGTACCTGGTATTGTTAAGAGACTTGTGACACTTAGGTTCCCAGTAAGACCTAGACCGCCAACATACCCAACTGGTAAGGTTCAAATAGTCTGGTTATCAACACAGCCACTGCAGGGTGCATGAGCATGGTATCCCTAGACATGTCACCATTAATAAGGCCTTTGTATAATGTACCAAGTGTTGTGAAGGTATTCGATATAAATGGTAATGCTATTAATGAAATAGAATTGCCTTCCCAATTCTTCGAACCCATAAGACCTGACTTAATACTCAGGGCCTACATAAGTGCATTGACGGCTAGGCTTCAGCCCAAGGGAACAGATCCAATGGCTGGTAAGAGGACCACGGCAGTGAGTTTTGGTATAGGGCTTGGTATTGCCAGGGTTCCTAGGGTTAAGGGTAGCCTATGGCCAACCGCTAGGTTAGCGCCAAACGTTGTTAAGGGTAGGAGGGCACATCCACCTAAGGTTGAGAAGGTTCTTCATGAGAGGATTAATAAGAGGGAGCGTAGGAAGGCCATTAGGTCCGCCATAGCCGCTACGGCAATAAAGGACCTAGTAATTGCTAGGGGTCATACTGTTGATAAGGTTCCGCAGATACCACTTATTGTCAATGATGATTTTGAGAGAATTAGTGTTATGGCTGATTTGAAGAAGTCGCTTGAATCATTGGGTCTTTGGGATGATATTGAGAGGGTTGCTGAGAGGATTAGGATTAGGTCTGGTAAGGGTAAGATGAGGGGTAGGAGGTATAAGGAGGGGAAGAGTTTGTTAATTGTTGTTTCATCCACTGATGCATCGATTATTAAGGTGGCAAGGAACCTACCTGGCGTTGATGTTGTTCCTGTGAGAAACTTAGGCGTGCTGTATCTAGCGCCTGGTGGTGTCCCTGGTAGGTTAACACTATGGACCTCGAGTGCTATTGAGGAGTTACGTAAGGGTCTATTTATGGGGTGAGGTGGCATGATCGTGAGGTTCGTACTAACAGAGAAGAGCCTTAGGCTTGCTGAGAGGGAGAATAAGATAACGATTGTTGTTCCTAGGAACACTACTAAGAAGGAGATTAGGGATTATGTGGAGAAGACGTATAATGTTAAGGTGGAGAGTGTGAATACATTAATAACAATGACTGGTGAGAAGAAGGCCTATGTTAAGCTAGCCCCTGAGTACAACGCATACGACTTACTCAGTCATCTGGGGCTCGTGTAAGTTTAATTTTATCAGTTCGTGGATTCATCTTCATCCAATCAGCACTTAAGTCCCTCTTCATCATTATTAGCCCTTAACTAATTTATATAAAAGCATTTATAAGCAGGGTTGTCTTATACTCCCGTGTGATGATGCTTCACCTCCCTGACTAATGAGGAATCCTTTAAGTACTGACCTGGTTAATTTTTAATGTCATTAGATAAGATTTATTAGTTCTTATTGATTGCCGATGATGTGGACGTAATTAAGGAGATTGGAGGTGATGATTTGAAGTTCATCTTTATTAGGGATGAACCTACTTTCATATTAGAGGCTCTATACGTTAAGGGCTTTAGTGAGGAGAAGTATAGGAAATTGAGGAAGTATATCAAGGAGAAGCTTAATGAGGAGTTTTCTGGAATTATTACTCTTAATACGGGCAAGGCGTTAACTAAGGTATTACTAGTGGGTGGAGATCAGGTTGGTCAGTCCTTAATCAACGATTTAATAGATAATGAGGCAAGCAAGATAAGTATGTGGGTCTCTAATGGCGTAATTAAGGAATTAGTTGATAAGGTATCGAGTGAGGTGGAGGAGACTAAGAAAATCAGAAAGTCAAGGAGAAAGAGAAGCAGGAGGAAGAGAAGTAAATCTTCTAAGGGTAATAAGGGTAAAAGGAGAAGGTCTAGGAAGAAGAGGTCAAGGAGGGCATGAAACCTTTGTTATTGAAAATAAGTGGAAAAAAGACTTTTTATAGGGGTTACTTCCTACGAAGATAGAATGTCCGCAACACCCTTCGAAAAATCACAAGGCGCAGTAGAGGTACCGCACATAGAGGTTGATGAAGAGACTAAGGAAATAATAAAGGAGATACTGTCACAGATGAAGAATCCGGTTGAGGTCTTATTCTTCACAAGCAATACTTGTGGTAACAGGGACACTAATTGGTGTGTACCAACAGAGGAACTACTGGACTTACTCGCTGAATTAGCACCCCCTGGTAAGTTAATACTGAGGAAGGTAAAATACGAGGAAAACAATGAGACATTCACAAAGTATAATGTTGAACCACAAAGAGTTCCCGTCATATACCTACTGGATGGTGCAATTAAGTACTTAGGCGCGCCGCTCGGTGAGGAAGTTCGAGCATTCATAGAGACCATAGTAAGGATATCCGTCGGTGAAACCAAGTTAAGGCCAAGGACTAAGAAGGGGCTCGAAGCTCTACTAAATTCAAGCAATAGTAAGAAGGTTGAGGTCATGACAGTGGTTACGCCATCATGCCCATACTGCCCATACGCCGTCTTAATGGCTAACATGTTTGCTTATGACAGTAAGGGTAAGGTCATATCAGTAACTATTGAAGCCTATGAAGAGGGTGATATTGCAGATATGTATCAGGTGACTGCCGTACCGACTGTGGTCCTTAAGAGGGAGGATCAGGACGTTGGTAATGTTGAGTTTATAGGAGTTCCTCCAGAGAGCGACTTATTAAAGAAGGTACTTGATTATAGTGGCGTTAATCTACAGTGAGTTAAAAATACCTTAAAAATATAAATTTTTCATTTCAACGTAAAATGAGACTATGAGGGTATTCTTCGTTACAAGTAATAAGGCTAAGTTTCGTGAGGCATCCCTGGTACTTAAGGAATTCGGCATAGATCTCCTAATTGATACCAATCATAGGAAGGTTGAAATTCAAAGTGATAATCTTGAAGATATCGTTAGCAATGCCCTAAAGGAAATATGCAATGGCAATACTGGTGACTATTTCGTAGTTGAGGATGACGGCCTTTTCATAAATAAACTGAATGGTTTCCCAGGACCGTACTCATCCTATGTCTACAAGACGATAGGGCTTACGGGGATCTTAAAACTAATGAGTGGTGTTGATGATAGGACGGCATACTTCAAATCCGTGGTTGGTCTATGCGGCCCTAAGGCAATTATTAAGCTATTTACTGGTGTTGTGTATGGAAATATAGCTATGGAGCCCAGGGGCTCTGAGGGCTTTGGCTTTGACCCAATATTCATACCGAGTGATTATGACAAAACCTTCGCTGAGTTAGGTATTGACATTAAGAATAGGTTATCCCATAGAGCCAAGGCATTTAGGGCCTTAGGTGATTGGCTATTAAGTATTTTTTAGGTGGTTCATCACTATTATTAATACTGCTTCGTAAAGTAATGCGGCCGCTATTCCTATAAGGATAGCCATTAATAAGTAGCTACTACCTAATGTTTGACTATATCTGCATAGTAGTGATGTGATGGGTCTTGATGGTTGTATTATGTACATAAGTGGTATTGATCTACTGGGCGCAACAATGTAAATCGGTGTTAATGGGGATCCCGTGCTACACACTATATTACCTGTGTAAGCTGTCATATTTAATATGACTATTACAGAGCTTATGCTTGTGCCGTACACTACCACTGTATTTGTGCTACTGGTTGTCATTGGCGAAGACCCTGTGTATGATATTATCTCAATAAAATGATTTGCCTTTACAATAGTATTGCTATAATTAGTTGATGGATTACTTATTGTGATATTTGATGAACCACAAATTATTGAATTACGGTTCATTACAACTACGTTTATGTCATTAATTGGTATTAACTTATTCGTTAAGTTCATTGTTATTTCAAGGTTATAATTATTACTAAGTGTGGCATCTATGATCACTGTGTTATTTTGTATTGTTGGTGTGATTGACGTGATAGACACGGTATATGGGTTCACCTTGCATTTTTCCAGGGCTTCTCTAATACCATTATTTATTTGGCTTGTGACCACGCCGGCTTCTGCATGGGTTATTGTTATGTTCATCAAAAGAACTAGGGTCACTCCGAGCAGTAATACCATGGGCGATAGACTATGCTTATTCATCACTTGAGGAAATAGATGTTGGGTTTTATTTTAGTTTTCCTTTAGGGGTCTTCGTAACTTTCCACGTCTATTATTGATGTAATTAGTCCCTCCTTCTTCATATTTAGTAATGTCCTTACTAGGTGCGTCCTAAGTATCTTTGCTCCACAATACGTGCAATACGGCTTTCCATTGATCAAAACAGTTACCTTAACCGAACCACATGCACTGCACTTAAGCATTGTTATTGATTGATAACCAATCAATATTAGGTTTACGCCACCGCAAAAAATAATATTTATGAAATACTATGTACCCTTTATTTATAAGTTTCGTGGTTTTGACTTTCACTTTAACTGAAGCAAATGGTTTAAAATGGGTAGGGCCCATGGTGTTAATTGTATAGTGTTGGTACAATGAATAGCCATAGTGCTGAAGTTTCTGTATCTGTCAAGGAGTTAGATGATGTTTATAAGTTACTTCATCCTATAATTCAATCGGCACTTGTTGAGAGGGGTTTCCTAAGGGCTACGGAGCCCCAGAAATCGGCTATTCCAAGGATACTTAATGGTCGTAATGTACTAATAATAGCACCAACAGGTAGTGGTAAGACGGAGGCCGCGGTACTGCCCGTACTCTCAATGTTTAGGTGGGGTATGGATAAGGGCGAATTTATTGATAAGGGTATATACATACTCTACGTTACGCCACTTAGGGCGTTAAATAGGGACCTGCTTGATAGGCTTGTTTGGTGGGGTGAGAAAATCGGTGTTAAGGTTGGTGTTAGGCATGGGGATACTGATCAGAGTGATAGGGTTAAGCAAAGTAGGGATCCGCCGCAGATGCTCATAACAACTCCCGAAACACTCCAAGCAATTCTAGCTGGTAAGAGGTTGAGGGAGCATTTAACAAAGCTTAAGTGGATAATAGTGGATGAAATTCATGAGTTTGCCGAGGATAAGAGAGGCACACAACTGGCCTTAACCCTTGAGAGGATTAAGTGGTTGATTGGTAGGAAGCCTCAGATAATTGGTTTGTCAGCAACAGTTGGCAGTCCTGAGGAGGTTGCAAAATTCCTCGTCGGTAATGACGATGAGTGTGACATAGTACAGTCAAGTATTGTTAGGGAGATGCAGCTGGATGTGGTTCGTCCAGAAACTACGAGTGAGGATGAGGAGGTAGCTAAGAACGTTTATTTATACCCAGATGCAATCGCAAGACTTAGGCTCATTAGGGACTTAGTGAGTAAGAATGGCGCTACAATAGTTTTTGTGAATACACGATCAATGGCCGAGCTATTAATGTATAGATTTGCCATGCTTGGTTATGATTCCGTAGGTATACACCATAGTTCCTTGTCTAAGGTTTCGAGAATAACCACGGAGAGGGCCTTTAAGGACGGTAAGTTGAAGGCCGTAATAGCCACGTCGAGTCTTGAGCTTGGTATTGATATTGGTCGTGTGGATTTCGTAATCCAATACTTATCGCCTCACCAAGTGGTTAGGCTTGTTCAGAGGATTGGTAGGAGCGGTCATAGGCTTGATAAGGTACCAAGGGGTGTTGTAATAACTGAGGATCTAAATGATACGCTTGAGGCTGTGGCAATAATTAATAGGGCTAAGTCTGGGCTTCTTGAGGCTACGCAAATACCTGATAAGCCCTATGACGTGCTTGTTCATCAAATAGTTAGCCTATTAATGATTAAGAATAGGTGGCCCATTGATGAACTCTATGATTTAATAAGTAGGGCTTACCCATACAGGAAGTTATCAGTTGAGGAGCTTAAGGGTGTATTGAGGTTCATGAGTGAGGTCCTCAACCCAAGGCTTGCATACTTCATTGAGGATGAGGGAGTCGTACTTAAGCCAAGTGGTTTCAGGGCTAGGAGGGAAATGTATAGATATTTCTTTAGCCAAATGTCCATGATACCTGACGAGAAGCATTACCTGGTGATTAACCAAGCCAATGAGGAACCCATTGGAGTACTTGATGAGGCTTTTGTGGCTGAGTATGGGGAGCCCGGCGTAAAATTCGTGTTTAGAGGTGGTGTTTGGGTTTTGCAGAAAATTGTTGGTGAAACTATCTATGTAGCCCCTGCTAAGGATACTGTTGGTGCGATACCATCGTGGGTTGGTGAGGAGATTCCAGTACCCTTTGAGGTCGCGCAGGATGTTGGTAGTATTAAGGAGGAGATAAGTAATTACATTACTAAGGTTGGTCCTGAAGCGACCAGTGAGGTCTTCGCAACGAAGCTAGGCATTTCTAGGGATACTATTAAGTATGTTATTGATAGGGTCATGGAGCATCTTGAAAGTGGTGTTCCAATGCCATCGCATAGGCTCATTCTTCTTGAGCGTGTTGGTGATTTAATAATATTGTATACGCATGGTGGTACGTTAGTTAACAGGACAATAGCCAGAATACTTGGTGAGGTACTTACTGAGAGACTTGGTTATCCAGTTGGTGTTCAGCAGGATGCCTATGCCGTTATCCTACAATTGCCAAGGCCTGGTATTGACACAACACTAATTGTACACACAATAATGGATATAGCTAACATGGATGATAAGGTTTTCATTGACTATGCAATGAGGGCGATAACAAGGACTGGTATTTTCAAGAGAAAGTTTGTTCATGTTGCCCGGAGATTCAATGTTATTAGGAAAGACAGGGAATTAAGTGACTTAGCGATAACGAACCTTGTAGAGCTTTATAGAGGGTCGCCGGTATTTACGGAAACCCTTAAGGAGGTATTAACGAGGGACTTCGACCTGGATAATACGTACTTATTCCTAAAGTCATTAGCTAATGGTGAGAGGAAGTTAATAACGATGGAAAGGAGTGAGTTTAGCCCAATGAGTAGGGAGATCGTGGATAAGATAAGCCATAGACTAGAGGTAATGGCGCCGGAAAGACTTGACAAGTTGGTTAGGGAGAGTGTTAAGGCTAGGCTACTAAATGAATCAATGACCTTAGTATGCCTTAACTGTGGTTGGGTTGGTTCAGCTAGGAACAAAGACCTGCCAGAAAAACCCAAGTGCCCCAGGTGTGGTTCGGAAAGACTTGGCGCGTTAAAGATTGATGAAGAGAAGATTAGGCAGATTGTGGAGAGGTGGAGAGAAGGTAGGGCTAAGTCTGATGACAATGAGTTAATTCAGTACATAGGTAAGACGGCAGAGCTAGTTAGTAAGCATGGTAAATTAGCAGTATTGGCATTGTCAAGTAGGGTTAGGATTGATGATATTGAGGAGTTCCTGCCAAAGATAAATGACGTTGATAAGTTGGTGCTCGTAATTCATGAGTTGGAAAAGAGAGAGTTAAGGAGGAGGTTCATGGAGTGATGCGTCATAAACAGCCTTAATCAATGAAATCTCCATTTCATTAATGCTAGACCTCCTTAATTCCACAAATCTTCTGTAAACCTCAATAACCTTATCAATCCTAAACCTCTCACAGTCATTATTTATGCACATATTAAATGGTGGTATATTATTCCGGACAAAACCAACAACACTACTTCCCTGCCCAATGTACTTGCCGCTCATTATTGATGTATTAATCCCAACCTTAACCCAATCACCAATTATTGAGCCAAGCTTAATCATGCCCGTATCAATACCCATATACCTAATATCACCAATAGTGTTTTTCAAATTAGACGTTACAGAACCAGCTCCGATATTCACCCACCTACTCACGTAAGAATCACCTAAGTAACTAAAGTGTTCCTTAAGGCTGTTCACGTCCATTATTGAATTCTTAATCTCACCACCAACGGCATTATTCATGTATAGAACAGTGCCTTCCCTAATGTATGCATGGGGCAATACCCTAGAACCAGGTCCTAGTAATGAAGGACCCTTAACATAGGACAGGGGTTCTACTGTGGAGTTTATTGTTATTACATCACCAGCCCTTTCATCAATAATTGCATTACTTGAAATATCGGAATCCAGGTTCTTACTACCAAGCAACTTTATTAAATACTTGGAATTACTGCGGAGTAACTCCGTGTTCCACTTAATTACTGACCAAATACCATTATTCATTAGCAAATCACAATTATTAATTACGTCCCTATTCGTCTCATTACCTCTATCATTCACGACATTAATTAATACCCTATCGTCACACCTAACCTCAGTCCCTGCACTAACATTTCTTAATATTTTATTTAATGTGTCTATTTGTGGAACTAATGATGTGTGAATTATGAGGGATGGGCCATTAATATCCTCAATACTATCTAAGTACCTTATTGAGTACTTCATGTTGAGCCTTGTCAGTAGTGACTCGGCAATTCCTCGCCAATACTTTGCTAAGTAATTGCGGGTTATTACGTAGATATTAGCATCATACCCTAGACTCATGAGCCACAGTACTATATGTTCATAGTAACGAAGACCACCTATTACTATGTCACTAAGCGGTGTACTAATTGATATGGGATAATAATTCCTGTACCTGTCCTCAATGATTATGACATTATCAAATTGCACAATTAATGCTATAGCCATGATTATTAAGGTTTATTCATACTATTCTTCTCAAGTACTAATTCAAGGTACGTCTTTCTCTCAATCCAATCCCTCCTAAGTCCTAGCTTATCACCAAGCTGAAGAACTTCCTCCGTAGCCTTATTTATTAATTCCCTATCATTTACCATAGTCTCAACCTCAACGAAATTCCCCAAGCCCTCAACAATGTCTATGTATATCGTAAAATTCTCATAATTATAAATATCCCTCCTCTTAATAACCCTAGCAACCTCCTTAAAATCAAGTCTCCTAAGGATTTCTAGAAGGCTTTCGAGGTCATTAACGGTTACGCTCAGCTCCTCACGTGTCTTCCCAATACCACCAATACGAGGCCCTTTATACGTTAGTACTACAGTACCATCACCATAAATCCTAACCCTGAGCGCCTCATCGGTCTTCGCAAAATCCCTTATTGGACTATTGAAATAGATATCAGTTTCCTCAGTATGTTCGAGAAATTTAGCGTTTAATGCCTTCAATTTCTCCTTAATCACATCGTGACCCGGAACCCTATACTTGACCTCGACTTCAAACACGGCATGTTTATAATACATACTATTTTTAAAGTATGCGTTAAATCTATTGTTTAATAATTTGATTAAACAATAAACGATAATAATGAACAGAGAATTTATAAATTATTTAAAATAACTATTATAATGATGGATAAGGAATACCAAGTCTTTGTTAGGGAATCCACGGGTTTAGTTAAGTCGGCTGGTTTTTGGGATGCCGTTTCAATAAATATTGCCAACATGTCAATTGGTGCTGCCTTGGCTACTGTTGGTTTTACTTTGGCTGCCCTACCAACTGTGGCGGGTGCGAACCTTGTTTATGCCTCATTAATAGCCGCATTATTCGCAATACCCCAAGTCATCGTATACTCAACACTAATTAGGCACATACCAAGGGTTGGCGGGGACTACGTATGGCTAGGCAGAGCTCTAGGGTCAAAATTAGCATGGCTAACAAACGGTCTTATTTTTGGTTTTATAATAGAGAGCCTAACGTATTATGCACTAATAGCATTTGCAGCGGTTTTCCAAATAGAATCGGTATTACCAATACTTGGTATTAATGTATCATTAACACCAATTCAAGAGGTCGGCATAGGCATAGTCTTCTTTGCGGTAATTGTGCTTACAAACATCCTAGGGACTAAGTATGGTATTAAGTTAATGACTATATTAACCTCAGTATCATTGCTCGGATTGCTAATCGCCATGGCGATACTCTTCATTATGCCCAAGGCCCAAGTTATTAATGCAGTATCCTCATTACTACCACCCGGTTATACATACCTGAGCGTGGCTCATGGTTATTCTGGTCCTTTCTTCTCCATGAATACAATACTAATGTTACTACCTTTCTTCGCAATATACGTCTACCCATGGTTAAATGCTGGGCCTGCAATAGCAACGGAAATAAAGGGTAAGAACGCACTTCACTGGAACGTGCCTATGGCATTCCTATTCTCATTAGTATTCCTGACCCTCGGTTTTGAGGCAATGTATTATTCACTGGGCTTTAATTTCGTGACAGCCGCATTATCAAATCCAAACCTCAACGGTATTATTAATTTCTGGACCGTGGCAATGGTTGCCTCACACAATGTGGCATTAAGTTGGTTCATAGGCATCGCATCTGTTGTTTGGTACTTGGCGGTTTTAGCTTATGGTGCTATTGTTGTTGTTAGGTATTGGTTTGCCCTTGCCTTTGATAGGGTTTGGCCAAGCCTCTTCGCCTACATAAGCCCAAGATTCGGAACACCAATATACGCGCATACATTTGACTTGGTAATAACGGCAGCGTTAATAGCCGCAGCTGGTTTTATCTATAATACATTTACAGCATTGTACGGTGCTGTTGTTGAGGCAATAATATACTATATGGTCGTTGGCATCGCCGCTATCATAATAGCAACACTTAGATACTCATCATTCAATATGGGTAGTAGGTCCAGGGCAATCTTAACAGTATTTGGTGTATTGATGGTGGGCGTAATGGCATACATAACATATGAATTCCTAGCCTATCCACAGATTTGGGGTGGTAATTGGCTGGCCTACGGAGTAGAACTCGGCGCAGTAATACTAGGAATAATCGTGTATTTAGTATCACGTCATGTTAATCTTAGGAAATACGGCATTGACATATCTGTGGCATATACTGAGATACCGCCAGAGTGATTATAGTTTATTTAAAAATGAAAGTTATTATCAATTATCAGATAAAAAATAAAACTTTAATACAGGCAAAAATCGATTCAGGTGTATGGCGAGCACAACCGTTTGGTTAGTCGTTGGATTAATAGTGGGTCTTGTGGTTGGTATAGCGATTGGTTATGCAGTAATGCCGCCTAAGACAGTTACTGTTACTAAATACGTTAATGTAACCACCACAACTAATGTAACTACCCCCGTCACTACTACGACTACGGTATCAACGGCACCCTTTGCAGTTGGTGCTGCTGGTACACTAAAGTTTGCCTTTGGTGATATACTTAATGTTATGCAGAGCATGTATCCAAGCATAACGATAGCCCCTGCCATGTTTAAGGGCAGTGGTGAGGTTGCACATACTGAGGCAACTACTCAGCAATTCAGTGTTGTGGCTTCTGCGGATACTACGACAATACCTTCTGTACTATTCCCCAACTACACTAATTATGAGATAGCCTTTGGAATAACACAAATGGTCATAATAGTTGACCTAAACACCACTGCTGGTCAGGAGGTTTATCAACTATGGCAACAGGCTCAGTCGTATCCACCATTATCTGCACAGTATAACGAGACCTGGCAGAAAATATGGCAGATAATAGCCCTTAACTCAAGCACTGTAGTTGGTGTTTCAAACCCATTCACGGATCCATCTGGTTACCAAGCACAGTGTGTCGTTAAGCTCGCAGGACTTGCTTTCTTTAATAATGCATCGTACCTCTACAACGCCATTTATGGAAACCCAAGTAAGTACATGATGAGGAATACAGAGATAGACCTACTAACACTAATGACCTCTGGGCAGGTGGACTTCATATTATCAGCCTACGAGAGCAATGCAATACCACAAACGCAGACTTATCACAATACCGTATTCATAACATTACCGCCTTTCGTAAACCTCGGTAATCTAAGTTACGTCAATTATTACCACCAGGTTAGTGTTACCTGGACCGAGAATGGCGTCACAAAGACCTTTGCATGCAATCCAGTGGTTTACACAATAACAATACCATTCCAGGCACCAAATAAGCAGGCTGCTGAATACTTCCTATTACTGCTCTATAGTCCAATTGGTCAGAAGATACTTGAGGAGAATGGTATTGTACCCATAATACCCGGTATTGTATATGGTAATTACAGCGCTGTGCCTAATGCAATTAAACCCTTTGTTGCGCCCCTAAGCCAGTACCCACAGTATGCATCCATATTCCCAAGCCAAGGCTAAGGGAATTAAAGGTATGCATTCATTAAAATCAAACATACCCATAATCCTAATCCTACTAATCTCCGTATTTATTTTCTCAATTCTCATAATATACCCACTAGCCCTACTTATAGTGCTTGGTTTCCCATTGATACCTAAGGCTTTATCCGTAATGAGTTTCATACAGGCCATTGAGGTTACTGTGACCATGTCAACACTATCAGCCTTAATAGCCATAATCATGGGGACACCAATAGCCTACGTAATGGCTCGATACAACTTCCACCTAAAGAGTATTGTTGATGCTGTGATTGACATACCAATAATGATACCGCATATAATAGTTGGAATAATGGTTGTATTGGCCTTCGCATCATACTACGGACTTGGCTCTATCCTGAAGGCGCACGGTATTAACTTCATAAATACGCTTTGGGGGGCCACAACTGCCGTGGCTTTCCTCTCATCGACATACTACATAAGAGTTGTTGAGTCATCAATTGTAATGATAAATCCTGAGATGGAGGCTGTCGCAAGAACACTGGGTGCAAGTCCACTAAGAGTCTTCACTTCAGTAATACTCCCGAGAATCTGGAGGTCGATGGCGACCGGCGCCATTTTGTCATGGGCAAGATCGGTCTCTGAGGCTGGTGCCCTGTTTATTGTTGCATACTATGTACTATTTGGTAAGAATCTTGTTTACCCAGCCTCTGTCTATATCTATGAGAGTTACGTAGGTATTGGTTTAGTAAATGCCGTGGAGTTTTCAGCGGCTCTTGTCGCGGTTATTCTCGTAATTTTCGTAATCTACAGGGTCTTAATTAGTATAGGTGGTGGTCATGCCTAACATGGTTGAGTTGAGAGGGGTTGTCACAAGGCTTAGATACTTTACCCTAGGCCCCATAAGTACTGTATTTGGGCGTGAGACGTATAATGTGGTTCTTGGGCCAACAGGATCAGGTAAGAGCACATTGCTTAAGGTAATTGCAGGTATTTATAGGGCTAGTATGGGTAATATATTGATTGATAGTGTTGATGTGACTAGGGAGCCGCCAGAGTCCCGTAATGTGTCGTATGTGCCACAGGGATACGCGGTCTTTGACCATATGACTGTTTATGAGAATATTGAGTATGGGCTTAGATTTAGAGGTGTGCCAAGGCAGGATAGGCGTAGGCTTATTCAGGAGATTGCTAAGGACTTAGGTATTGATTATTTGCTCAATAGGAGGGCAGTTAATTTAAGTGGTGGTGAGCAGCAGAGGGTTGCGTTGGCTAGGGCGCTCGTTATTAGACCTAAAGTCCTACTACTGGATGAGCCTCTCTCAATGCTTGATAGAGAGACTAGGGATAGGATAATGATTATGCTGAGGGAATTGCCTGGGAGGTATGGTATTACGGTAATTCACGTGACTCATGATTGGGATGAGGCATACTCACTGGCTGATAAGGTATTTATTATGAGGGAGGGCAGGATAATAGAGGAGGGAAATCCTGAGCAGGTATTTAATAAACCAAGCAGGGTTTTCACAGCTAAATTCCTCGGTTTTCAAAACATAATCAGAGGTATTGCGGAGGGCAGTATCGTTAGGCTTAGTAATGAGATTGAGTTACGTATTGATGAGTACGTTGATGGTGAGGTTTATGTTTGTGTACGGCCGGAATGGATTAGGGTCGCTAGGGATGAAGGTGTTAATATTGATGGTCATAATGTGCTTAGGGGTGTTGTTAATGAGGTAATTAGGAGTAGATTTGGGTATCAATTATTGGTTTCGATAGGTAATAACCTGTCTTTAACGGCAATATCGAGTAGTGTCTTCAAGCCTGGCGATAAGGTTTTACTTTTAATACCTAGGGAAAGTGTTCATGTAATTAAGGATTGAATTAATGAATCTGTATTCAGTTGAATATTTTTCATATAATTTCTATATTGATCAATTGCCGAATTCATATTCAGAAATCAATATAAATCCTTAAGTTGTGCATTTCGCGATGAGCGAGGAGTCAAGTAAATGGTTTAAGATAGCCATTGAAGCATCAAGAAGGTATGGGGGGAAGATAATGATATTACCGAAGGTACCCGTTAGGAGTTTACAGGATTTCTCAATATGGTACACGCCGGGTGTCGCTGCGGTTTCAAAGGAGATAAATGCGGATGTTGATAAATCCTTTGAGTACACATGGAGGTGGAACGCAATTGCGATTTTAACTGATGGTAGTAGGGTACTTGGGCTTGGCAATGTTGGTCCAGAGGCGGCGATGCCAGTCATGGAGGGCAAATCGCTCCTCTTTAAGTACCTTGGCGGTGTTGATGCAGTACCATTACCTGTAAGGGTTAAGACGCAGGACGATATTGTTAATATTGGTAAGACAATAGAACCTGCCTTCGGTGGTATTAACCTAGAGGATATTGAGTCACCAAAGTGTTTCCACATACTCGAGAAATTAAGGGAGGAGCTGAAGATTGCTGTTTGGCATGATGATCAACAGGGAACAGCCGGTGCAATATTGGCCGGTCTAATAAATGCCTTTAAGGTCGTTGGTAAGAAGATCGAGGATTCAACAATAGCATTCATAGGCGCTGGTGCATCGAACATAGCCGCTGCCAGGGTATTGATTAAGTACGGTGTTAAGCCAGGTAATATAATACTCGTTGATAGTAAGGGAATACTACACCCTGAGAGAGAGGACATGGATAAACTAATGCTTACTAATCCCTGGAAGTATGACTTAGCAATAAAGACTAATGCTGAGAGGAGGAAGGGCGGTATTAAGGAGGCTCTTGTAGGGATAGATGCCGTGGTTGCAGCATCTGTTCAGGGACCCGGCGTGATTAAGAAGGAGTGGGTTAGGTCAATGAATAAGGACCCAATAGTCTTTGCCCTAGCAAACCCAATACCGGAGATCTGGCCTTGGGAGGCTAAGGAGGCTGGTGCTAAGGTTGTGGCTACAGGTAGGAGCGACTTCCCTAATCAAGTGAATAATTCCCTGGTGTTTCCAGGCGTTTTCAGAGGTTCGCTGGATGCTAGGGTTAGGACGATAACTGATGAATTGATAATAGCCGCTGCTCAGGAAATAGCGAATTTCGTTGGTGATAAATTGAGTGAGGACAAGATACTACCGACGATGGAGGAGTGGGACTTCTACCCAAGAGTTGCTGCTGCTGTTGCTGTTAAGGCTGCTGAACTGGGTGTTGCTAGGAGGTCCTTAACCTGGAAGGAGGAGTATGAGAGAGCTAAGGAAGTTATTGCTAGTGCTAGGTTAATGATTGAGACCTTATTTGGTAAGGGATTAATAAAGGACTTACTGAGTGACATGACTTAAATTATACTGAGTCCTTAATCTGTTCAAGTAATGAAATTACCTGCCAGAAAATAACCCTACTAAAAAGTGGCATGTTTGGGTCCGCCAATGCATCATCGAGTATACTAATAACCGTTGAAGCCTTTAGGCCTGGGCTCATGTTTGGGTCCATTAATATCCTAACAGCCTCACTGGCGGCCCTTCTAATATTTCTAGGTATACCCATGTCCTGAACAACCCTCGTTAGGTAATATAGGGCCTGCTTTATTCTCTCGTCCGTTTCATCCTTACTCAATCCAGGTGTTTGTCTACTTGACATGGTCATCACCAAAGAAGGTCTTTTGTGCTGAACAATCGTTGATAACTAATATAAAAACATTTTCTTTGATTAATTCATTAATTACTCTATAGCATTCATGTTTTTTCAGGGTTTAAGTATGCATGAATTATTTACGCTTTTATGATCATCATCATGGTTAATTGATCTCTAAATAGGTATGTGGAAAAGATAATTATGTAAAGTGGTTATGTGCGTTATGAATATTTTTATAACAAGCGAATGTTTTTTAAATGAGTTCACTGGATACTTCATTGATGTCAATAACCGAGGAGATAGACCAGACCGATATTGAAATTTTAAAGATGTTGCAGGATGATTGCAGGATAACCCTCGATGAAATGGCTAATAAGCTGAAGATTTCAAAATCAACGGTTTACTATAGGATTAAGAAGCTTGAGAGACTTGGCATAATACTTGGCTGTCACGCCAAGTTAAGCCCTGAGAAAATGGGTAAGGATTATGTGGCTGTGGTATTAGTTAAGGCTAGGTACGGTCCTGGTTACCACGAGAAGGTTGGCCAAAAGTTGGCGAGTATTGGTGGCGTGACTATTGTTTATTACATATTTGGTGAGTGGGACTTTGTATTGCAGGTTAGGGCTAGTGGTAAGGATGAGATTCTTAGGATACTTGAGCAGATAATGAATATGGAGGAGGTTGAGAGAACATCAACATTGATAGTGGCTAAGGTCATTAAGGGGGATCCAAGATTACCCATCTAAAAGGAAAGGATTAACTACGTAGTTGCTTTAAATTAATTCATGAAGAGTAAGTTTAAGATATTTGTTCTTTACTAACTTAATAATGGAATTAACATTCTGGTTATTGGACGTAACATATGGTGTTGTCGGTAACGCACCAGAGCTTAGATTATTTGGTATTACTAACGATGATAAAAGGGTTCTTGTTCTTGATAGATCCTTTCGACCTTACTTCTATGTATTACCGTCAGGCGATGTCAATAATGTATTCACTAACGTTAAGCGTAAGTTGGAGGGTAAGGTATTGAATGTGGAGATTGTTAAGCGTAGGTTATTTAGTAATGAGGTTGATGCTATTAAGGTAATTGCGACAATTCCTGAGAAGGTTAGGGAACTTAGGGAACTCGCTGCTGAGGTTCCAGGTGTCGAGGATGTACTTGAGGCCGACATTAGGTTCTCACAGAGGTACTTACTGGATATGGGTATTAAGCCGAGCAATTGGGTTGTTGTTGATCAGTGTGAGGAAACTAAGGGTAATTACCAGGTTGACCTGGTTTGTCTTGCTAAAACAAGGCCTAGGATGATTGAAGAACATAAATTACCTAGTTTCAAGATCCTTGCATTTGATATTGAGGTTTACAACCCAAGGGGTATGCCAAATCCTGACAGGGACCCCGTGATAATAATATCAACGATGACCAAAGAGGATGGTGTTAAAATGTTTGTGGTGAATGATGATAAGAACGATGCTAAAATAATTAGGGAATTCCTAGATTACTTTAAGAGGTACGACCCTGATGTTGTGGTTGGTTATAATAATAATGGTTTTGATTGGCCTTACCTAGTTAATAGATCCTCGAGAATCGGCGTTAGGCTGGCCCTATCCAGGATGAGTAATCCACCTGAACCCAGCGTTTATGGCCACTGGTCAATAATTGGCAGAGCAAATGTCGACCTATATAACTTCATTGAGGAGGTTGGTGAGATAAAGGTGAAAAGTCTTGATAGAGCTGCGGAGTTTTTTGGAATAATGAAGAGGGATGAACGTGTTTTAATACCTGGCCACAGAATACATGAGTACTGGGATGATAAGTCTAAGCGTGATCAACTACTTAAGTATGCCAGGGATGATGTGGTCAGTACTTACGGCTTAGCTGAGAAACTTCTTCCATTTGCTATTCAATTATCCTCAATATCAGGGCTTCCACTGGATCAAGTAGGTGCGGCTAGTGTGGGTGCTAGGGTTGAGTGGATGATATTTTATGAGGCTGTTAAGAGAGGCGAGTTAGCGCCTAATCGTGAGGAGAGACCCTACGAGACCTATAAGGGCGCTGTCGTGCTTGAGCCAAGGCCTGGTCTTCATGAGGACATTGCCGTGATAGACTTCTCAAGCATGTACCCGAGCATCATGATGAAGTATAATGTTTCACCAGATACGCTAGTACTTGGGGATTGTGATGATTGCCACGTAGCGCCTGAGGTTAATTACAAGTTTAGAAAGTCACCCGAGGGATTATATCCAGGTTTACTTAGGATGTTAGTTGAAAGTAGACGTAAAGTAAGGGAGTTAATGAAGAAATATCCAGAGAATAGTCCTGAGTGGACCCTTTTGAACGAGAGACAGAGGGCGCTTAAGGTTATGGCTAATGCCATGTACGGATACTGTGGTTGGTTGGGGGCTAGGTGGTATAGGCGTGAGGTCGCCGAGGCTGTCACGGCATGGGGCAGAAACTTGCTCAAGACTGTTATTGAGAAGGCTAAATCCCTGAGCCTTCCAATTATTTATGGTGATACTGACAGCCTATTTGTTAGGAATATCAGTGATAAGGTTGATGCATTAATTAACTACATAAATAATGAGCTTGGATTTGATGTAAAGGTTGATAAGGTGTATAGGAGGGTTTTGTTCACGGAGGCTAAGAAGAGGTATGTTGGTTTAACAATCGATGGTGAGATAGACATTGTTGGTTTTGAGGCCGCTAGAGGCGACTGGGCTGAGATTGCTAAGGATGTTCAGGAAAGCGTCGCCGAGATAGTGCTAACAACGGGTGATGTTAGTAAGGCGGTTTCTTATGTTAAGTCCATAATTGATAAGGTTAAGGCGTATCAATTCGATATTGATGATGTAATCATTTGGAAGACACTTGATAAGTCGTTGAATGAGTATAAGGTTTTGACGCCGCATGTTGCTGCGGCTAAGCAGTTGGTGGAGGCTGGTTATAAGGTTGGTAAGGGTGACATGATTGGTTACGTAGTTGTTAAGGGTGGAGGCGCCAAGTTGGCTTATAAGGTTAAGCCATACATACTTGTTAAGGATATTAGGGAGATTGATGTTGATTACTATGTTGAGAAGCAGATAGTTCCTGCCGCTATGAGGATACTCGAGGTTTTGGGGATTAAGGAGTCACAGCTTATGGAGGGTAAGGCAGGTAAATCAATACTTGACTACTTCTCATAACTTATGAAAATATTTAACTAGGATTATTTTACTTAAGGTTCTCATTGCTTGGTTTCAGTATTTACCTTACTTAGGTACTCATCTATGGTTAGTATTAGCATGTCAGTGGGTACCTTCGTTATGTTGCCCACTCTCGACATAATTAGTAACTTGACGCCTTTGCTTGATGCAACATCCACTAGGCGTTGTGTGCAGACGCCATCAAACACAACGGCATATGCATTGGGTAATTGCTGCAGTGTATCAACAAGGTCTCTCACGGGTATCCTCTTTACCTCAGTCCAGTGGTCATCATATATTACTGCCTCTAGGGTTCCGCTCAATTTCTTCATCTCATCAATAATATTCTGAGGCAATTGAGGTAATTCAAGGCTTGCCTGCTGAGGCTGAGGTGCTGGTTGTGGAGTGGTAGCTTGTACCGGAGTTACTGCTTGCACCTGCTGTGGCTGTGGTGTTACTTGAACTTTCTCGGTTTGTTGCGGTTGTTCCTGAATTGGAACTTCTATTGCCTGTGCCTGTGGTATTTCCTGCTGTGTCTGTGCTTGTCTTGCTTCCTCAATCATCTTCCTTTCTTTCTTCTCAAGGCTCGCTAGGTACTCCTCAGCAGGTACCTTATTTCTAAGTGCCTTTGTTATTTCCTTAGCCGTTAATTGTTCAACTTCCTTACCAGGCGGCGCCTTAGCTATGTAATCAATATCAGCATACTTAAGCAACTCCTTAAGTAGCATTTCACCACCTCTATCTCCATCAACAAAGGCGATTGTGGTCTTTTTCTTACTTAATTCAATCACGGTTTTCGGAACACCACCGCTTGATCCTCCAAGGCCTATTACGTTCTTAAACCCATGCTTAACTAGATTAAGTACGTCTGCTCTACCTTCAACAATTATTACTGTATCAGCCTTATCCACTTCAGACCCTGCAGGTAATTTTTCTGGTCCATACTCAATAACCTCGGTTTCCCTAATGTTCTCCATAAACTTCGTAATCAACTCCTTAGTATCGGGTAATGCCTCATGCTCAACAAGCTTAAGCAACTCCCTAGCCCTATCAAAGATCCTCTTCCTCTTCTCCTCCCTGAGATCCTTAATCTCAACCACCTGAACCTTAGCGTTGTAAGGCCCTACCTTATCCACAGTCTCTATCATTGCAGCCACAAGGGCAGTTTCATACCTATCCAGGTTCGATGGTATGTAGACCTTACCAATGGTCTTATCACCCTTATACTCGGTCTCAACCTCTATCCTGCCAATCCTGCCATTCATTTGAAGTTCCCTCAAATCAAGTTCATTGCCTAAAAGTCCCTCTGTTTGGCTGAATAATGCGCCTATTATGTCGTACTTCTCCACAGTTCCCTGAACCTCCACATTAGCGACTACTAGGTACTTAGCCACAATTGTTAAGGCTCCCATTACGACACCAAGTACTTCATGACTAAACTAGGTTAAAATGATTTCGCCTATGGTTATTCCTAGCAAAGTACAGGCCTTACTCCTCTTCTCACCTGATTCCCTTTGTGGATAGTTAGACTACCTTGATTGAGTATCATTATTTTCTCTCACTATCTCACACATTACTAATCCTACTCAATACAATTACTAATAGGACAAGGCTATTTAAAGGAGTCTATGTGATCAGCTTACGTGCCTTCGGACCTAGTGAGGATTTATGAGAGACTTGGTGTTATTGCAAGGGATGCGCTTAATTATGCGATGTCAATGGTGGAACCTGGAATGCCGATACTTGAGCTATGTGAGAGGGTTGAGAATAGGATTAGGCAAAGTGGTGCAAAGCCAGCATTCCCTGTTAATGTAAGTGTTAATGAAGTTGCTGCCCACTACACAGCGACTATAGGCGATAAATCAGTAATACCTAAGGGCGCCATTGTTAAGATAGACCTTGGTGCGCATATCGACGGCTACATAGTGGACACAGCGGTTACGGTTACATTTAATCCAATGTATAATCAATTAGTTAAGTCCTCTATGAAAGCACTAGAGGCTGCTCAATTAATCATGAAACCTGGCGTTACATTAACGTCAGTGGGTGCGCAAATAGAGAGGGCTATAAGGTCCTTCGGGTTTAAGCCCATTAAGAACCTAAGTGGGCATTTAATAAGAAAATATGTACTTCACGCTGGTAAGTCAATTCCCAATTATGATAATGGTGATAAGCAGAAGATAGTTGAGGGTGAGGTGTATGCTGTCGAGCCTTTCTCAACGAATGGAGCTGGTTATGTAGATGATGGGCCGCAAGTCACGATTTACCACCTACTTAAGAACCCAAGCCCTACAGATCCTCACTATGACGTGCTCTCATACATAAGTAGTGAGATTGGACCGTTGCCATTCACCCCAAGGTGGCTTGTTCCTAGGTTTGGCGATAAAGTTGGTGATTTAATAAACGAGTTATACGTAAAGGGTCATATTTATGGTTACCCCGTGTTGATAGAGCATGGTAAAGGCTTAGTGGCTCAAGTTGAGGATACATTTATGATAACCAGGGATGGTGCGATACCAGTAGTTAATGTGCTATCATTACTAAAGTAAGAATTACCTGCCAAACCTCCTTTCTCTCCTTTCATACTCGTCAATTGCTTGCTTAAGATCCTCTCTGGTTATTTCTGGCCAATATTTATTCAGGATGTAGAGTTCGGAGTATGCAGTTTCATATAGCAGGAAATTACTTATCCTATGTTCTCCTCCAGTCCTAATTACTAGGTCTGGTTCAGGGTAGGGCTCATCATTCACGTATAGGTACTTAAATAACGCATTTTCATCAAGGTCACTAATGTTTACTTTACCACTATTATAATCAATAAGCAATTTCTTCATTGCATCAATTATTTCCTGCCTACCACCATAAACCACCGCCAGGTTTAAATAATGATCTGAGTAATCTGCCGTAGTCTCCTCAGTAAGTTCTATTTCTCTACGTACATCCTCAGGTAAGAGCCAAGTCCTACCAATGACCCTAACCCTAACCCTATTCCTATGAATCCTCACATCTCTTCTAATCTTGATCAGTTTCTCCTTTAACAAACTATACAGTAGATCAAGTTCCAGCTTGGATCTTCTAAGGAAGTTTTCGGTGGATAATACGTACACTGTAACAACCTTTATACCAAAATCCAAAGACCAATCTAGAAACTCCTCAACCTTATCTGAGCCAATTCTATAGGCCTCTGTTATTGGTAATCCAACCTTCCTAGCCCACCTCCTATTCCCATCTGGTATAACACCAACATGTACTGGTACTGCACCTGGCATTCTATTTGGATTCTTGAAGATTGTCTGCCCCTTTTAAAGTTATGCCACCTAATTTATGGTTCCTTAATCGCTTGGGTAATAAATTTATTTTTGCATAATTTCGATGCTTTAGGAAATACAATGAGAGTATTAATACTTGGTATTGATGGGTATTTGGGCTGGGCATTGACATTAAGGCTAATTAGGAAAGGACACGAGATTGTTGGCGTTGATAATTTCTATACAAGAAGGGCCGTGAATGAGGTTGGCTCTGACTCGGCATTACCCATACTCTCAATGCAGGATAGGATTAGGGCTATTGAGGAGATCTTTGGCGCCAGGTTAGAGTTTATTGAGGGTGATGTCGCTAATTATGACTTGGTAAGGAAGGTCGTTGAGAGGTATAGACCCGACACCATTGTTCACTTTGCTGAGCAGAGGTCAGCGCCATACTCAATGATTGATGTTAATCATGCCAAGTACACAATCATTAATAACCTAACGTCAACGCTAAATGTGATATACGCCGTCAAGGAGGTTAGGAGGGATATCCACATATTGAAGATGGGTACCCTGGGTGAGTATGGCTACCCAGCATTTAGGATACCGGAGGATGCCTTTATTGATGCCATTATTCAGGGGGTTAGGGATAGGATTACCGTGCCCAGGTGGGCCGGCTCTTGGTACCACTGGAGTAAGGTGTTTGATTCATACATGCTTCTATACGCGAATAAATTGTGGGGCTTAACAATAACTGATTTTCATCAGGGTCCTGTGTACGGGACTAGGACTACTGACATTATTTCGGAGGAGTTATTCACTAGGTTTGATGTTGATGATGTGTGGGGTACGGTAATAAATAGGTTCTGTGCTGAGGCTGTTGTTAATCATCCATTGACTATATACGGTAGTGGTTTACAGAAGAAGGGTTTCACGTCTCTTGAGGATACAATAACGGCGCTGGCGGCATTAATAGAGAATCCGCCGGAGCTTGGTGAGTTTAGGACTGTGCATCATTATAGGGAGATAAAGACGCTGAATGAAATGGCCGAATTAGTTAGGAGAGCCGCTAAGCAAGTGCTTGGTTATGAACCGGAGATAACGCATCTACCTAATCCAAGGGTTGAGCCTGAGGAGGACTTGCTCTACGAGCCAGAGAAAAGGGTGTTGCCCAAACTCGGTATTTATAGGCTTACTAGGGTAATGGAGGATGAAGTTGTTACAATGCTTAAGGACCTTAAGCCATACACTGATAGGATTAAGAGGATTGAGGCATTGTTTAAGCCGAGGATTAAATGGAGAGATTAGTGGAATAACCCTGACAAAAAGAACGACAAGCCTCGTCCCCTTCAGGGCGGGGAGGAGGTCAGATTAATAAATTAATACTAGTTTGTTTCTGTCGTAATTAATGAGGTTATTATTCATACATGCAGAGGATTTTTCATACCAGGTTAGGGATAAGGCTGTTGAAAACCCTGAACCATTAACACCAGAACTTGAGAAGGGCGCCGCAAAGAACGCGCTTGTGGTTTTTGTGAGCGTTGAGGATAACGATAATGAGGAACCCAGCTATATAAATTACGTCGTTGATGAAATATTAAGTGTATTAAATGAGGTTAAGGCGTCACAATTAGTCCTATATCCGTACGCGCACTTAAGCCCTAACCTTGCAAGGCCAAGTAAAGCATTAAGCGTTTTATCGGCTGTTTATAATAAATTGAGAGAGAGATCACCAGTTCCTGTAATGAGAGCACCATTTGGATACTATAAGGCATTTGACATTAAATGCTATGGGCATCCACTCTCAGAGCTCAGTAAGTCGCTTAGTCCTAGCATGATTAGTGCACAGACAGTTCAGCAACAGGCTGTGGGTAAGGATTACTACGTTATATTGACTCCTAATGGTGAGGAATACGACGCTATGAAATATCAATTCAAGCCTAGTGAGGATGACTTGAAGGCTTTGGTTGAGAAGGAGGTGCTGAAGATGGAGCTTGAGGGTGGTAAGGAACCTAGGTATATCGATTACTGCCGTAAATTCGGCTTTGAATGGGAATCCATGAGTGATGTGGGTCACATGAGGTATGGACCAGCAGCAACATTAATGATGGAGCTCGTTGAGGACTATGCATGGAAATTAGCGAATGAACTTGGCATACCCGTGTTTAAGATCAGGGGTACTAACATGTTTAGGCGTGGTGAGAGAGCTATTGATGAGCATGCCAGGTTGTTCAATGAGAGGATGTATACGATTGAGGGCGATAAGGACGAGTTGATAATGAGGTATGCCGCCTGCTTCCAGCAATTTGCAATGATTAAGGACTGGGTGTTGAGTTATAGGGATATTCCCATTGGTATGCTTGAGGTTGCTGATAGCTATAGGTATGAGCAACCTGGCGAGACCGTGCTATGCTTTAGGCTCAGGAGGTTTTACATGCCTGACCTGCACATTTTTACGAAGGATCTAAAGAACGCAATGGATGTTGCCCTGAAGCTTCATGAGATAATATTTAGGGAGGTTAGGAAGTTGGGTAGGGACTACGTGAGCCTATACAACGTCACTAAGCAATTCTACGATGAACATAGGGATTACCTAATCGAGTTGGCTAAGCGTGAGGGCAAGCCGATGCTCATCAGGATAATGCCAGAGCAGAAGTACTACTGGGTCCTCAATGTTGAGTTTCACATAGTTGATGAATTGAGGAGGCCTAGGGAGATAGCCACGTTCCAGTTCGATGTTGGTAACGCTCAGAGGTTTGGTATTAAGTATAGGGATGAGAATGGGGAGATTAGGTACCCGGTGATTATACATACGGCGATAATAGGTAGTGTTGAGAGATACATATACGCGCTCCTTGACACGGCGGCAATAACCGAGTCTAAGGGTGAGATCCCAAGATTACCAACGTGGGTTTCACCAATACAGGTTAGAGTAATACCGATTAGCAAGGAGCACTTGACCTTTGCAAACGAAATTGTCTCAAGACTTGAGGATAGGATGATCAGGGTTGATATTGATGACAGGTTTGATGAGACACTAGCCAAGAGGGTTAGGGACGCGGAAACCTTCTGGGTGCCCTATATCGTAGTCATTGGCGATAGGGAAGTTAAGACTGGTAAATTAAGCGTTAGGGTTAGGGGTGTGCAAAAGCCCATTGAGATGGGCATTGACGAGTTTACCAGCAAGATTGAGGAGGAGATTAAGGGTTACCCGAGAAGACCACTTACGATGCCTAAGTACTTAAGCATGAGACCTGCAAGCGTAATAACCTAATACTCAGTGCTCTTCCCAATCATCACTCATCAGGCAGCAGCCCTTATCTTCACCAGGTTTTTAAGAAAAGGAAGGAAAATAAACTTTAATTTTGAAACAGAATTGAATTTAATTATCAGCCTGACACGCCATACCAAGGAGCCCACTTAGCCCAGATCAATGTGTGTTCAAATGTGGCACTTATACCTATGAAGAATGCTAGGATACCGGATAGGATTAGTAAGACCATGACAAGGACACCAACGTACCTACCTGCATTATTCCTAGGCAACATGGCGCCTGGGCTAATTAGCATCGCTATCCCCAGGAACAGGTACATAGCACTCGCAAATAAAGGCTCTGTAGTCAACCCATGTACTAGTATATCAACACCATAAACAATAACTGGTATGCTAAATAACGCTATGGGTAGCGCTAGGTACCTTAAGTCAGCACCTATGTACATTGCTAAGCCAAGCATTAATGTTACTAAGCCAAAGATTGGCCAAGCGTCGGAAAAGACCAGGTTGTACGAACTTGGAAGCGGCCAAGTCATTGAAGCCCAAAGACCAGTGATTAGTGCGTAGATCCCAACACTTATGAAAAAGATGCTTAGGCACTTATTTATATTAATGCAGGCAGTAACTCCCTGAATTCTTTCCACAGTCTCTGCCCTAGACCCATCAGCGGCTATTCTAGGTCTCCTAATGAAGTTCATGAAGACGCCATACGCTGCGGTTATTAGTGTTATTCCAAGTATCATTAGCCAGATGTCCAGTGGGTCCGTAAAGAGACCTGCCATTCTCAATCACCATTCTCATTCACTTGATTACAATATATAAATCAGCATATGGATGCATTTGATGCACTTATTTTTACACTTAAAAATTCATTATTTATTATTGCATTAATTAGCATGTAAATAAATGTTAATGATTATAAAAGTATTCAAATGAATTCTTCACCCAGCATTCCTTATTTAACAGCAAATCTATTTAATTTTCCAGGATTATTAAATATAGGCAATGGTTAGATTTAGCGAATTATCGCCTGAATTCTGGAGAGAATTTAGGCTTTGGCGTAGTGTGGGCAATGAAATCAGTGGTTTATCACCACCTGGAAATTTCATTGGTTCTATGAATTACCCATACATTAATGTTGGTGCATTAGTTAATGACGGTAGCAGTGACGCATCAATACTTGATAACCCAGAGGAGTGGTTTAAACGTGGCTTTACCCAATGGGATATTGTCCGGTTAAGGTCTAGGATAATACTCAGTAGGACGAGGGCTTCAGTTAATTCACTTAATAATCCCATAATTAGTAGGATTCAGGAATTAAGTATTGGGCGTAATTCAGTTGATGTTGAGGTTAGGTTGAGGAAATTGGTGCTTAGGGCGTTGGCTGATGATTATCACGCACCGCTTGGTAATATTGGTGAGTTAAGGGATTTGAGGATAACGTCTAATGTCAGTGCCGAGAATGTGGTTGAGCGGTTAATCAATGACTATGATGTGGATGCCGAGACGGCCGTTATTGAGCTTTACCGTGGCTCAATACCTGTATCCCGTATACAGCGCATGTTTACGATTGGATTGTTAGGCAGTAGGAGATTTAGGAGGTTAGTACCGACAAGGTGGTCTATAACGGCTGTTGATTCAATAATTGGTGATTACCTTAGGAACAGGATTATTGAGTATGATGAGGTTGGGCAGGTAGAGGTTCACAAAATGGAGTACATGGGAAATAGGTATTTTGTAATACTCATACCAGGTCCCTGGAGGTATGAACTTATTGAATTGAAAATGCCCGGCTCGATATGGAATAGAGACGGTAACTCGCCCAGGGTATTCGCAGATTACGAGAGGACAAGGGGCATGAAGGGGTATGCGGAAAACACGGGTGGTGCGTTTTACGCAATTAGGCTTGGTGTCCTTGAGTATCTCAATAAGGTTGGTAGGCAAGCATCTGTGATAGCAATTAGGGAGGTAACACCAGAATATAAGGTTCCTGTGGGCATCTGGCAGGCAAGGGAGGCTGTTAGGAATGGCATGGGGGTTAATATAAGGGGGTTTTCGGACGTTAATGAGGCAATTAATTACGTGAATGCTTCATTATTGGCGGGAAGTGTATGGCTTAATCATAGTCGCCTCATTAGGGAGTTTAGGAATGATTTGGCTAGGTTCTTCATTTAATGAATGATAATGCCATGCCGATTATTAGGAAGACCGTTAGTACAGGTGAGCTTGCCTTGAACATTTGCCAGAATACCTCCCTACTGGGCTTAATTATGGCCTTAATACTGTAATAACTGCTCCAGGCTGCTGTAATGATTAGTATCACTAATCCAATGAAGTTCTTGAGTATGAGTATGTAGAGGAATAGCATGTATATGTTTGAGAGTACATTTAGTAGTGCCACCATTATCATGGCCTTATCCTCACTCATCTCAAGAGGCAGCATCTTGATGCAAGTCCTTGAGTAATCATCCTTAGCCCTAATCACGAGGCTCCATATGTGTGCGGGTATCCATAGGTATATGGCCATGGATAATAGGATAGCCTCGAGGTCCAAAGGCCTTGCCACAGTCCACCCAGCCAGTAATGCCGCATTACCAGCCACACCACCAATTAGGATATTACTCCAACTCCTGCATTTCAGGAGTATTGTATAGATTACTGCATAGAAGAACCAACCAAGCACCACAAATATCGTCGGTAACAAGCCAAGCCATAAATATGATAATATGAATCCAATAATAGACAAGATCAATGACTCGATTAATGCATTACCTGGACTCACACGGCCTGCAGGTATTGGCCTAGTCCTAGTCCTGGTCATCTCAGCATCAATATTTCTCTCATAATACATGTTAAATACTGCAGAACCACCAGTACTCAGAAGCCCTATGAGCGCCAGTTCTATTACATAAATTGCATTAATACTGGGTGCCGCGGCGAATATGTACCCAGCTATAGCGGCGAGAATAAGTAGCCAAATAACTCTTGGCTTCATTAGTACTATATAATCCTTAATTGTCACGTTTAGTAATTATTAACTGTTGCGTTAAAAACTTTATTTCATAATCCATGTTAAAGTAATTGGTGAGATTCTGTTTAATTAATTTAACACCAATGCACGACTCCTTATTTTATTTAATAATAATAAAACTAGGTAATTCCCGATTAATGATGTGAGGGTTGGTGTTATAATTAAGGCGCAAAGCCCTAGATCATTTTGGTTTAGGGTATTTGATAATGTGGAGGATCGAATAAACGTTGGCACATTCGTAACCCTCGATAATTATGAAAATAGGACTAATGGCCCAATACTCGCCAGGGTAACAAGGGTTATTAGGCATAATTACCTGGTGGATGATAGAGTCATTGCCCAGCTGGGTAGTGAGGATGTGATAAATACCTTTAGGGATTATGGAGTAGATATACAGTATATTGCGCAGTCAACACTAGCCAGAGCATCAATTATTGGTTATAGGGTTGGTGCACGATTTTCTAAACCGCTCAAGCCCCCTAAGCCTATGGATTTTGTGCATTTACCAGCTGAGGGTGAATTAAGTAGGTTACTGAGGCTTGATAATAATGGTGTTATGTTGGTGATCGGTAATATTAGATCACTATCAATACCTGCAGAGCTAGATGCCAATAAGCTGGTTTCTCATCACTGCGCAATACTTGCTGCCACTGGTGGTGGTAAGTCTTGGTTGGCGGGTGTTATAGTTGAGGAATTAGCATTGAGGGCCGAAATACCGATAATAATCATTGATCCACATGGCGAATACTCAGCAATGCAGGTCCCTAAGTTTACCACTGATGACGCCAAGTACGTATCAGGTTTAGTACGGGTTTATGTGCCAGGTAAGGTTGATACCGCAAGCCTTGATGAATACTTCAGGAGTAGGTTTGGTGTTGAGAGGAGATATACCAGGTTTGGTATTAATCCTAGGGCATTATCGTTAAGGCTTATGGAAGGATTACTAAATCATTACTATGGACTTACGGATGCCCAAAGGAGGATTCTTGAGGAGGCTTGGCAGTACATGGGTATGAATAATGAATTAACGAGCATAGAGGAATTCATAAATGACTTAGAGAAGAGCGGTGGTAAGGTCGTTAGGGGTTATGGTAATGAATTAGCATTATCCACATTACTAACCAAGGTCAGGATGCTAGTGGAGAATAGGCCATTCTTTATAACGAGACCTGGCGAATTTTATGGAAATGAACCAATAAGGTTGTTGGATATTAAGGATCTCATGGAGTATGGTATCCACGTACTTGACTTAAGTGGTTTAGACCTAGTGGATCAGCAGGCTCTTGTGGCCTTAATACTAAGTGATATATTTAGGGCATCCACAGTGAGGAGGGACAAGCCTATACTTATCGTCGTTGAGGAAGCGCATAATTATGCTCCATCAGTTAGCTCATCACTTAGTACATCGACGCTAATAAAGATCGCCAGAGAAGGTCGAAAATTCGGTGTTGGGCTCTGCATAATTAGTCAAAGGCCTTCTAAGGTTCACCCTGATGTACTAAGTCAGTGTCTAACACAGGTTTTTAAGAGGATTATTAATCCCATTGATCTTAAGTACGTTAGAAATGTTGTGGAGTTTATCTCTGATGAGGACCTATGGGAGGTAAGGGTTCTTAATGAGGATGATGCCTTGGTAACGGGATTGGCTGTTCCAATGCCATTGCCTGTTAAGGTTAGGGATAGGTTAACTGAGCATGGTGGTGTGACACCAACGCTTATTCCCAGGAAATAATATCATAAGTGTGTAACTTAAGTATAATTTAAGTATAATAGAGTTAGGTAAAACTTTTTATTATGTCCCATTGACGTATAACGTGCGAATAATCTTAGGCACGCCAATTAATTCGAGACCTAAACCCTGGCTTTATTTCCATGTACCGACTATTATGGTGAATGCCTTTGATGTTATAAGAAATAGGATTAGCAAAAAGGAACGTGTCATAAAGAATGTACTGCAATACGACGGTGAGGTTTGGATGGATAGTGGTGGATTTCAATTTCTTAGGCATGGTAAAGTACCAGAAATAGAGGACTTAGCTAAGGTTTATGACCAATTCTGGGATATTAGGTACTTTCTAAATCTTGATTATCCTCCAAGCCCTACTGATAGTGATCATGAGTTGGAGGCGAAATTAAGGATGTCAATGGTTAATTATGAGTATTTGACTAAGAGATTTGATAACGTATTACCAGTGCTCCATTATCACTGGAGGACCGATATAATCATGGAGTATCTAGTTAAGTATCTAGACTTTAATCCTAAGTGTATTGCAATAGGAGGTTTAGTACCTTATGTATTGATCAGTAGGGGTGTTCCTAAGGATTCGCGGAGATCGGCATTAAGGTTTCTACTAAGGATCAAACAGGAAACAGATACGTGCATTCATGTACTTGGCCTTGGATCACCGATAATAAATCCAATACTAAAGTTGATAGGTGTTGATAGTACAGATACGAGTACCTGGAGGGTTAAGGCGGCCTATGGTAAGGTGATAATGCCTGGCGGTGGTGAGAGGCACGTGAGCGGTCGATCCATAAACTTTGGCGGTAAGAAGATTACCCCCGATGATTTAATGAGATTACATAAGTTCCTTAGAGATACTGGCTTTCCAATAATTGATAGGTTTAATGATATTAAATTAAGTTTTGAATATAGGGCCTTAATTAATGCCTGGGTCGTGCTCAATAGCTTTGAGGAACCAAATTCTGGCGTGTTTAGGGCTATATATGATGAGTTAGTGAGCATGTTTTCCAAGGAAGCTCTTGAAAGAGCGTACTAGAGGATTATATTTATTAATATCTGATGTCTCCCTGTAACCACCGTGAAGAGAGTACAGAAAAATTGCTTGACGTTGATTGTGGATGTTTGCAATGATACATTAGATAAGTTTAAAGGTGCTATGAATACGGTACTTAGAAGGGCGGGATTTGGCGGCGCCCTGAGGGTTCTTGTTTATAAGTGTAAGGACCTTGATTTTAATAAGTATATTAGGGAATTGAATTCGATAGTTGCCAATAATTTTTCAGTGACTCTGTTTGTATATGAATTCGAAGATTTAAACTCATTAATTAATGAACTCAATAAGAACATATTCAGTGGGTGCGATAATTATGGAGTACTGTCAACAATTGATTTACCAGCAAGTATTAACTATGAAAAATTAAAGTAATCAGCTTAGCCCAGTACATCATCTCTTCAGACCTTGCAAGCATCATCACTTAAGGGATTTTACTCAATCCAGTAATAATGGTCAATTGACCTATTAAGTACTGGGTCATGAAGCTCAATTTCGAAATACCCACTAGGCTTTATTTGGCCTTTTATTAGGGGTATTGTACCCGAGAAAACAACGACATTCTTTAGGTCTGGTACAACCTCACGTATCAAATCAACCAGTTTTTCTGGTGTTAGTAGGAACTTCATGGTGCCCTCCTGATAAAGCGTCTTCTTATCATCCTCAAGTATCCAACTCCTTAGTATTAAGTCATCCCAATGGTCCTCAACCTCCTTAAGCGGCCAAGCCCTCCTCGCGACAATCTTTGGATACATATGCTTACCAGCAAGTATGCTACACCTCTCTGCTTCCCTATCCGTGTGATCGCTTCCCACAGACACATATATCTCATCCTCATTCTTAATCAACAATACATACTCAACCTCACCACTATGTAAATCACTAACCTTCCTGATGTAGTTGCTCGTGGTTACCAGGTATGGCTGTAATATGTATATTTCAGGTATGTTCTTAGGCCCACTAATGCCTATCCTACTTAACTCTTCAACCTCCTTTTTAATAATGTCCGTAGTCCTCCCAGACCAGACAAAGATCACTAGATCACTAACAGCGATTTCAATATCTCTCTCGTTACCATTCTTGAACTCTATAGTTACGTTAAGTCTATGCATAGACGAACTCTGGTTTATAAGGCAATAACCTTATTAAATTTTTGGTCTCGTTCCTTAAGCCCAAGTAGATGGAAATACTAAAAAATCCTGTAACAATATTGTCAAGATGATCTCAGAAATAGTCAGAGTGGGCTTGGTTTCGGAGATTAAGCTTTCAATACCGAGTGCTGATGATGCACTTGATTATTTAAGGCTCATGCTGAATAATTTAATTGGATTAATGGCTTCAATACCACCCGCCCTAGCTCAGAGCGTTAAGCCTGAGATACCAATATTCATAAAATCTGTTGGCAATGAGGCCGAGTTATCAATACACTACTCACCATTAATGCCGTTAATCCGAATAAGGACGTCTAAGGATTTAATAAATAAGGTAAGTGGCATTAGTTTCATTGGCGTTGTCTTAGATTCAGGGGGTACTATTTTGAGGATGTACAGGGGCAAGGATGAGATGGGTAAGGATAGGGAGAAAATACTCCTTATTTTTA
The DNA here is from genome assembly GCF_000190315.1 of Vulcanisaeta moutnovskia 768-28. Lineage (NCBI taxonomy): Archaea > Thermoproteati > Thermoproteota > Thermoprotei > Thermoproteales > Thermoproteaceae > Vulcanisaeta > Vulcanisaeta moutnovskia. The sequence goes on from NC_015151.1 coordinate 1,773,706, forward strand.
GAGTATTTATGAATTCTGATGTGGAGTTACAACCACTACCTAGCATGCCTCAGGGGCAAGGTGGCGCCATTATTTAAATTGCCCAAGTAAACATCAATAGAAATGCTTTTATTTAGTTAAATGCTAGGTCCTTGATGCCGTTTAGCCATACAAAGATTGTAGGGCCAACTGGAAGGTATGGTGCTAGGTATGGAATGGGCGTTAGAAGGAAGGTTCTACAGATAGAGGTTAAGCAGAGGGGTAGGCATAGATGCCCAAGATGTAAGTCCCTGGTTAAAATGGAGAGGATAGCCTTCGGCATTTGGAGATGCCCTAAGTGTGGTTATACCTTCGCAGGTGGCGCCTGGATTCCGCAGACAATAATGGGTAAAACCCTGGCCACCGAAGCAGCGGCTAAACAAAGCACTAGATGAAGGCATTGTCGTAATGAGTTTAATAGTATTAACATCATCACGAAATCCCAGTACTCGAATGAGACAATTTCTTAATGAGTTAGAGGTGGTTATTCCCAGCGTCATTAAGGTGAATAGGGGTAAGTTATCAATAGTTGAGGTTGCAGGTAAGGCATTGAGTTTAGGGGCCATGAAAATACTATATATTGGTTCGAGGGGTGGTAATCCTGGTTTCATGCGTTTTTTAAGAATTAAGGAAGGATTGATTGAGGTAATGCCGTACTTCATAAAAATACTTGGGGTTAAACTCCTCACTGATATGCAGGTTAGTATTACGCATAGACGAAGGGTACGGAGTGGAATTATCGTGGCCCTAAGGGAGTATACTGAGATAATGGATGTACTTAGTGAGCAACTTGAATTACCTAGCGTGAGAATTTACGATTTTGAGAGTATTAGGGGCATGTATGATGTGATCTTCCTAATTCATAGGGCTAATAATGAGTACGAGATTCAGATATTAAATGGTATGGACCTGGGTCCTTATGGTCCTTTCATGAAGGTTAGCGACGTGACTTATGTAAGGCCTAGGGTGATTAAGTTTGAATGAATGTACGTTTAAGACTGTTTTTTCATTAGAAAATGTTGACAAAGAATTAATAGTTAATTCATTTAAGACGCTTGAAAAAGAAATGAGGTTTAGCAGGGGTTTTGTAAGTGTTGATGTTAATGATAATAATGTGATTATTGTTATTTGCGCCAGGGATTTATCAAGTTTAAGGAGTTTAGTCAGTGGGGTCATGAAATCACTATACTTAATATTAAAGGCTGAGGAACTTGACTAGGTCATGGCTTTGTATTTCTTAATCATAGGCTTATTCATGATTCACATGCGGATTAATACTTATTAAGGCTTAGTTCAATGGCAATTTAATGAGTTCATTACCGCCGTCATTACAATCAGACCTGGAGAAATTACAGGCGTTACAGGACCAATTAAATAGTGTTAGGGTTAGGAAGCAACAGTTTGAGAGTGAGTTAAAGGAGGTTGAGAAGGCTATTTCGGAAATTGAAAAGATATCCACCGAGAGTAAGGTGTATAAGATCGTTGGTTCCTTCCTGGTTTTGGTTACTAAGGATCAGGCACTTCAGGAACTTAAGGATAGGAAGGAATTGCTTGAGCTTCATATAAAGACGCTGTCAAGGCAGGAGAGCATGTTAATGAAGCAAATTGAGGACCTAAGAACCCAGATAAATGAAGCCTTGGCAAAGTTACAGGGTGGGGCTGGTGAAGTTGCGAAGGGTGGTGGTTAAAGGTAATGAGTAATTACGAGATACTTAATGACATAGCTAATGTGATTGCGGAGGAGATATATAGGTATTTAATGCATAGGCTTCCTGAAAAATTGCTTGAGGATTTCGTTATTAACGTGGGATTTACAAACCTCGCGAATTACAACCTTGAAATAAGTATTGAAGCAATGACGAACCCATTATTAAAGGGTCTTGATAGTATAATAAATGATGCTGTTGAGTTTGGATTTAAAATAGCTGATTACCTAATGGATAAGTTCAAGGGGGGTGAATTGATTGGTTTATCAACTGGAGAAATTGAGAGAATTGCTGAGGAATACGCAAAAAATCTGTATAGTAACACATAGGCATGCAGACCTAGATGCATATGCATGTGGAGTGGCTGTTAAGGAATTAATTACTAAATTAGGCCGTGATGCATATATAGTGATTCCTGAGGGTTTGTCCCATGATGTCAAATCATTCATTAGTAAACTTAGCATTAGTTATCAAGGCCTAAGCAATTGCAGTGATGGATCAGATATGGTGATCTTGGTTGATGTTAGTACATACGCCCAATTAAATGAGTTTAGGGATATCATAGGCAATAAACCAATAGTCGTGATTGATCACCATGAGGTACATAACATTACACCCACATTAGCGATAATTAATTCAAGCGCTACGAGTTGCTCTGAGATAGTTGCACAAGTACTTAAGGAGTTAGATATTGAGCCAAGCAATGAGGTTGCCACCTTGCTCATTGGTGGAATCCTAAGTGATAGTGGTAGGTTAAGCAGAGCTAGACCTGAAACCTTTGAGGTTATGGCATGGTTACTTAGACTATCGGGTAGGAATTATCGAGATATAATCAATGCCATGTCTGAGGAAATGACCTTTCCAGAGAGGATGGCTATAGTTAAGGGATTACTAAGGATGAGGGTGTATAGGATTAATGATTACATCGTTTGCTTAAGTAATGTGAACGCGTATGAATCATCGCTCGCTGATACCATGATTAGGGCAGGTTGTGACATAGCATTGGTGGCCTCAGAACATGACGAAGAGATTAGATTATTCGGTAGAGGTAGTAAGAGAATTGCCGAGAAGATATCACTTGCCGAGGTATTTAGTGATTTAGCGCGATACTTCAATGGTGAGGGGGGTGGTCATGTATTAGCGGCTGCCCTAAGTACCAGGGCTAGAGTTGACACAGCCACATTATTAATAAAGGCCCTAAGTAATATTGAGCAGAAGTTCGGTATTAAGTCCTCAAGGATAAGTGAATAATTTTAACATAGGTAAGTTTTCATTTATAGTGGGGATTTTACTAGGTTCTCAACCTTAATTCCATGTTGATCCTATTAATGATATATGATGACTTACTATATTGATGAATTTCATATTGCGAATTTGCATCCGTAATTACACTATTAACGCTTATTGCACTAACATTTATATCGCTCATTATACTGTTCATCTGCGTAATTATTTCATTATTAATCACTCGTAATGCACACCATGAAACCTCACTTACCTGTGATTGATAAATCGGTGATAAGTATTGTTCAGGAGTTATTGGTATGATGGATTCATTGAAGAGATCATACGCCTGTAAATAACCTCCAAATAATAATGAGCCATTGAGTAGGTATAGTCCCATTGGGTAGTTCTTGGTTTCATAAACTGGTATCGAATAACCGCTCTGCGTCACGTAATTAACCTGGAGCAGGTAATAAGTACCTGACAAACAGGTTGGGTTTATTATCGTGCCATTTGGAAGCAGGAGTATTGGCGATATGTATATCACGGGCCCAAAGGGCACAAGCCTCGGTCTTTGGTATACCGTATAGCCGTAATTCGTAATTTCACTAATAGTCACATTAGGACTAAGGGTTAGGTGAGTGATTGATGATGAATTAACGTACTCATTGAATGAGTAGCTAAGGACCTGAAGCGCCTCCTGAAAGCCCGAGCTAGGCCATGAACTTGCATTAATGCCCTGACCAACCCACATGGTGAACAGGCTCAGACCGGGCAAACCAACCTCGTAGTGCTCACTAATACCTCCAGTGACTGGATTATAACCATAGTAATAATTCCATAGGTGATACGACTCACCATTAAGGGCGATTAGGTAACCGCCTACCGTACTCAGTTCACTTAGTATTTGCGTAAGGCTTTCATTACCTGTTTCGAAGGCGAAGACCACGTATTCAGCGCCATTTTTGTCCTCAGTTATTATCACGTACCAATTGGCGTATACGGGCTGCGGATATATTAGGTATAGCGGGACTTCTAAGGTCCACGTGATACCGCCAGTATCGTTGGTCAGCGCTGTTGAGTTGAGCATTACTTCCTGCTGTATAGTGGTTTCTGATGCATTGACTATGTATAGTGTGAATTCCCTATTGGCTGTGGTGACCCAGACAGGCGTTGTATTGGTGATTAGTGAATCTTCACGGTATGTTAATGGGTACTCATTAACTATGCTATTTAGGAACTGTGCTGTTGGTCTTGAGTCTGTCAGGTTCATTGTTATTACGTATGTCCTGTAAACTACGGGCGTAGGTGCTGGACCATAGGTAGTATTTGCATATGTGATAAATGAGACTAATGTGAAGATAATTGCTGGAAATACTGCAAATATTATCCATTTGTTGTTAATCATTACCATTTAATATGGCGCCAGCAATTATATAAGTTTCTGATCATTAAGAGTTACTGAAATTATGAAACAGAAAGTATTTTAGGGGGCTTGTTCTTTAGTAAATTGAATGAGCTTAGACTTTCAGTTAATAAAACTGGTAGGTCAACTCAAGGAGTTGGAGAGGTACCCATTATATGAACCATTTGCATATGCCACAATAGTCCAGGATGAGAAGACGGGAGATATAATGTATTACCTTGAGGAGATAACACTTGACCCTACCGAACAGCAGGTATATAAGGAGTTGGTAAGGATAGTTATGCTTGAGCTACCACCACCTGAGGAATTAACAAAGATAGGTGATGTCAAGAATTACCTGCTTAATGAATTAAAGAAGATCGTTGGGCGATACAGAAGGCTGTTCAGAAATGTTTCCACATCATCCTTCGCTAAATTCCTATACTACATGGAGAGAGATTTACTTGGTTACGGCCCCATAGATGCCTTAATGAAGGATGAGAATATTGAGGATATATCGTGCGATGGCGTAGGTAGACCTGTTTATGTGTTTCATAGGAAGTATGAATCAATACCAACAAACATAGTGCCAGTGACAGACCAAGCCCTTGATGACCTGGTTGTGAAGCTAATACACCTATCAGGTAGGCATGTCTCAGTTGCAACGCCAATAGTTGATGCGCAATTACCTGATGGTTCTAGGATAGCCGTGACATATAGGAAAGAGGTCTCGCCTGGTGGCTCCACATTCACAATAAGGAAGTTTAGGAAGAACCCATTAACATTCACGGAACTCGTTAAGTTCGGTAACATCAGTGCGGAGATTGCGAGTTACTTCTGGGTCATGCTGGATAATGGCAGGTCATTCCTAGTGCTTGGTGTTACCGGTGCAGGTAAAACGAGTTTCCTCAATGCAATGGCCACATTCATTAGGCCTCACATGAAGATAATAACCGTTGAGGAAGTCCCTGAAATAAACTTACCACATAAGAATTGGATTAGGCTCGTTACAAGGCAAAGCTATGGTTCTGAGAAGATAAATGAGATTACATTATTTGACTTAGTTAAGGCAACGCTTAGGATGAGACCTGATTACTTAATAGTTGGTGAGATAAGGGGTGAGGAGGCTTATGTTCTATTTCAAGCGGTAAACACAGGACATAGCGGCATATCCACTATGCACGCGGAGTCCTTTGAGGCGGCTGTTAATAGGCTCATGAGCCCGCCAATGAACATACCACCGGCTTATATACCTGCCATGAACATCTTTGTTATGATTAAGAGGGTTAAGATTAATGGTAGATTAACGAGGAGAGTCACTGAGGTTGGTGAGGTTTATATAGATGGTGATAAAATAAGATTTAATACAGTATTTAAGTGGAATCCAAAAACTGACTCTCACGATTCATATGTAGAAAAGAGCGTCCTAATTAAGCAGATAAGTGATATGACAGGTAAGGATGTTTATGAAATTCTCAAGGAAATAGACACTAGGGCTAGTATTGTTAATTGGATGGTTGAGAATGAAATACTGAACTTTGAGGACGTATCTACATACGTACAGACATATTATACAAACCCAGACAAAATACTTAATCAAGTTCTTGGTAAAGGTGATCAAGGTTGAAAGTATTACTTAGGTTTAAAGATCTTAATTCTCTTGTTAAATATTTAAATGAAGACTTGAATAAATTATTAGTAGCCAAGAAAATATTAGAGGAGGAAGTGAATAAGGAGTCGCTCGTAGATATCATCGAAATAAGGAACAATAACGTTATTATACAGAGAGAAAGAATAACAGAGATAAAGGGAATATTAGATGAACTTGATAATAGGATTAATGCAATTAATTCACTACTTGAGGAAATAAGGGATGAGTTTAATGATAGTAATTATGCAGGTCCAAGAGAGTATTACTATCACAGCCCTTAACCTTGAGTGAGGTACCATGATAATGCTAATACCTGTATTGATCATTGCAATAATGATTGGAATGCTAATCCTAGGTCTGCTCAGACCACCATTAACAGTCATAATACCGCTCCTAGGTATCTACATAATACTAATGTTAATACCGTACATAATACCAAACCTAACAATTAATCAGTATCTTAGTATCAAATATATAGTAATCCCGATAATAGGCTTAGTTATAGGTTATGGGATGTCCATTTTGATAAATAAGTATATGAGTATTGATGTACGGTCACTATTTAAACTAAACCAGGGTCAAAAGACGGTCTCTAAGAGGCCTAGAAAGATCACGAATAAGCAAAAAAGCGAGAAGAAACCAGGGATTAAGCCCGAGGACTTAGATAAGATAATTCCTAAATCCATTGACGACTTAAGACTTGGAATAACAACTAATGAAGCATTGGGTAGTTGGATTGAGTATTACGATGGATGGACCGACACCATAATAAGCGTATCAAGAAGGTTCATAGACATCAAGGATAGTACAGAGATTATTAGTAAGGAGGCCTTATTTCTATCGAGGATTAGGCAGTATGAGAATAAAGCCCTATCGCTGGGTCTTACCTTAAAGGAGGAATCTGCATTTAAGAAGCAAAGGCAGAGAAGATCAAGGTCTAAGAGTAATGAGGATAAATTAATAGTATATGTGAAGCCTGAGGATGTGACTACCGATTTAATGACTACTGCGCAATTAATGAGTGGTTATGTTGAGGAGTTCAACAATATAGTCGAGAAGTTAATACGTGATAAAGAGATTTCTCAATATATGATTAATTCGCAGATACTAGTTCTCTATATAGATGGAATACCTAGAAAGTTCGTAACTCTTCATAAGGAGAGCTAAGTATTCTCTTTTTGTATTATTATCATTATTGGTATTGAATCAATAAGTAAAGTGATTATTGGGCGATTCCTATCAATATTGAGGGTCTCTAATCTGTCAATAATTGACTTTATAATTGCAGATCTTCTTTGTATATAGCCAGCGACATCATTTATTACATTACTTCTTGTACTAGAACCTGGCTTATAAACGATTCTTAAGGAGAATACTTCTGAGGAACCGTCAACAAACTTAATATTTTCAGAAATTTCACTGGCCAATGCAATATTATTTTCTGCACCTAAAATTTCATTCCAATTCTGCTTGAGCATATACATAAATCTATATGAGTTACTCAATTCACCCTTTAGTGTTTGAATTAGTTCATTTAGTGATTCAAATCTCTTAATTTCGACAATCATGATAATCCACCCACCTCTTCTTCAATCTTCCTAAATGGCTCTGGATAGTTTATATTATCTAATTTCACGATAGTTTCGACATTCCTTGAATTATTACTAATCGATGAAATTATTTCATCAATCATCTTCATGAGCCTAGCAACCTCATCAGCGGTTAAGCCAACAATACTACTTAAAATGCTGGGTATTTCAGTGGTTTCCCTGATGTTAGGTAAGTATAACAGTGATGTCTCCGACATGTCGGGCAATGAGTAACCTATTACCACATCTATTGATGCATCATCTATTATAATCACATAATCATCATTCACGCCAAGTTTTTCAGTAAATTCCATGGCCTGTTTAATAGACATTAATACATTCGTATAATAATTAATTGCATCTCTTATTGCATCCTTATAGCCATTAGCTGTTAATGTGTAAATCACCTCAATATCATCAATCTTGGTCGTTACGTTGGTATTGCCCTTAACTAATGTGGCTGGTGATTTACTCCTCAATTCCCTAATCATTTTATTCATGGTTTCATTATCAGGACTATACGCATAAATCTCACTAATAACCTGGAGTATCTCATTAAGTCTATTACCAAGACTTAAAACTATATCTTTCAACCTATCACTTCTTAGTACTATCAAGTTCGATCACCACTAAGGATGGTACGTCTCCAAAGTATCTAACTATTGCCTTAAATTCATGCCCCTTAAGCTTACCTAACCTACCTTCAAGGGTCTCATAAATAGCGTATTCTAACTTAAGAAATTGAAGTGCCTTTGAAAATAGTTCCCTATAAGCCTCCTTTGATGGTTCCTTATATATTATTATTGGAATAGAGTTGGGTATATCAATAATTACCTTTTCGCTCCTATCAGGTAGATCAGTCTCATTATTTATCTTATCGTATATATCGGATAGTCTCTTAACATAATCAGTAACCTTCCTCTTATTTTCTAATATCCTCCTGTGCAGCTCATCGACATTAATATTAATATCTATATTCGTGCTCATGGCATTATCACCAGTCTTGTCTTTTTATTTGCATAGTCAATAAGCACCATTACTGAGGCATCCCTACCCTTAATGCCATTTAAGTATTTATTTATCTTTTCAATTTCGTTTACTACATAGTTAATATTATCATCTATTACATTCAACTTACTTAGTAACCATGTTGAGTGTGGTGCGATATGTATGTTCATCGTGTGAGGTATAGCATGTACTGTTATTACTTGGTGAGACGGTTGAAAACCAAGTTTTGTAAGTTTATCCTCAATCTCTGCGTTTATTTTCAGCTTCTCCTTAATTGCCCCATAGCGTTCCCTTAGGTTTAATAATTGTTCTTTAATTATATTCAATTTACTTATTGCGTCCTCAATTGTGTTAAACAGAAGTACTAACATTCAGATTCTCATTAATTAGGCTATATTTATTCTTTACTTGTGAGAGTTAATGGTGAGTCTCGTACGACAGTTAAACACTACGTCTCTTCCCTAATCAACCTGGAGATCTCACTAATGGCCTTACTTATGTCCTTAACGTCATCATGAATCTCTATTATCTCTGCTATGAGTAATGAATTATCAAGGCACCTTAGAAGTAGGTCGGCCCAACTCCTTGAATGATACAACTGCTTAAGTTTCTTTAACTCTTCATATTGCCTATCATCAACCTCAATTACAATTCTTCTCTTGCCATTTTTAGCCATGCCACTGAATAAACATTAACCTAATTTAAAATTAACCCCCCAGACTATTTACTCCTCTTTTGTAACTTAGTGACACTAATCATAAACTCTGGTATTTCGACATACTTTACATAGTATTGAATGAGCAATTTAATTACCTCCCTAAGCATAAGCATTAATGTCGACTTCCTAATACTAAGAACCTTAGCAGACTCCCTCCAAGGCCTTGCCTGCAACACCTTACAAATTAGCGCCTCCTCATAGAACTGAGGAAGATTAATACTATCAACACCCCTCCTTAAATAATACGTTTTTACCAACTCTGTTATTGCATCAGCAGTGTTCTCGTAGGTCATTGGACCCCATGAATAAGCAACTAAACGCCTAGTCTGAGCCTCAGTAAGCCTTGGAGTATAACCAGGATCTAATGCCTGACCCCAGTCAGTTAGTAGCATCCTGACTACGTCAGGTTCCATATCATGGAATGGACCCTGCAATGAATTAAGCAGTCTTAATCTAAACTCCTTATTTGCATAGATAATAATGTCTCTTGTCTTCTCATTTATTGGCTTAACAAGCAATACACTATACTCACCACTTATTGGATTCCTCTCGGGGCTTATGTGTACGGGCATGTAGCCATTCTTAATCCAGAAATTCAGTAATTTGGCGTTAACTCCAAAGCCCACACCAACCCAATCAATACCTCTCTCCCTAGCCTCTTCCTCAATTCTCTTAAGCATCTCAGTGCCTAGACCCTTATCCTGAAGTTCGGGATGCGTGGCAATCCTTATTATCCTCCAGCCCTTCAATTTAGCAAAATCCGTAAGTCCCCAATACTTGATTAGCCTATCAGGTATTATGTTTCCAGGTAGTTTCAATCCTCTCACAACCATATCAATCATATCATCACCTATACCACCCTCCTCAGCCAATTCAACGGACACCACAATCTTGCCATTACTTAATGATAACGCTCTTATGAAGTGGTGAGGCGCATCCATCATCATGCCTAAGTCATCCGGTTCATTCCTATAATGTGCTTGAACGTATATTCCGAAGAACTGCCTTAGTTGTTCCTCGTTCAATAAGAAGAATTCCTTAAGATCGGGAATTAAGTAATTGAATTCATGCCTATTTATCAATTCTTGATCCTCATCAGTTATCCTGGCGGGCTCGGCATCAAGTAACAATGTATCAAATAACCACTGTTCCACTGGGTCATTGGGTGCATACCTAATTGGTTCCTTAAGCTCATACTCAATAATCCTCGTATTCTTATCCTCACGTAGATACTTAAGGAACCTAAGGCTAAAGCCTCTGCCAGCGCCCTCATAACCATGTATTGTCGATGCATATATAACCCTGCTAAACCTCTCGTGTATTCCGTAAAGCACGGGTAATGGTATCATTGCCGCCTCATCAACCACAACAATATCCCTATCATCCTCACTAAGCATGTCATAAGGCCTTATGTAATCTATGAAGACTGAAATGCCAACCTTCACCGAAACCACATCATTACCCCAATAGCTTGTGCTCACATCATAGTTTAGTGCCTTAAGTCCCTTTATTACGAACTCCATTAATGTAGAGACATTACTGGGATTCATTGCCGTAACCGCGAACCTTACCCTACCCTTAATCTTCCTAAGCCTATGTGCTAAGGCAGCCAACGCAAGACCAATAACTGCTGACTTACCTCTGCCTCTATCAGCAATCAATACTACATTGACCTTCTTACCCCTTGGAGGTCTCTCCATTAGTACCTCCATCGCTCTAAGCGTCTCAACCTGGTCTTGGGTCTTAGCGAGCTCATATATAGTCCTTGTAAACTTCATCCTCTCAGGCATTACTATCTCCCTTGGCCTCCAGGGCTGTGAATCACCAAGGACTGGCTCCTTAATTAACTTATTATTATCGGTATCAATTATCAATGCCTTATCCATGCTCATTAGCTTATTCCAGAACCTTACCTTTAGGAAGTGCCTAACATGTTCAGGTCCATATTGAGGAACCAAAAGGCTTTGTTGGAACTTCGTTAATTGCTTTATCCAATCATTCAATGGTGGCACCATGAATACGTAAATACCGCCACCCCTAACGATGCCTCCTAATCTACCCACATCATTTGGCTTCAAATCGTTCATTAGATCGAGAACAGCAAAATCGACAGTGATACCAAGGAGCTTATCAGTATCTTTATATGGTCTATAATCAATATTTATGGGAATTCCCTCAATAAGGTCCTTAAGTTTACCCATCCTTCTCTGGGCATCGGAGTACTCCGGTTGGTACATGTATAGTCCATGTGGATCCTTAACAAGCGATGAGAATACCCTAAGGGACTCTGCCGCATACTTAGCAATTTTTTCCTCATTAGTACCCACAAGCACAATAAGTCTTCTGTGATTTGATGATAATCCCTCCCTAACCAATCCCTGCAACAGCTCAATCCAGCCCATAACCTCTGAGCAAGTAAATCAAATTGAGTTAGGGCTTATAAGCATATGCAAATGGTAGTAATTAGTGATTGGGCGCGTTGGTTCTGAGGGTTATGATGAGAGACGGGCGAGAAGGATGATTAATCACGCTTAGGAAAAATAGAGCTACAGGTTATAATGCCTTTTTTAAGCGCATCAACAAATTTAAGGTAATCATTGTAAACATCCCTAATCCACTCATTAATGCCCTTAAAATACACGGGGCTCGTCGAAACAAGCTCAAGGATCTCATCATTACTTAACTTACCAATGTAGTAACATGGATCCTTAAGCAATAAGACTCTTCGATATTCCCTAGCAATTATAGGCGTGATGGGCGTGCCAGGGATACCGTTTACATACTTAAGATACACCTCAACGTCATTCAGGGAAATACTGTTTCTAAATCCTCTACTCTCCCACTCATCAACTAGTGCATAGAAATAATTAATTAAGTCATCGATATAGGGATTTCCATTATTGTAATACATAAGTACAATGGGATGATTAACCCACCCACGCTTGCCATCATTAATAATGCCCATCCTCCTAAGTATTGCCAACAAGACCTGCTTGGTTTCAACTCGTTGTTTACCAAGCCGTAGATTATCCAGGAATTGCGCCGATTTTCTATACTCAATGTATGGTCTAAACACCTGCATTGGCTATGTACGTATTACTTTGTTTTATTTCATTTTCCATGATTATTAATGATAGAGGTAGTACTTAAAAATACGGTCTTTCCTTAAGGCACGTATGCTAATGAATAGTACCGAATTGCAAAGGTATTACTTAATGACGTATCAATGCAGAAATGTATCATTAATCAAGAAGGCAATGACAGGTGATGAGTAATGCTCATGCAAAGTGATCCAGTACTATTAGCATCTTTAGCCTTACCTTTCGTGGCTTCAGTAATAGCTGGAATAATAGGTAAGAGGTTCAGTAGGGTTGCAATGATTATAACCTCTATATCCTTTATACCATTATTTATATACTCATCATACTTACTAGTACTTGGTAAGGCTTACTTAATTCCACTTGGCGCCCTGCCAAGACCAATAGGTATGGTCTATTTGATAAGTGATGGCTTAAGTAATGCATTTGGTTTGGCAATAGCGCTTGTTGGAATAGCGCTGGAAATAGCTTCTTATCCATACATGAAGCATAGATTCCATGTATTAGAACTAACTGAGCAATTCGATGTATATTACCTACTCTTTACCTTATGCGCGGCAAGTATGGAATTAATGATATATTCATATAACTTATTGTTAATGTATATAGCCCTAGAGGTTTCATTAATAACACCTGTCATACTAATTTATTACTATGGTTATGATACGCAGGGTATGACAAGACGCTGGATTGCACTTCTTTATTTCGTATATGGAATGTTAGCAAGTACATTATTCCTAATAGGCGCCGTTATGGTTGGTCTAGAGAATGGGACAATGGATCTCTATACAATAAAGAGCATATCAGTTATAGCGTGGGCATTAATGTTCATAGGATTATTAATAAAATTACCAAGCTTTGGTCCACATGTATGGATACCTTGGGTTCATGGATCTCATCCAACTCCAGTAGCGGCGTTAATATCAGGGCTTGTTGGATTAATGGCTTATGTACTAGCTAGGATATACCTAGTCTCTCCATATTTCATAAACATGTTTAGATTACCAATACTCGTTTATGCAATAGTTGGTGGGATCATAATAAGTCTTGGTGTGATTAGGCATAGTTACCACTATAAGTGGTTGCTTGCATATTCAACAGCGGCTAACTCCACGTACTTATTAATAGGACTTGCACTAGGTCCTTATGGAATACTTGGACTAACAATGCATTATATATCACACTTATTCGGCAAAACAATACTCTTCATGACCGCTGCATCAATAATTGTTTACTATGAGGAATTTGACATGAAAAAAATGGGTGGTCTTCAGACGTATATGCCATCGGTTGGTGCAGCTGCTGTACTCGGTTGGATGGCGCTTTCAGGAATACTAACATTATCAATGCTTGCCGAGTTTTACCTATTTCTTGGATTAATAAATGTTATACTGCCTTCATATCCATTATGGGTATTCATAGGTTTAGCCAGTGGATTAGCTATCATATTTGTGTTAACGGGGTACTACGGCTTCTGGGCTCTTAAGCAGGTGTTTTATGGGCAATCTAGGGGTAATTACCATAAGGTAAGCGTTGATCCTAAACTCGTAATACCATTATACGTACTTGGTCTAGCCGCGATAATACTTTTATTCCCACCAGCATCCACATACCTCGTGCATTCAGTACTAATGAGTATTAGTATGATAATGAGGTGATGAGCATGTTCGAAACCTTACTTGGTGAATTAATGGGATTAATGTTGTTATCACCTATAGTACTTGCTGCACCCATAACTATTTATTGGCTATTTAACCAAGATCCGAGGAAAGCTAAGCCATTAGCTTATCTAGCGGTTATTGGTCTCGGAGTGTCCGCAATCATAGCCACTTACATAGAAATTGCATTTCCATGGATGAACATAGCCTATAACATGCCTTGGATGATCATACCCACTCCCAGTGGTAGTTTCACTATATATGTATCGTTTATTGTTAACTTTCTCAGCAGGAACATGGGATTATTAACTGCTTGGTTGGCCTTCATAATAGGAGTATATAGCCTTGATTATTTAGCCGATGATTACAGACTTGGTTGGTTCTGGTTCTTCTATAACCTCTTTGCAGCGTCCATGTTACTCATGGTATATGCTAATGACTTATTGTTCATGTTCATTGGATGGGAGGGTCTTGGCTTTAGTTCCTGGGCTCTCATAGGGCATTGGTATAAGGATGATGATGAATTATCATACGTAGGGAGGTTTGGTGAGAGACTAATTTTGAATAAACCGGCCTGGACCACGCCATCCTATGCAGCGTATAGGGCTATAGCCACGATAAGGTTTGGTGATATGCCAATGTTAGGTGCAATAGCCGCAATAGGCATATTAGGTGGTTCCCTAATATTGACCCCTGTAAATGGTGTTTCAGCCATAAACTGGCCTCATGTGATTTCAGTACTTGGTGTTGGTGGTACCGTTGCCTTATTACTGGCATTCATGCTTGGTCCATACACAAAGAGTGCCCAGGTTCCGTTTAATGATTGGTTACTCACGGCAATGACGGGCCCTACCTCGGTCTCAGCATTACTACACTCAGCGACTATGGTTGCGGCCGGTGTCTACATATTCATGAGGCTGACGGAGTCGTTGTACATGGCTGGCGCATTAACGAGTGCAGGTGTTGAGATTGTTTATTTAACAACCGTGTATATAGGGCTATTAACGGCATTGTTGGGGGCGTTGTTTGCCACGATGATTGATGAGAGGAAGGTTATCTTGGCAGGATCGACTATGTCCTCCCTAGGTTTTATGATGGGTGTAACAGCGTTAACGCCATTTATACCCCAGACGCTCACGGTGGGTATGTACGTAGTACCGCTGGCCGTGCTTGTGGCATTCTCATACTTAATAATTCACGCACTTGCTAAAGCCACATTATTCCTAGTCAGTGGTCACTTAATACATGTAACCCACACCAGGTTTAACATGGGTGATTGGGAGTTCGGTAAGAGAATGAAGGCTGCATTCTACGCAGCATTGGCCGCAGCCATATCCCTCGGTGGTGTACCTCCATTAGCTGGCTATTGGATTCATGCCGCGATGGACGAGGTCGCCACAGAAACCGTTTCTGTTGTCGGTTATGGCGCGTACATTCTCATGTTGTTGGCTAGCCTAGCCTATGTGGCGTTCTTATCAAGATTTGTTTCACTTAATTTCATAAAAGGTGAGAGACCGCACACACATGAGGAGCATGGCAAGTACCCACTTATGGTTGCGGCCTACATAATTACAGGAACGGCAGCGCTCGCCTCATTAGCGATACCCTTCGTGTTACAGCCAGCTATATTCATAAGTGCAGGTGTTGATCCTATAGTCATCGCTGTGGGTATTGTGTTATGGATAATCTTCATAATAGCCCTAATAAAGCCTAGGGTTGGTAATTTGGGATTAATAACTAGGATATTCGAAAGGAGGTATTACATACAGACCTTCATGGACGTCGTTTTGGCAGGTTTTGGGCTCGCTTTGACATTGGCCGCGTTTTACATCTATAAGGGTTTCGATATATTATTCAACTTCCTGATACCAGACGCATTTAATGCGTTGTCTAGGTATATTAGGTCAATACAAAGGGGTTATTTAAGAACGTATTTAGAGATGCTGCTCGTTACGTTGGCAATCGCAATATTGGTGATCCTAATAATAATAGCATTATTGATGTAGATTTAACCTTCAACAGCGCTTTTTCGTTTTACTTACTTAATTTTCAATTGCTTTAGATACTCCTCCTTAACATGGAGTATTAACTTAGGTAAATCAATACCCATAGGGCAGACCTCCTTACAATTTCCAGAGTGTGTACATAACATGGCGGCCGGCCCTGCCTCCATTATTCCTCTGGTTACGGCCGTCCATGGTATACCCATAGGACCTGTATATGGTGGTTTACCAAACCTTGGACCAACAGCCCAATATGTTGGGCAATGCATACTGCACCTACCACACCTGATACATAGTAATATTTCCCATAGAATGGGATCCTTGGCGGCTTTTCTTCTACCATTATCAATAAGCACCATGTGGAACTCCTTAGGGCCTTGGGCTGGTGATACCCTATACATCTCAACGTCAGCTGTACTACTTGGTCCAGCCGTTAAGTTGACGTACGTAGGTGGGTAAAGCCCAGCGTAGGCCGCCTGTATTAGTGTTTCAATCATAGCGTGGTATAATGTTGGTACTATCTTTTCAACACCATCGTAAACAA
Organism: Vulcanisaeta moutnovskia 768-28; assembly: GCF_000190315.1. Lineage (NCBI taxonomy): Archaea > Thermoproteati > Thermoproteota > Thermoprotei > Thermoproteales > Thermoproteaceae > Vulcanisaeta > Vulcanisaeta moutnovskia. The sequence goes on from NC_015151.1 coordinate 1,790,328, forward strand.
TATGTACGGTGGGTACCACACTGGTCATCCTAATGTTTCCCTCATTCTCAACCAATAACACCGCACCTGTATCGGCAGCTATGGCATTGGCGCCCGTAATTCCCACATTGGCCTTAAGGAATTTATCCCTTAGGAATTCCCTGGCTCGCTGCGCAATAGCCACTGGGTCTGGCGGTACATCAATACCGAGCTTTTCCTTCATCACCTGGGCTATCCTCTCCTTGGTCATGTGAAGCGCAGGTGCTAGTATGTGACTCGGTTCCTCATTAGCAATTTGTATCAAGAATTCGCCAAGATCCGTCTCCCAGACCTCGTTACCTAGATTTTCGAGGTACGGTCTTAATCCGGTCTCCGAGGCTACATTGTTCTTACTCATGACTATGACTTTGCCATTGCCGACAATCTTGCCGACAATATCCTTAGCTTCATTAGCAGTCTCAGCAAGATAGAACCTACCTCCTATTCGTTCTACGGACTTCTTAGTGAGGTCTATGTAGTAATCAAGGTTTTTAATGACCTCCTCCCTAGCCTTTCTCAATTCCTTAGCTAAATCAAGAAGATACGGATGTCTCTTAAGTATTTCAAAAACGGCAGGTATATTCGAAGACTTAGCCCTAGTTATAGCAACATCCCAATTCGGTGGTGCCACTACCTCCATCACATCCCAATTAATTCATCCCATTTAAATACAAAACCTAACATGTACGCTAGTACTTCTCGTGCCAGAGCTTCATAACCTCATCCTCAATAAAGCCGCTAACATTACCAAGTACTTCACCATCCTTAACCAAATCAACACCTGGCTCGCCCTTAACAACCTCACCAATGATTGAGTAATTAATACCAAGTCTCCGTAACTTATAGTCCACGGCATTAACCACACTCCTGGGTATTGTAGCCACTAGCATGCCTGAACTTAGTGACTTAAGTGGGTCGAGACCCAACGTATTAAATAAATACCGCGTTTCTGGAAGTATGGGTATCCCATCAACATTTATCCTTAACCTAACACCACTAGCCTCGGCAATCTCAAGAAGACCCTGTAATAACCCACCCTCGGTTGGATCGTGCATTGCATTAGCAACATCGGCTAGCTCGAGTGCTTCCTTAACAACACTAAGATTCCAAATAAGGTCCTTGGCCCTATCAAGAACATCCTTAGGTACACCCCTCCTAATTAGCTCATTAGTAAAGTCGCTAGCCAGTATTGCCGTGCCTTCCATAGCTACGTACTTCGTTACAAGGATTAAATCACCTACCTGGGCGTCAGACGTGGTTATGTAGCGATCCCCAACGCCAATGGCTGTGGTTGATGCAATAACTCTATCAAGACCTGGAGCATACTCTGTATGACCACCAACAAGCGAACCTCCTAATTCCATGAGTGCGGTATTTACGTCCGTCATTATCTTCCTAATACCATCCTCATTAGTGTCTGTGGGCAATAGCAATGTTAATAAAAACCACCTCGGCCTAATACCTCTAACGGCTATATCATTAGCTACTATATTTATTGCAAACCAACCAATCCTCTCAATAGCGCCGGTTATTGGGTCCGTATGCATTGCCAAGTATTTGTCGCTAATCCTGATAATTGCGGCATCCTCACCTACCTTAGGGCCGACGATTACATCGTCATCCTTAACGCCTAAATTCGTAAATACAATTCTCCTTAGTACTTCATTACTTATCTTAACCATGACGCCAACTCTGGCATATCGCATATTTTAAATTATTAGGTTAGGATGGTTCCTGAGTAAGACTTAATACTATGCAATACGTATCAACATGTTATGACTACACCACGCGAGATCTATGAACGATCATTAGATGCACTAAAGCTGATTAAGGATGCTCAATCAAGGGGTTTAATACATAGGACACCCTTAATAAGGTCCGAGACTATCAGTAATATTGCTGGTACCAATGTATGGTTGAAGCTCGAGTCTCTCCAAAAAACTGGCTCATTCAAGGTTAGGGGTGCTTACTTTGCGATTAGTAATGCGGTCAAGAGAATGAGTATAAACCACGTCGTTACAGCCTCAGCAGGTAATCACGCGCAGGGCGTAGCCTACTCAGCAAGCCTAATGGGTATAAAGGCCACGGTGGTAATGCCCCAGTACACGCCATGGATAAAGATATCAAGGGCGAAGAGGTACGGAGCCGACGTTGTCCTTCACGGTGAATCCTACAGCGAGGCTGAGGAATACGCAACTAAATTGGCTAGGGATTTGGGTGCGTATTACGTCCATGCATACAACGATCCTGACGTGATAGCTGGGCAAGGCACAATAGGCTTTGAGATACTCGAGGATCTTAAGGATGTCGATTATGTAATAGTACCCGTCGGTGGTGGTGGGCTAATATCAGGGATAGCCTCTGTAATAAAGACAGTAAGCCCCAGAACTAAGGTTATTGGTGTTCAATCAGATGGCGCTCCAGGAGCATATTTAAGCTTAAAGAGTGGTAGGATAATTACGATAGAGAGGGTAGACACGATAGCGGATGGTATAGCCGTTAAGAAGATTGGTGATTTAACGTTTAAACTAATGAGTGAGTTGCTTGATGATATAGTGTTGGTTAACGATCTTGAAATTGCCAAGGCCATATTAACAATAGCGGAGAGCGTTAAGGTAATTGCTGAAGGTGCAGGTGCGGTTGCCGTTGCTGCGTTGATGAGCGGTAAGGTTAAGGTTAGTGGTAATGTGGTAGCTGTGGTTAGTGGTGGTAATATAGATATGAATATGTTATTTAGAGTAATAAGTAAGGCCCTGGCCCTAGAGGGAAGGATTGTGAAGATAAGCGGCTTATTACCAGATAGACCTGGCATGCTTGGTAAGGTAACATCTGTGTTAGGTGATTTAGGCGTTAATATTCTCGATATATTTCATGAGAGGTATGACCCAACAATAACGCCGGGCTATGCCATGGTGTCGTTTATAGTGGAATTACCGCCCGAGGAGAATGCCCTTGATAAGGTTATGAATAAACTTAAGGAACTTGGATTTAGCTTTAGGGTTGAGAAACCATAATGCTTTAAAGAAAAGTGAATTATTGTGAATTGCCATGCCAAGAACAACAATATTTACCGATAAGGCACCTAAACCAATAGGCCCATATTCACAGGCTGTGCGTGTTGGTAATACTCTATTCATTAGTGGGCAGATACCCATTGACCCATCAACTGGGCAGTTGGTTAAGGGTAGCGTTAAGGAACAGACTGAGAGGGTTCTCGAGAATATTAAGGCTATCCTTGAGGCTGCAGGTTATTCCTTGGTTGACGTGGCTTGGGTATTCGTGGCACTTAAGGATCTGAGCAGGTTCTCGGAATTTAATGAGGTTTATTCAAGGTACTTTAAGGAGAATCCACCTGCGCGCATTACTGTTGAGGTGAGTAACTTACCTGGTGGCGCCTTGATAGAGATATCTGCTATAGCCGTTAAGGATTAATGAAATTAAAATTAATTCATTATCCTTATTAATGACTAGGTATTAATCAAACATTGTCTTGGTAGGTAATTCAATGATTAGATTCAGTAGGGATTACGTAACTGTTTCTGAAATAGCCCAACAGCTATATTGTGAATACAAATTGCATTTATCAGTCGTTGAAGGTAGGGTGCAAACACCATCCATGGAAATGGGAATAATAATCCACGATGAGGTATTTAAGGGAAGGAGAGTGAGTACAGAGGAGTTTCTCAATGTTGTTAAGAGCAGTGAGATTGTAATAGCCACATTACCGTTAATAGCAAATATAAGTGGTATTACTGTATTGGGTATACCCGACGCTGTGGTATTTATGGGTGGAATAGCCAAGGCTGTTATTGAATTAAAGACAAGTAATAAGTGGTTGGATAGATTATTCGATAACGAGTATGTACAGGCACAATTATATGCATATCTAATAAATAAAATGGGATTAGGTAAGGATCCATTGGTTATTGTGATAAAGACTAAGCGTGATATTAACATCACCGAGAAGTTACGTAGGAATATTCTCTCTATGGCAGTTAAGTATTTAATGAATTCTGTGGAATTTCCTGCTAAGGTTAGGTTTAGGGATTTCATAGTCTACATTAATGAGTTTGATAGATCAATAGAGGTTCACCTTAAATGGGCATTGGATTATTGGCTGATGCGTAGAGAACCCAAGGCCTCACCATCACTTGGTAAATGCGCCGTATGTGAATTTAATAATAAATGCCCATTTAAGTCATTCGTACAGGAGTGATGCTTAGGCCGTAATTCTCTAATTAATTAGGATAAATCATGAATTACTTAATGCAAGTTTTGGTTCTAAAAATTACTCTTCAGCAACTTCATGATACTTCTGTACTCGTTTTAGGTTCATACGCCTTAATACCGATAGTACTTGATCAATGTATTTATTTACCTCGGTTTCATTCAATTCTCTATCCTTAATTATTACCTCCATAACCTTTGCATAGTTCTTATATTCCTCATTCAGTTTTTTCCAGGGAATGCCCCTTAGGGACTGCATCAATTTCTCATTAATCGGTAGTAACCTCTTAGTCATTAAAAATGATATTATTGGATAACCAACATAACCCCTATATATAGTACCATTGTCCGTACTGTCGACCTCCCTCCTAGAAATATCCACATAGACCTTATATGTTCTCGTACCATCTGACGACCTAACCAATGCCTCCTTCTCATTAACTTCCTCAACCCTACCATCAGCAAGGGCTCCAAGGGCCTCAAGAACCTTAATCCTAGGTGGTGTTTTTAGGTAGTTAGAGCTCACGTACTTATTGTAATTACCTTATTTTTAAGTCATTTTAATAGTCTGATTAAAGTTAAATGGCGCCTATGCATTGGGTTTAATTAGCATGGGCTTTAAGGAGACAAAGATCGTGGATCAAGTACTCAATGAGGCTATTAAATATATTAAGCACGTGCCTAGAGTCGTTGATTCTACAATAACTGAAGCACTTAATAAGTACTTGGCTGAGGATGCAGTGGCTAAATTTGATGTACCTGGATTCAATAGGTCGGCAGTTGATGGTTATGCAGTAAGGAGCGTAGATACCTTTGGGGCATCATCAACAAATCCAATAACGCTGAGGGTGATAGGGTTTATGTCGGTTGGTGATGATCCAAGCAAATACTCATTAAATCCAGGTGAGGCCGTGGAAATAAGCACTGGCGCTCCATTACCTATTAATGCTGATGCAGTGGTTATGTATGAAGATACACGCAGGGCAGGGGATTATGTTGAGGTTTTAAGACCTGTACCACCCATGGGTAATGTATCAAGGAGGGGTGAGGACGTTAAGGCCAATGAGGTAATGTATAGGAAAGGCATGAAAATATTGCCTTGGGATTTAGGTGTATTAGCGTCAATGGGTATTTATAGGGTTAAGGTATTCTCACCAAGAGTTGCAATAATAAGTACGGGTAATGAGCTTGTGGAAGTAACTGATGTGTTAAGTAAGGGACCGCCACCTGGCCGGGTAGTTAATAGTTCAAGGTTTGTAATTGAGGGTTTGCTCAAGTCTCTTGGTTGCGAACCAGTTTACCTAGGCATTGTTGGTGATTATGAGGAGAGGATAGCCGAAACCATAGATAATGCTCTCAGGGATTATGATGCAGTAATTACAACGGGCGGTGTTTCGGTGGGTAAGGTTGATTATACAATAAAAGCCGTAATGAGACTAAAACCTGAGTATATTAATCACGGGCTTTCAATTAGGCCTGGAAAGCCAAACAGCATAGCAGTGGTTAATGGAAAACCTATCTTTATGCTTAGTGGTTTTCCTGTTGCAGCCGCAACAGGTTTTGATGTGCTTGTAAGGCCTATACTACTTCATATGATGGGGGCTACTGATGATCCAAGGCCCATTGTCAGGGGCATTCTAACCAGGAGGGTATCAACGCCAGTTAATACTAGGTCATTTGTGAGGGTTAGGGTTTACTTGGGAAGAGATGGTAAGGTGTATGTGGATCCACTTGCATTAACAGGTAGTGGGGTACTGAGTACGTTGGTCAGGGGTAATGGTATTCTCATTGTTCCTGAGAATAGGGAGGGGTTTGATGAGGGTGATGAGGTGGAGGTTACATTAATTAGACCATTGTTTGTAGAGGGATCGTAATAAGATAGCTTTTTTAACTTGCTTATTTAGCCATCATTTTGAGGGTAATGTCATCTTCAATTCCTGAATACTTAAGACAGTCTGTGAAAGTTAAGGAGATTATTGATGACATAGAGATTAATTCGTTTAAAGTGCCTCCACATAAATTCTTTGTTAATGAAGAATTAACATACTTATCCTTACCCCTTAATGTTGAGGAAAAGGTTATCATAAATAAAATAAATGAATTAAAGCTTGGAAGAAAAACAATTGAAAAATTATACGCCATAAGGCTTGATTCAGAGCCATGGCAATACAACGAACTTGAACTACCCGACTTACTTAATAATGAGGTTGATGGTACCTCAATGGAGAGTAAGGGTAACGTTATATTCTCGGCATACATTCATGTTAATGGTATTAAGAATTTCCTAAAAATAATCGCCTTTAAGTATGTAAGTTACGTAGAAGTAGACATTGTGAGACTTGCTGGTTATCGGGGAATAGTCAGGTATATAGTGCACTTCTAACTGGGTCATTCTTGGAAATCCTCAGGTTGGGGATTTAGGTTGATGTTGAAGGCCATACCGAATCTTCTCTTGGTCTGTATTCTTAACTTACTCACCGCAGTCATTGCATACTCGAGAAATTGATCCTCACCAAAATTGGCATATTCATGGGCAAGCCAGAGTAATTTATTATAATGAATGGGGTCCTTGTACATGCTCATAAGTAGTCCTAGGTGATTACTAATATCAATTTTATCATAGAATAGTTTCCAGGGAACTCCTTGATTAAACATTGGCCAGTCATAGTAAGGTATTTCCACTGATATTGGAGTATCACTTTCATTAAATTTTATGTATAGCATGATTATTCTTGGAAAATTAATTAATACCTTCCTAACTTTATTTAGTTCTTCATCAATATTTAGATTATCATAGTCATCAACGGTTCTTAATCCAGCACTGTCTTCAATTCTATCCTTAATGAATTTTAATAGGTTATCTATTTGTGTTAATGATTTATGGTTTAGATACGCGTCCATTGCGCCTATTAGTAGTTTCCTGGTCATACCTGCCCTAATGCCCCGCATTCTAACTAACTCCTCTAGAAGCATAATATCAGATATTGATTGACTCAGTGCCATTCTAATGCCAATTCTAATTAAGTCTCTGTGTGTTCCATTGTAATTCTTTGCCAATGAGATTAGCTTATTTCTATAATTCCTGATCCAAACAATACTATACCAATCAATACCCCTATTGAGTATATCAAGGAGTTCCTTACTGACATTAACAAAGGGCACGTCACTGAGTATTAACTCCTTAAGTGCCTTAAATAGTATGTAGTCCTTAAATATCTTTAACTTAGAATCCTTAGCCACAAAGATTACATTAACTCCTAACTCCCTAGCTCTCTCAAGAACATTATATAGGCTTTCCAATGCCCTTATAACCTCAGGAATGTAATAAAGATCTAAGAAACCCTTCGTTAATATTAACTCGTGGATTAACGCTGTAATCTTAGCATATAAACTACCATCTAACAGCAGGAAGTCATATTTACCTCTCTCAATGGTCCTCAGTGCAACCTCGCTCTCTATATACGACAATAATACCCACTTAATAACGGGTGTAAATACGGGTATCCAATCAACAATCACATCCTTAATTGGTTGCTCACCAATATTATTAACTGCAATAGCCCTAGCGATTATTATGGCACTTCCATCCCTAAGTTCAAGTTCCCTAACGCCTCCATCAATAGCCACTGCCTTATTATTATCATGCCTAGAGAAGGTGGGGAGTGATTTCCATAAATCCCTAATATCGCTGGCATCAATAATTTTACTTAATACACCATGCATTGTATTAATTCTTCTTAGACTGTGGTTCTCATTCAATTCCATTAATCGTTTATAATAAATGTCATAAAATATGTCGGCCACTAAATCATTAATGGTTTAACGTTATAATAGTTTTTGCTTATGTACATACTACTGGGTACAGTGTAAGTTTTAATGCCGTGTAGGTAAACATTTATTAATAGGTTGGCGTGAAATCCTCGGTAATGTATTATGAATTTAAGGTACGTATTAATAACAGCGATAGTGGTAGTGGTAATAGTAGTCCTGATTTTAGTCTTTGTCCCGCATATAATTTATAAACCAACAGGTCCTAGCTTTAACGAATTATTTGCTTATACCAATAATAATACATACACAGCTAATTATAATTATTATGTTTATTCAAATATAGCTGGGCAGGTAAGTACTGAAGAATACCTCTTCTTATATAGCCAGAGAGGACCTATGGATAGGTACATAGTTGTTACGACCACGAGCTCTCCTCAAATGAGCCTTTACATAGTAACTACGCAATTAAGTAATGGAACGATGGTGCAGTGTGTAGCCGAACCCATGTACGCTGGTTGTTTTCCTGCAAATCAGACATTCAATTTAGTATACCTAGCACTCCCCATAGTTAATTCATCATCATTCACATTAATTGGTACCCAGAAAATACTTGGGTATAGTGCATATTGTTATGCTTCAAGGAATGTCACAACACTGGGAAGTGTAATGCCCAGTGCCGTCCAGGCGGGACTTGGTTCAGTCCCTGTAAATGTTACAAGTGAGATATGCATGACGCAGGATGGAGTACCACTTCTAATAAAGCTGAGTGTATTCACAACACTAAGTGTTAGTGGTTATTCAGCACCATTAAACCTTACGCAAACATTACAGGTGACTAGTATTCAGGATGGGGTTTACCTAAGTAATAATGCAACAACACTACTCAACTCACTGGGTATTAATGCCACAGGGTGAAGGATTTAATGGCAATCGCGATTCCCTTAAAAATAAGTTGCTATTAACCGCGATGCCGTGAACAAAACAAACATAGAGATCTTCATACACCCAACCTGCTCAACATGCCATACATTAATTAGATTACTGAAGCAGTGGAATTACCTAGATATTGTTAAGATAATAGATACCTCTAGGGATCCGTACACTGCAATGGAGAGAGGAGTTAGATCGGTACCGAGTATTTTCATTAATGGCGAGTTAGTATTTGCAGGGATAGTCGACTTCAAGAGACTTAAGGCAATGCTCGATGGCGAGTACTCAAGCAGTGTGTTCGAGGGTGACTTAAGGGAACTTGAGGAGAGATTTTTCAGGGGTGTTCTCGATAGCGTGGCTACAGCACTTTGGCTTTATGTTAATGAGGATTGTAATGCCCTCCTTAAAGATAGGGAATTCACAATGGCGATAACCAACATATCCATATACAGTAACCGCGAGGAGTTGTATGATGAATTACGTAGGTACTTAAGTGACGTTAATACATGTAGGGAAGCCATAAGGAGTAGAGAGGAGAGGTTCTTTGCCGTAATCACCAAGAATTTCACGAGAGAGATTTACTGGCTATATAATAGGTTTCTTAGTTGGAATGATATCTCTAAGTTATATAATAAAGAGGTTATTGCTCACTGGATGATTGTACGTAGTGCCCTTGGTAGGGTTGGCCTTAGGGTGTACCCAATTAGTAATGAGAAATTTAAGGAAAAAGTTGAGAAGGTTTATAATTACATGAGCCAAGCATTTGATGAGTACATGAGGCAGGTCATTGATGAACAGGCAGGTATATTTAATGACCTGGAGTATGTTGAAGTTATTGATAATACAATGAAAAATATAAAGGTTCCTTAAATTAAAATCAATAGGGACATGGACCGAGTGGTAATACTCGATGGGTATACTGATGAACCAGCTGGACTTGGTGTACCACCATACCTAGATGTTTATCCACGTTATATTGCTGGTGCTGTGTGGAGTGTTGATAAGTCTATTGATGTTAAGTACTTCACTATTGACCAGGTTAGAAATGATTGGGTTAATTTCGTTAAGATTGCCAATGAAGCCCATGTACTCATTGTCATAGCGGGCATCGTAACGCCAGGTAAGTATCTTGGTGGTGAACCAATAAGGCTTGAGGAAATTGAGAAGATCACAGGTGTAATTACCAGACCCATAAGGATTCTCGGCGGCCCTGTGGCTAGGTTTGGTTATGGTTCGGCAGGTGGTACAATAGCAATTCCAAGGAGTAAGTTCCAGGGGTATTATGACTTGGTGGTTACGGGTGACGTAGACTTAGTAATCTATGAATTACTAAGAAATAATTACCAATTATCGAAGGTCTCGCCAGCCCTAATGCACATTGATTATGAATTAATCAACCAATTTGCAGTGTTGGGCTCACGTATAATTACACAGCATCCCAATTACGGTAAGAACTTAATCATTGAGCTTGAAACCTACAAGTCCTGCCCAAGGTACATCTCAGGTGGTTGTTCCTTCTGCGCCACGGTTAGGTATGGCCCGGTTAGGTATAGGGAGGTGAAGGCCATTATTGCAGAGGTTGAGGCATTGTATGGTCTTGGGGTTAGGCACTTCAGACTTGGTAGGCAGGCCGACTTCTACACTTACATGGCCCACGACACAGGTAAGCTGGAATTCCCAAGGCCTAACCCAGGGGCTATTGAGGAGTTACTCGTTGGTATTAGGAACGTGGCGCCCGAATTGGAGACTCTACACATTGACAATGTTAATCCAGGCACCGTTTATCACTGGCCCAGGGAGAGTATTGAAGTTACGAAGGTATTGATGAAGTACCACACGCCCGGTGACGTGGCTGCGATGGGTATCGAGACCGCTGATCCAAGGGTTGTCAAATTGAACAACCTAAAGGTGATGCCTGACGAAGCCTACTTCGCAGTTAGGACGATTAGTGAGTTGGGTAGGGTTAGGGGGTGGAATGGAATGCCTGAGCTACTGCCTGGCATTAACTTTGTCATTGGTTTGCCCGGCGAGACTAAGGAGACCTTTAGGTTAAACATTGAATTCTTAAGGAGATTGCTTAATGATGATGTTTGGGTTAGGAGAGTTAACATTAGGCAGGTCCTTGTGCTACCACCGACACCGCTGTGGAATCAAGCCGATGAGATTAGGCAATTACTGAGGGTTCACAGGAAGTACTTCCTAGCCTTCAAGTACTGGGTTAGGAGGAACTTCGACCATGAGATGCTCAGGAGGATTGTGCCAAAGGGCACAATACTAAGGAGAGTATTCACAGAGACTCACTATGGGGATGGGACGTACGCAAGGCAGGTAGGTTCATACCCACTGCTAATTTACATACCCACCAAGATAGAGCTTGGGAGGTGGATTGACATTGTCGTGTCTGAGCACGGCTTTAGATCTGTGATTGGCGTGCCATACCCAGTTAACGTTAATGAGGCGCCAAAGAGACTCCTTAAGTATATCCCTCACATGAGCAGGGAAATACTGAACAAAATAATTGCGGCAAGGCCAATAAAGGATCGCGAACAACTAAGAAGTATAATAAACAATGATGAATTGAGTAAGTACTTAACGTTATGAAAAATTGCACGATTATGATGATATAAATCGTTTTAAGGATATAAACTACTCTAGAGTTAAGGGTTAAAGGAAATGCGTGAAGAGGCAGTTAAGGAGCTTGAATTAGCACGGCACCTTCTTGAAATAGGTTACCTTAATTATGCAGCATTTCACTCACACTAGGCTTTTTTGCAGAAAAGGCTTTGAAAATCCGGGATAAGTAATGGGTATGGGCTTATCGAACTTTAGGAGGGTGTAATCATGATAGCGGTGTTTATCCCTAATAGTGATCATTGTGCCGATGATTTACGAAATTCAGCGACGTAGGTATCAACCAAACAATGATACCGGAAATTATAAGGAACGCATTCAATAGCAACCCTGAAAGTGTTTATTATAAATTTTAAGGTACCTCAAATATAATACTTTCATAATTACCAACTTTAAGGCCTTTTCTCACGATTAATCTCAGGATGTTTCCACCACCCATTACCGAGCCTTCCCCGGCAAATTCATACTCAATAATCCTAAAACCCGGCGGGAAGAGCCAGACAATCTCATAATCATACTCGGCAACCTCCTCCTCATAATAATTCTCATACCTATTAACGCCACGCCTCAGATTACCCTTGAAGTATATGTAAAACTCTAGGTAGGGCCTATCGAAGGAGCCCCTAAAGCCGAGACTAACATCAATAACCCTAGCCCTAACAGCCTCACCATTAATCTTAATAGTCTCCTCATCCAGGAAGCCCTGCATATTCCTCATGACAGTCCTCAACTCATTAAGTAATCCCTCCCTATTCCTCAGTAAGCCCCTGTAGTAATGATTCTCATCCAAGTACTCAAAAATGAGGTTCTCCCATACGCCGCCGTCGATCCCCATTGTGAATATACCCTCAGCATGTATCGGCACGGGCTCACTCATTAAGGATAAAAATGCATTTAGGTTCAAAAGCATTTATAAGAGGACGGTATCTGGTCGTATTCACGTATTGGCTAGGCAGGAAGTTTTTATTTATTTCATTACTTAACTTAACTAATATGCAATGATTCTATGTAATTTGTAATACCGGTCAGTATCATTCCTATGGCAAGCGCGGCGATTATCAGGCTCATGAACCTGCCAAGTACCTTAAGCGTATTGCTGCCCAGTCTCTTGAGTAGTGGTTGTGAGAACCTAATTACTGCATATGTGACTACTGAGCTTATTAATGCAGCTATTATGACCTCGTATATTGGGTATAGTGCCGAGAATAGTATTAACTCGGTTATTGTACCTGGACCAACGAGTAGTGGTGTCACTATTGGCACTAGCACGAATTCCTCGGGCTCCTTAACGGCACCAACAGCTCTGGGACCGCCGGCCATTAGGGTTTCCATGGCAATGCCCATGAGCAATACGCCGCCGGCAATCCTGAAGGCGTCCAGGTTAACGCCGAAGGCCTGTAGTATGTACCTGCCGCCGACTGCGAATATCACCATTAGTAAAGGTACGCTGATACCAACTAGTTGGTAAACCCTCCTTAATTGCTCTTGTTCCATGTTTATTATGTATATGGATAATGTTGGTATGGCGCCTATTGGGTTAAGTATTGCTATTAACTGGCCAGTCATGTTTAAAATATCTATTAAGGCTCCAGTCACAGTGAATCAACGCCTAATAACTATAATAACCTTTCACTAATATATTTCTAAGGAATACGTCACCATTAAACTCAGTGAGATGAGATAATCATCTAATCAATAATGGCATTAAAGCGTAAAAACCACTTAGAGACCTTGTGGTATTAGGGCGGAATGATGATGAATTGGGAACTGATTAGTGACGATGGGTATCCTAACTGACTCATGCCTAGGGTTTGTTTTGATCAGCAAGGATAGCACTCTTCATTTTTATCGAGCCGGTCCGTACTCATCATTCATAGAAGTGATCCTTACTTCTCGCCATATTTCTTCCTTAATATTCTTGCTGCCTCGGTCATTGAGCGTATCTTGGAGAAGGCTATCCTCCTCTCAAACTTCCTATACATACCAGGCGCAAACCCACAGTCAGGGTTCAGCCATATCCTCCTTGGGTCAAGAACTTTCACAACCCTCTCAGCCCTTTGAACGACGATTTGTGGATCCTCAACCTGTGGATTCCTAACATCAATAACGCCAAGCCCAAGCTCCTTATCACTGGGTAAATCCTTAGCAAATACTGCTGGGTCACCACTACCTGGACTTGCATACTCAAGCACGTACTGCCTAACCTTTATATCATAAACCTCGGGTGCTAATCTCTCAAAGCCTATACCATAGAATGGCGAGTCCGGGTTTGGCCACCTATCCATATGCATCCCAATCCTTACGCCATCAATTCCCTTGACAGTCTCATTCACTAAGTCCCTGGCTAGGTAAAGCTCGTTCTTGAAACCCCTGTACTTCTGCCCATGTATTGCCTCAATAACTTTCCTATACCTATCAGGTTCATTCTCCTTTGCTTCCGTTAAGTCGCCAAGCATTGGTTCATCAAGTTGTATGAAGTCCACACCAGCATCCCTAAGCCTAATGATCTCTTGCCTAAGCACCTTAATGTAGTCCTGGGCTAAATCCTCAGGTTGTGGGTATACCTGCCTTGAGTATTTGGCATCCCAGGTCTCCCACATGATTAGGTATGGACTTGGTAATGTGATCTTGATTCTCCTATCAGTGACGGACCTAGTGAATTTGAATTCGTCAAGAGCTATTACTGAATCCCTTATTTGTTCAACAGCAACTGCCCTCCAGTAGGTTAGTTGTGCCTTGTATTGCTTCATTATTTCTATTGCCCTTGGATTAATATCAGTCACGTAAATCAACCTAAATCCAGGTATTTTCTGACCAACAAACGCCACGAAGCTAGTCCTTCTCTGCTCTCCATCGGTTAATACATCGAGTCCTGCCAACTCCTCCTCCTTAACGGTCAACTTAACAGCATCATCCAAGTATTCATCAAGTTCCTCCTTACTGACTTCACCTTTATTATACCTATCAAAGGCCTCGATTAGCCACCTAGGCCTTGGGAAGCTACCAACCACAGATGTTGTGAAGGTTAGTTCCTGCATTAATCCACAGGAATTACTTAGTTTATAAAGCATTACGCCGCCTCATTCATGCGAGAACATTGTGTATATTTAGAATAGTGAGATTAACTCGGCAATTATGGTGCTGGGCCAATTGCAGCAACCTTAGGATACGGCCTAGCTTCCCAAACAGCTCTCAAGCCACACACGTACCTAGTAAGTCTCTCTATGCCTATACCAAATCCAGCGGTCTTTAATGGGTATGACTCCCTAAGCATTTCTAGATACCACCTATATTTATTTGGGTCCTCGCCACCCTCCCTCATCCTGGCAATGACCTTTATGGGTTCATATTCACGCTCAGCACCACTAATTGCCTCGCCGAAGCCCTCTGGATAAAGCATGTCGAAGTCCCTGAGTATGCCGGGTCTCTGTGGATCTTCTCTGTCATAAAAACCCCTAGCTCCCTTTGGATAGTCAATAATAAAGAGCGGATTTTCATGATAAGCCGAAAGGAATTTCTCGCATTCCCACCTTATCTCAGTATTTGGTGGGTTCTTACAGCCCAGCTCATTAACAAGTTCCACAGCCTCCTTATGCGTATACCTCTTAAATGGCTTTTTGAAGTCTGGAAGTTGCCTATTGAGTCTTATCTCGAGTTCTTTACCGTAGTTATCCTTAACTCTCTTAATAACGTATATTATCATGTCCTCGGCAAGGTCAATCACTTGGTCGTAAGTGGCGCCATAAACCTCGAGGTCCAATTGGTAAAACTCGACTAGGTGCCTACCGGTGAATACACTGTCATTGGGTTCAAACCTAATGTTTGGGCTTAGGAAGTAGATTTTACCGAGCGAAGCAGCCATGTATTGCTTATAGAGTATGGCGCTCGACATTACCTTGTACTCCATGCCGTAGAAGTCCACGGTGGCCTGCTTAGCGCCTCTAATCCCTGGGTCAGTTACTGGGCCAATTATTGGTGCCAGGACCTCAGTAAAACCTCTCGAATTGAGGAAGTCCCTTAGGGCATCAATTATTTCGGCCTGAACCTTGAAGACGAGTTTATACTTATCCTCTCTAGCCCACCTCCATGAGTGCACGAGCCACTCCCTAAGGAATTCCAAGTACTTTCCCTGATCATTAACAAACTTCTCAAATTCCAGAACGGCAGGGTGGAAGTAAGGCTCCTTCCTTTCAGGCCACTTCTCCATATAGCAATCCCCAGAACTAAATCGCTTTTAAACATGCCCTAAAAAATAACAATAATTACCGCATAAATATCAACGTATTACCCATCATTAATCATAGAATCTATATCTAATGTATTCTTAATTATCGAGGAAAATTTGTCAATTTGTCTCAACAATAATTCAATACTCGATAATTCAAGTGAATTACGTTTAGGTAATCCAGCAACCTCCCTGGCCATATTAAGCACAAAGTTCCTAAAGATCGGATCACCTAACGAATCATGCAGCGTTATTCCAATCATTAAATCCTCCTCCCTAAATACCCCATCTTTTTGCTCTACATCTCTCCCGTTCCTCTCCCTTATTACTATTAATGGATCATCACCTACATATTGAGGAACACCTCTATGTATTTCATAACCACTGATCTCGACACCCTCTATCTCACCCCTCAAACCAACTGCTCTTGACAATGATACTATCTTATCAGCGCCATAGATTGTATTAACATTAATGAGACCAAGCCCATCATAATTACCAGGAATACCAGCCTCAAGCCCATATGGATCACTCAGTACCTTGCCCATGGCCTGAAAACCACCACATATACCTAAAATAACGGCTGAACCCTTGAACTTCATTAATGCCTTATCCAAGCCAACCCTCCTCATCCACTCAAGGCTCGCAACCACATTCTTAGAGCCAGGTAATATAATGAGGTGAGGCTCACCTAATTCCCTAGGGCTTCTAACAATCCTGACAGTGACGTCATCCTCAAGAATTAATGAGTAAATATCATTGAAATTTGAAACGTATGGATAGGCAATCAACGCAATATCCAGTGGCCCGTTACCAATCGGTCTTAGATCCATGGAGTCCTCAGGCCATAACCATAAATCATCAACATAAGGCAAAACCCCAAGGACAGGCTTACCCGTCTTCTTCTCAAGCCACTTTATAGCTGTACCCAGTAATTTCTCATCCCCCCTGAACTTATTAATGATAAAGCCCTTAACCAGTTTCCTCCACCTTGGTGGTAATGAACTCATTAAGCCAAGGCCTTGAATGAATGAACCACCCCTATCAATGTCTAGGACAACAAATACGTTGGCCCTAAGCCACTCGGCAGGTCTGAAATTGGCTATATCCCTACTAACCAGGTTAGGTTCATAGGCTGATCCAGCACCCTCACCAATCACTAAGTCAAAATCCTCGGTCAACTTACGTATACTCGCCTTAACAGCGTTAATTGCGAGACGTCGAATCGCACCATTATTGAGGTACTCATTAAAGAGCAATTGAGCCCTTGATTTACCAAGTATTATATACTCTGCCTTGGTACTCGACATGGGTTTTATTAGGACTGGGTTATGGTAAATACTGGGTTTTACACCAGCTACATAGGCCTGCATGGCCTGAGCCAGCGCTATTTCACCGCCTTCAATAGATGGGTAGCTATTGAGCGACATGTTCTGGGCTTTAAATGGTGATACGTGAAAACCCCTGGTGCTGAGAATCCTTAATAATGCACTAACTATCACTGTCTTTCCTGAATCACTCATTGTGGATACTATGAATACATTCACTGAGAGACTAATAATGTAGGGTAAAATAATCCTTACCATCTAATCGATCTTCCTTGCAATGCTCATTGGTGCAATTCTAATTAAACCCATTAAGGTTTTCATCAAAGCTAGTGCCAGCACTGCAATATACGTGGGAAATAACGAAAAACCAAAGGAATTAAGAGAAAAAGAAAGATATGCATGATAATATTTAAAGACGATTCACCCCAACCCTAAAAGGTGAGGCTTTAAGTACGTCGAAGTGAGACTAAGGCGTAGAATATTGGGTCATCATGTAACGATTAACGGTGTGAAACCATTAAGCCCCATCAGGGACTAACACCCAAGACCCCAAGGTAGAAACTCCATCTCTTAAAGGGCGGGGAGGAGGTTATCTATTAAGAGGAGAAAATTTAAGTACCTTCATGAAATTATTAATAGTGATATTGATATGACTGAGTGGACAACCATGAGGAATTATAAACTGTGGATTGGTATGGCGCTTATGGGATTATCAATATATCTAATAATTAAGTTATACGATAGCTTGTTCCTAAGCCTTAAAGTACCTATAGTGGCTGTTGGCCCTGATGGTGCATTAAAGGTAATCGGGTCGATACAACCATTCACAAGCCCTGTATTGGCGTATGATATAATAATGAGCATTATATTAACGGCTATATTATCATCCATAGCCTCAATACTTATTTACTCCTCACTAGTATTAAACAGTAAATATAGGGATAATGTGAGGTATCAAGGTAATTTAATGGTGAATATTGATAACCACGACAATAGTATCGATGCCATAAGCAGTATTGCACTATCAAGTTTAGAAAGAAAGGCCTTGCAATCAAATACGTAAGAGGGGTGGTATGATGACCCAGGCGGAATTAGGGCGTGAGTTAGGGCTAAGTAAGTATCAAGTGTCAAGACTTGTGAAGAGACTTGAGGCTAAGGGAATTATTGAAAGAAGGAGGGCTGGTGTTACTAATGTTTTGATTTTACATAGTGGTCTTAACACCCTGGACAAGCTCAGTAAGAATAAGGACTAAGTTATCCCTATTACCTTGGGCATTGATTAGTGCCTCCAAACCCTTCTTAGTAAGGTAAACCCCTGAGTATGGCTCCCACCTAATCAGACCTAGGTTCTTCAGTTCATTTAAGTAACGTATTAACCTATCGTAGGGCACACCAACCATCAAGGCAAGCCTACTTAACCTATCGCAATTACCCATCTTATCGAGGGACAGTATTATATCCGAGTATATCTCAACCCTAGTCCTTGGTCTCTTCCTATACATCAAGAGAGTTTGCTCTGCAACAGTCTTTAACCATATCGTAAAGGCGCACAGGCAACTAAACGGCAACCTTATTGCAACCTTTAGTAAAATGCGATAATGATTTTGAATGATTTTGATGGTTGTGGAGAGATTTTACGAATGCTTCTCAGTTGATGCGTGAATTACCGGTATTACTACACACTTACCATTACCAGTGATGGCAACATTATTCACCGCGCCAAAATCGATACTAACATCATAGTTAGTACCATTAACGACTATAGGACTTGGTTCAAGGGGTATTTCGAACTTACCACTCGGTAACGTGCAGTTATAGACCTGCCCGTTAACATATGCTTGGACGCTAGTAACGTATAATCGTATTATGTTGTACGTACCATTAGTCAACGAACACTGAACAACGAGTTGACTAGTATTAACTAGCTGCACCAGATCAAAGGTTGTTTGCGTTAGGCTACAGGTTACCCAAGTATCGTTGCCACCACCCTCCTTATGAAAGGCAATTTCATTTATTGTTACATATAGGTGATCAACCTTAACGGGTTTATCAGATAAATAGACGTATACCTGGCTTATTGGGTTAGTAGTTCCGCTAAGTATTATGCCTATGCCATGCCCACCAAGCATTAGATAGGCAACCACTCCTATTATTACTATTACAACCACTATAGCACCTATAACCCAACCCTTCACTTGAACCACCCAACTGCATCATGGCAATATTACTTAAAAAGTATGTTGAAGAAACCACCGTGAAATTTCCATGAAAAAGCCCCACTCATTATTTTTAAACCATTGAAACCAGGTGAGCTTTAACCCTAATGACTGAAAGAATTACATGGTTAAAGAGGGACTTAAGCACGCTAGAGTTACTGGCTCTTGGGTACTCGGACGTATCATCAACCTACTACTTCACGCTAGGCATAGTCGCACTTAATTCAGGACCCTTACTACCAATAACGATGCTCCTAGGATCCCTATCCCTATGGCTCGTTGGACTGGCATACGCGGAATTTGGAAGTTCAATACCAAGGACCGGCGGCGCCTATTATTACATCCACCGCGAACTGGGTAGTACCTGGGGCTTCATTGCAGGTTGGTTATTGAGCTTTGACCAAATACTAATGATTGCATATGGCGCCCTGGGCACGATTAATTACCTCAGCGTAATAATTCCCTCTGTCTCGCGATGGCCTATGGACTCTGTATTGTCAATCCTAGTCATAATAATGATAATGGTGATAAATATACTTGGGATAAAGACCTCCGCACGTTTTAACCTAACCCTACTGACAATTGATTTACTTGGAATAATGACATTATTGGTATTCGGTTACTACCTGGTAATTAGTCACGGGATTGTTATACCCAGGTTATCATTCAATTATGATTATTTAATTCATGGATTAACATACTCATTTAGGGGTTACACGGGTATTGATGTTATTGCGCAATCAACGGGGGAGGCCATGACTCCCTACATATCGGTACCAAGGGCGATAATTGGCGTCTCCGTATTATCAACAACTGTGGCATTGCTAATATCATTATTGACAATATTATCGGGCGCGTTAACGACAGTTTCCAGCAATGTTGGTGATCCCATAGGTGCCCTGGCAAGGTACTTGCTCCATAATACGTATTTGTCTACCTATATCTCAATATCAATAGCAATAGTGCTTCTAATATCTGTAAATGCTGGTATTGTGGACTTCTCAAGGAGCATCTACGTAATGAGCGAAGATGGCTTATTGCCAGGCAGGTTAAGTAGTGTCCATGGTAGGTATAGAACGCCCCATTTAGCAATAATAATTTCATCATTAATAGCAATGCTATTCGTGATACCAGGCAGTGTTGAGCTTATCGCGGACTCCTACGCAATAGCTTCGACTATAGTGTATTTAATGACCATGATCGCACTAATAATATTCAGAAATAAGGAGTCTAACCTAGTGCGTTACCTCAGGATGCCTGGCATAGTCATAAGACGGATAGAAATACCTATTGTGTCGATTATTGGTATCGCCATATACACATTCTCAATTGCTCTCATAATCCTAATTAAGTCGATGTATGTGTTAGTGGTGCTGTCATGGTTATCCATAGGCATATTACTGTACCTACTTAATAGATCTTCTCGACGCACTTAACCACGAAGTCCGAGGCACCAACAATAAATAATTTATCGCCAGACTCAATCCTAAGCTCCTCATCACTAATTATCACATCCTCACCCCTTATAATCAGTGGTATTGCAACACCGCACCTCCTTGCCACATCCCTCACCTCCTGATTTATGTATGGCGACTCCGAACTAATCACGACGTAATATGCCTGCACCTTATCATCTGAATAGAGCAATTGTTTAAACGGTAACTTTAAGTAATGAGCAATCTTCGACAGTACAGCATCAACAATAGGTATTGCATAGACACCTAACTCAATAAACGCATCGAGGTACTTTTCCTTATTACCAACCAATGCTATTATTGTCGGCACACCCCTCGACTTAGCAATCCTGGCAACCTCCAGGTTGGATTCATCGTCCATGGATAGAACCACAACCTCGCTTTCATCGATCCCAGCATTCCTAAGAATGGATTCATTCCTTGAATTGCCAATATAGACATAGGCAGGGACACCCCTACCCAGTTTTGCCTCATTCTCATTACTTGCAATCATACTTACATCATAACCATTACTAACCAATAGCCTAGCAACTACAATGCTAATGTCATTTATCCCAATCACCAATGCCTTACGCACACGCATTAGGCAGTTCAGTATTTAAAAACCGATTTACCTAAGGTCCACTTGCCTACCATAACCCTCGAGAAACCTCCTCAGGTCATCCTCCCTAGGCAAGTTCTCCTCATCGCCCCTAACCATCACGACCATGGCAGCCGCAGCTGAAGCTCTTCTCATTGCTTTCTCCACATCATGACCCCTAAGTATTGATGCAAGGAAAACACCTGCATAGGCATCACCAGCGCCAATCGGATCCTTAACAGGAACCCTAAAGGCATCAACCTTAACAATCCTACCCTCCCAATATGCCACTGAGCCCTTAAGGCCAAGCTTAAGCACGGCTCTATTAATACCAAACTTTGAGCGTAATTCCCTAAGCACATCATCAATGGCGGATATACCGAGCAATAGATTAGCCTCGTCCTCATCGAGAAACACAATATCTGCAAAATTAAGGGCCTTAGACAATACATTAATTGCATCATCAACGTTAGCCCACAGCTTCCTCCTATAATTAACATCAAACGACGTAGTGACGCCCTTACTACGAGCAACCTCTAAATACTTAAACGCAGCTGACCTGGCAGTATCGCTAATGGCCATGGTTATACCCGTAGTGTGAAAAACCCTAGCGCCACTAACGTAGTCTGGATCCACATCATCAGGGCCTAGAGCAGAGGCCGCAGAACCCCTTCTGTAATAGAGCACATCACTAACACCTGGTATTGGGTAATTTCTCTGAACGAAGTAAATACCCGTGGGCCTCTCGGGATCAAACTTAACGTGACTAACATCGACGCTCTCACCCCTAAGCCAATTATAAATGAACAAGCCAAACTCATCAGCACCAAGCCTCGTTATTAACCCGCAACTAACATCAAGTCTGACCAGGGCAACACAGACGTTAGCCTCGGTACCAGTTGCATGCTTCTCAAAGTAGGTAACGTGCCTAAGCGGTCCATCGGTCACGGCATTAAACTGAACCAGAGGCTCACCTAAAGCCACAACCTCAGGCATTAAAACTGCAACAACCATGCATTATTAAGGAATTACTCTAACATATTAAATGAAACTAAAACCTTAAAAACAACACAGTTAGGAAAGGATCGAGGGCCCGTAGTCTAGCCTGGTAGGATGCCCAGGGGCATGAAGCCCCGCCTAAGCCTGACGAGGACCATATCTAAGAACGCGGGAGATCCCGGGTTCAAGTCCCGGCGGGCCCACCAATTCTATCATTATTCATAATATTATTGTGAATTATTTAAAATAAGCTGTTTTTACTTAGATTTTAATTTTATTTATCTTTTACATGTGTAATGCTCTAAATTCAGATCTATAAGATAAAATTTATAAATAATTAAATAAATAATAACTATGCGTTTTATTAGGGGTTTTCCGTCGACCATGATGGATGATTATCCATTAAATGTTCATGCAATAATAAGGCATGCTGCTTTATACTTTGGTGAGAATGAGGTTGTGTCTAGGGACGTTGATGGTAATATCATTAGGTTAACGTATCGTGATACCTATGATAGGGTCCAGAGAATGGCTTCAATGCTTGAGGGTGAGTTAGGCGTGAGACCTGGTGATAGGGTTGGTGCATTGGGTGTTAATACCCATAGATATTACGAGCTATACTATGCCGTGTCAGGAATTGGCGCCGTCTTTGTTGAGATGAACTTCAGGCTCTCACCCATTGAGATAACCCATGTGGCTAACCACTCAAAGGTTAAGGTATTATTCATAGATGCGCCGCTCTTACCTCAATTTAAGAGTATAATTCCGCAGTTTAAGCATGTTGAGAAAGTCATAGTGATGGGTAAAGTGAACGAGACTATTGAATTAAGTGGATTGAAGGTTTATCATTACGAGGACTTAATAAAGAGCGGCAGTAAGTATGACTTTCCTCTTATTGATGAAAAATCGGCCTGTTGTGCATGTTATACATCAGGTACAACGGGTATGCCGAAGGGTGTTTATTATTCACATAGATCTTTCGTACTTCACGCAATGGCTATTCACCAGGTATTTCCCATGAACCCAAGCGATTCGCTACTCCAACTTGTTCCACTATATCACGTTAATGGATGGGGCATGCCCTTCGCGGCCACGATAGTTGGCTCAAAGTTAGTATTTCCAGGTATGTGGAGTATTAACGATCTTAAGCCCATAATTGACTTAATGATAAATGAAGGAGTTACGCGATCAAACGGGGTACCCAGTGTTTGGATATCAATACTTAACTACTTGAGGTCAATGAATCCTAAACCACGCTTCAACATGAAGGTCGTGAGCGGCGGCTCAGAGCCACCGGTGGCTATGATGCGCGGCTTAAGTGAATTTGGTATCGAGGTAATACATGCCTACGGTTCCACAGAGACCTCCCCACTCACACATGTGTACGTAATTAAACCTGAAGTACTTAATAAATTAAGGAGTGATGATGAGTATTGGTCACATAGGGCTAAGCAGGGCTTACCTGTGTTTCCCATGGAGCGTAAAGTCGTCGATGAATATGGCCGTGATGTCCCCTGGGATGGGAAGACTCCTGGTGAATTACTTGAGAGAGGCCCCTGGGCCATTAGAGAATACTTTAACGATAAGAGGACGTTTGATTCATTCTATGGAGAGGGCTTCGATATTTGGTGGAAAAGTGGTAATGCAGTTGTTATTGATGAGGATGGGTATATGAAGATTGTGGATAGGCTCAAGGATTTAATAAAAAGCGGTGGTGAATGGGTATCAAGTGTTGATATGGAGAATTACCTAATGGCGCACCCAGTAGTTTATGAGGCTACAGTAATTGGAGTACCGAATCCAAGGTGGGGCGAGAGACCATTGGCTTTCGTGGTCTTAAAACCTGAGTATAAGGATAAGAATAAGGATGCCTTAAGGAAGGAGTTACTAGATCACTTATCAAGTAGGTTTGTAAAATGGCAGCTGCCAGAGATATTATTTGTTGAGTCAATACCAAAGACGAGTACCGGAAAATTCGATAAGAAAGTGCTTAGAGAACAATATAAAGATTACTTTGGTAAGGAAAAGAATAGTGAGATATAGTGATTTTAATATAGTGACTATATATATTCATTGCAAATCGCGAATAACAAATAATGACATACTAGGAATCAAGTAATCTTTTAATAGGTCGTTAACTCATGGTAATTGTTTATGGTCATACCTATTACTGCTTTGAGGATTTTGAAAAGGCTTCGTAGGATTGCCCGAAGCGTTATATTTTACTCATTAATTTTGTTCTTGGCTATTTTATTCATTGGCGCCCTTATTATGTATTTGATTGAGTATGGTAAGAACCCTGGATTTAACAATTATTTTAATGCTGTTTGGTTCGTGATGGAGACTATAACAACCGTTGGTTATGGCGACATTGTACCTAACACATTCCTTGGTAAGGTGGTTGACATGGTTATTATGCCCGTGGGTATTGCCGTAATAAGCCTACTGACAGCCTCAATAGCCACTGAATTAACTAATGTTGCGATAATGAGGAGCATGGGCCAACACACAACCTCAAAGGGTAAGCATATTATTGTGATTGGTGATGTTGATAGAGCCTTAAGGGTTATTAATGTCATTATCGACTTAATGAATAGAAAGGGTGAGGTCGTTGATATTCTTTATCTGAATAATGGTGATAAGCCGTCGTCATTACCTGCCGATGTTGAGTTCATTCACGGGGATCCATTCAATACTAATGACTTGTTAAGGGCTGGTGTTGATAAGGCCTCTACGGTAGTGATACTTCCATTTAATGATCCTGATACTAAGACAGCCGATGCGAAGGTTATATTATTAATCATGAGTGTTAGGAAGTTGAATACTGACGCTTATGTGATTGCTGAGGTTCTTAATGAAGTTAATAGGGATTATGCATTAAGGGCCGGTGCTAATTCTGTGATTTCCCTGGGCTCCTTCACGACCATTATGATAGCTAATGAAGTCTTTGATCGTGGTTTATCATCAGTACTAATGAACATAATTAATAAGGGTAACCTGGGCCTAATTAAGGCCGATGAGTATGTTGGATCACGCTTCATAGATGTCATGCAAATGATTAAGTCGAAGCTAAATTATTTAGTCATTGGTGTAGTTAGGGGTAATGAGGTTATTCTTAATCCAAGTAATGATTTCGTAATTCAATCAAGCGATTCACTACTAATCATTAAGTGATTAATTAGCACCCTCAAAATACCGTTAAGCGTGTATTCACTTGGTATTAATGCATTTATGCCATCGCTCTTCATTCGATTTGCCGTAACCCTGCCAATGGCTACTGCAGTCTTGCCCTTAAGCACGTTCTTAGTGCAATCCTTCATTGCTTCATAAGTCATGGAGCTCATGAAAACCACGTAGTCGACGTAATTAATAAGCCTACATGCAATATCAACACTGATTGGATCGGGTGTTAAGTCATAAATACCATATTCAACTGCGTCATAACCAATTCGCTGAAGCTCATTTTTCACATAGTCATTGCCCCTTAATGACCTCAGTATCACCACCTTTCCTCGTGGTAATTTCTTCATTATTTCAATAATGCCATAGCTTGAGAATTCACTGGGCATCTCGCACTTGACACCCAACTTCTCCACCTCATTGCATGTTTGTGGCCCCACGCCAATGACCCTTACGCTACCACCCAACTTCCCTAAGGCGTTCCCTAGGTACTTTACCACTGTCGTGCTCATTACGATTATATAATTAGCATCCTCAAGGGATATCTTATTAATCACATCCTCATTAGGCGTGATTTTAATGACAGGTATTTGTATAATATCAACGCCATTTATCGAAATTGGCCTTATCTTTCCTGACGCCCTAAGAATCAGGACTTTAACCATTCGCCAACACCAAGTTCCTGCGATAAAGCCTTAGCCGTTGTCTCAATAGCATCCTTACTGCTCATATTTGGTTTCCAACCAACTTCCCTCACTATCTTATCTATGGATAATAACATTCGTTTAACATCTCCCGGCCATCCTCTGCCATCTGGTGTCGCTGGTCTGTACGTAATCCTCGGATTAAAACCTGATACTTTAACAATAATATTGACTATCTCCCTAACGTTTATTAAATCCCAATTACCCACATTATACACATAAACACCGCTATTCTTCACCGCATATTCCCAAGCCATTAATGTGGCGTTTATCGTATCAGTTATGTATAGGTATGACTTCTCCTGAGTTCCATCACCAAGAACCTCAAGTTCCTCTGGGTTCTTCCTCAGCTTCATTAGTAAGTCATAAATCACGCCATGCCTAAGCCTAGGACCAACAATATTCGCATACCTAAGAGCCACGCAGTTCATTCCATAAAGCCTAGCGTAGGTTCCGCACATTACCTCACCAGCTGCCTTAGCAGCTCCGTAGATACTAATGGGTTGTATTGGGTGATCCTCAGGTGTTGGTATGACCCTAGCGTCACCATACACTGTACTAGATGATGCATAGACAATATTCTTAATGCCATATTTACGGGAAAGTTCAAGTACGTTAAATGTAACCAATATGTTCTCATCAAAGTGCGTCCTTGGTTCAGTTACCGATATCCTAACCTCGGGGTTCGCAGCAAGGTGAAATACAGTATCAACGTTTTGGAAAGCCTCGGGATCACTAGGGTTCTTTAGGTCATCCTTAACAAATCTTATCCTGTCTATTACATCACTAAGCCTTCCTAGGTCTCCAGAGCTTAGATTGTCAATCACAATCACATCAAACCCAGACTCTACAAGTTTTTCCGTTAGGAATGAACCAATAAAACCAGCACCACCAGTTATTAAAACCCTCATTACTAATCACCTCATTAATGCTAAACCAACTAAGCCAATTATTAAACCGAGTAGAAGCCCCGTATTACCTAGAAATATTTGAATCAGGAGTAGGATAAGTAGCACAACTCTCATTGATCTACCTATTTCATGAGACTTACCCTGAAACGTGCTGGTTATTAAGTACATCATTATTAATACTAGGATTATTGATATCGTACCCAATAACCCAATAAAACCCTGCTGAAGGATCTCATTGATTTGCGCTGATATGTAGATTGAGGGTAACGAGGACATTATTGACTCTATGAAGCTGGTGTTCTCATAATACTCAAATTGAAAATAAATAAGTATACTGGCATTAGCTAAGTATAGCAACAGGCTTATGCTAAGGAGTACATGCCAAGCCCTAACTCCCTGTGCCTTACTCATTAATGAACAATCACTAACTTTAGGTTATAAATATTGCAATAATAATCCCAGCAAGCATACTTATGAAGTGACCTAACCTATTAATCCCAAAACCATCTATCACAAGCACAGGTGGTAGTGGTATCAATAACCATATTGATTCATAAATCGTATATAGTATTATTAAGAAGTTAAACACGTGTACTGGTTTACCGGGCTTCTTTACTACATTTATTAATGAAGCCATTAAGACAACTCCTAATAATCCCATGGTCATTGCGGATAATCCATACGTTACTATAATCCTGTTATACATTAGGGATAGAAATACAGTAGATACCCCAATACCAACTATGCCAGTTAAAATACCCGCTAGTAAGTAATACCTAAGTCTAATCTCCAGTACTGCGACTGCCGTTGCAAGAATGAATGTGGGTAATGTACCAACTAAATCCGTGGCGCTATCGGGTAATAATGAAACAAATAAGTAAATAATAATGTAAAGAAATCCCCTAGCTATGTTTTGCTTCATTTCGATAAGTGCCTTATTTAAGATTAATTCGGGTCTTATTAAAAATACAGAGGCATAACTAATTAACACTATTAATGTTATTACGAATACGTAGGAGTAACCAATACCTAATCCCCTATGCAACTTGGCAAGCACATAGATAAATACCAGGGATAATATGAATTCAGGGATTAAGGCGTAATAGCTAGGCGTTAATAGGGCTATTACCGTACTTATTGCCACTATGATGAGCACGGTAGGGTAATAAAGCACTAATGCCGATGCCCTAACTCTCATAAATCTTCCTAATTTCATGAAAATATTAAGCTTTAATATGTATTACATTAACGTGACACTTGGCATCAATGTGAAAATAATAATCGTGCTTCATGGATCACAGGATAGCGATTACGTAAGTAGTGTAAGGTACTTTGCGAGTAGGGTTGGTGTTAATTACGCATTTATTTCATACACCAAACCACTAGTAAGTGATACTATTGGTGATTTATATATGCCGTTATTTGTTGGATACGGTAAGGATTATGAAAAGGCTGTGCTTATGACGGGTTTTAGGACACCACCACTACTGAGATGGCCAAGAATTAAGGAATTTTTACTAAGTATGGGGCCTGGCTTATACGTATTTCATGGGGATACAAATCCTAGGTTTATAAATGACGTTGGTAAATTAGGCCTGCATGACGTTGCGTTTCTTAAGATTAAACAAACATTAGAGGAGTACGTAAGTAATCATTGCCCAGATAGGGTAATACCTGTGGTTTTAACTCGTGGCGTAATTTACAAAGAGATAGTAAATACTGTGAACTCGTCATGCTCAAAAACAGAGGTGCTAAATCCATTGTTTGAGCTCGACTCATTCATAAATTACTTCAAGGATGTATTGCCTTGGTTGATAAAGAATACAAGGCCTATAGGGTAATTATGATAATTGAACTATTAATACTATATTACGTGACTATTCTAATAGCATCAGTAATATTAGATTTGATACTTGGTGAACCTAAGGGTATTTTCATAAACATTCATCCTGTTGTTCTTTGTGGGAAGATAGCATATAAATTATTTAAATCAGGTGGTAAACATTACGGTGTATTCCTGTGGTTCGCTTCCGTAGTTCCAATAGCAATTATTTATTACTTAATACCACGTGTTCTAATCGTAATTAATATCGTGATAGGCATTATCGTTTATGCATATTTTTTGAAGTTAACATTTTCTATAAAGCTAATGAGAGACTACGCTAAGAAAATAATGAGGAGTATTGAGTCGGGGGATTTAAATAATGCACGTACTTTCACACAAGAAATCGTTAGAAGGAATGTTTGGGAGCTAGATGCTGCCCA
Organism: Vulcanisaeta moutnovskia 768-28; assembly: GCF_000190315.1. NCBI lineage: Archaea > Thermoproteati > Thermoproteota > Thermoprotei > Thermoproteales > Thermoproteaceae > Vulcanisaeta > Vulcanisaeta moutnovskia. The sequence continues at coordinate 1,819,788 of NC_015151.1, forward strand.
TTTAATGTCGGCTGTGATTGAAAGTTTAGCTGAATCCCTTGTTGATGGTCTTCTTTCGCCCTTATTTTACTTCGCATTGTTTGGATTGCCAGGAGCCTTACTCCAAAGATTATCCAATACCATGGATTCCATGGTCGGTTATAGAGGGTGGCCCTACGAGGATGTTGGTTGGTTTTCCGCCAAGATTGACACAATATTGAATTACATACCCGCAAGACTATCATCTATAGTAATATTAGTAGCATCTGCATTGATAGGGTTGGACTGGAGGAATAGCATTAGGATTGCAGTTCGTGAACATGATAATGTAAGAAGTATTAATTCTGGTTGGCCTATGGCATCCTTCGCTGGGGCATTGGGAACTATGCTTGAGAAGGTCGGTGCATATAGGATTAATAGTAATATGCCTGGTCCTGATATAATTAAGTTGAAATCAGCTCTTAGGTTATTTGATGTCTCGGTTATTATAGTACTAGTAATTATCTTAATATTCTTGATTGTTAGAGCGCTCCTTGTATCATTATTTATTTAATGAGGAAAATCCACACTAATTATCGATTTTATACCTTATACTAAGTGAATAATTTGTTTATTACCTGTATGTAATTAATGATCTTTATTTTTTACGGTAGATTATCTAATGGTTCATATATAATATTTAGGAATAACCTTTTTATACTAGACTAAGATGCATATTTTGGTAGATTACTATGGCTTCCATAACCACATCAAGTGGAGAGGCGACACCGGCTGAAATCGAGAGGCAACTAACCGAAAGACAACTCCAGGTTCTTCAATACCTACTTAAAAAGGCTGTCCCGCTTAAGGTGTACACGGTATATGCGGATCAGGATGAGCTGGCCAGGGAACTGGGGATGACTAGGCAGGCACTTAGTGTTCACCTTAAGAAGCTTAAGGACTTTGGGTTAATAAGGACCGGCCGTGAATTCGTTGATGTAACGGATAAGGCGCTTAAGGTATTAAGAATGAGTTCTAATGAAGCGATAATACTCGTTAAGGTGCAGCCTAGGTATAGAACGATAATTTACGAGAAGATTAAAGAGCTACCCATTGAGAAGGCCTATAGGGTGTCTGGTGATTATGATGTAATACTAATAACGAGGGAGGTTAATGTAAATGATATATTGCGTGTATTAAGCATGATGGAGGGTATTGAGGATACAAAGACCTTCATATCCCTAGAGACACTTAGGGAGTGAGTGCCACCTTCAATTAATCCTTTAATCAAAATACTACGATATAATTTTACTATTACCACGCTGGAAGGTTTATTAACTATATAGGGATTATGCATTCACGTAAGAGCCATGGAGGCGGCAAATCCTGAAACTAGGATAGACGCGTACATAAGGAATGTGGCTAATGCACTTGTTCAAATAGAGAGGGAGGGTGTTAAGAATGATGTAGTTGAGATAGCAAGGGCATATCTAAAGGATTCGATATATTACTTGTCAAGGGGTGATCAATTCAATGCATTAGCAACGATTGCATATGCCGAGGGCCTACTCGACGCATTAAGGCTACTTGGAATTGCCCAATTTAACTGGAGTAAGACGGATGACTTAATCAGGAGGGCTCAGAATAAGGTGTTTGTTGCTGGTACATTTGAAATAATTCATCCAGGGCACATAGCCTACCTAAGGCATGCTTGGACTCTTGGCCGAGTCGTTGCAGTGATTGCCCGTGACTCAACGGTTAGAAGAATTAAGAATAGGGACGTTATCATACCCGAGAGACAGAGACTGGAGGTTGTTAGTAATATTGTTTATGTTCATAAGGCTAGACTTGGCTATGAGGATGACATGTTCAGGGTAGTTGAGGAGGAAAGACCAAACATAATATTACTTGGTCCTAATCAACCATTTAATGAGAATTCGTTAAGAGAGGAATTGAGGAAGAGGGAATTGGGCAATATCGAGGTCGTTAGATTTAATGACTATGTTGATTGCCCACTATGTAGCACTACAAGGATACTTAAGGCTATAAGTAATAGATTCAATCAAGGTTAAGTTAAGAGGCATATTTACACGATTCAATGAATTCCCAGATAGGCATAATTCTATTTAGGATCCTATCGTTAAGTATACCAATTTAAGTAACTATGGTATGAGCCCTCTCGTTACTTGCGCGAATTCGTATTGATTAAACGTAAATGAATAACTCAGGAGGGTCATATTTATGTTCATGAACATATTACTAAATCCTATCTGATGTTCAGGATATACATATATTGATATGTTAGTCGGAATACCATTACTTAAAATACATAGTTCTGTCACATTAATTATTAATGGTAATTCCTGTACTCCACCCTGAGTTGGTGTTATTGTGATTGTGGCCGTAAAACAATAAGTGGTTTTACTATTCCACATACCAGTACCTATGTACTTACTTTCGTTAAGCACTGTTGTTACATACCTGGTTACGTTCATGTAAGGAGCGCAATGAGTTATTGTTTGCTGACCTAGGAAATTGAGCTCCATGGCGTAGCAAAGCTCATCATCATACCTCCAGAAAGCAAGGTCGAAATTATTGCCCGTCTTTACAAGGTGTCCAAATGATAATGTGCCATTTATTACGGTTGCATCATTTATTGGCGTTCTGGATATCGTAATGACACCCATTAATTGCCCTGACTGAAATGGAATACCCGAAATACCTGGTAACTCATTATTTATAATAAATGCGGGACTTACTACTATATTGTAGGTTAACGATACATTTCTCGATAATAACTCCCTAGTACTTAAAATGGCTGATTCAGGACTACTTCTCATTGATAACGCAAGATACGTAGTTGCGCCTATGATTACTACCGCCGCAATCATAACTGCAATTAATAACGTGGTTTTCATCATATCATTAATGTTGCTTAATTTATTAAAGGTTTTGATTTAATATCTCCTTGCGATTCTCAACCAGTAGTTCGCCTGCTTATCATTACATGCTAAATCCCTTAAGCCATTAATATCCCTACTCGCATCCTTATCTAAAGGCACACCCAATGCATCAGCATCAAGTAATTGCTGAATCTTCATTCCGCAATCATTATCACCACTCCAGGGAACCTCAACAACACCACCCCTATCAAGCCACTTCCTAGCCTCATCCACTGTAGTAACCTTGGTAGTCATGGACCTAAGGAACTCCCATGCCGTGTTCCTCAGATTATCATTTATTGTGTTCAATAATTCCCTTACCGTGTCAACGATGCCATCACGTGGAGCAACGTACTTCTCCAGTGTATCCCTCCTAGCCAGTACCACTTGCCTATTCTCGATATCCTTAGGCCCAATCTCTATCCTGAGCGGTACACCCAACATCTCCCAATAATTGTACTTCCAACCCGGCGTTCTATCAGTCCTATCATCTATCTTAACCCTAATGCCCACATTACTGAGTTCCTCCTGTATGGACCTGGTCTCCCTTAGGATTATTTCCTCTGTTCCCTTGTACATTATGGGAATTATAATAACCTGTATAGGCGCTACGTTTGGCGGTAGTACAAGACCCTTATCATCACCGTGCATAGCAATCATAGCTGCAATAACTCTCTCGGAAATCCCATAACTCGTGGTGTGGACATAGTCCCAATCACCATTTGGCGTTAGATATTTAACATCAAAAACCTTAGAGAAGTTCGTGCCCAAATAATGAACAGTGCCTATTTGCATTGTCTTTCCATCAGGCATCACGGTATCAAATGCCATGGTATAAACAGCACCCGCGAATTTATCCCACTCAGGCCTTTGATTAATTAGGTATGGTATACCGAGGTAATCAAATATCTTCTTATAGATCTCCACAGCTTCCCTAACCTGTCTTTCTGCATCCTCCCTGTCTGCATGTGCTGTGTGAGCCTCCTTAAACATCGATATCTCCCTAAGCCTAATCATGGGTCTAGTGGCCTTCGTCTCAGCCCTGAACACACTTACTATTTGGTAAACCCTGAAGGGCAGGTCTGTGTGGTCCTTAATCCATAGCTTAAACATGGGCATCATTGCCGTCTCACTTGTCGGTCTTAACACGAGTCTCTCCTCATTAGCACCACCCTTACTAACCCAGAAGACCTCGCTTTCAAAGCCCCTAATGTGTTCGCTTTCCTTTGCGAGAAATTCATAAGGTATGAATACAGGGAATAATACCTCCTGATGCCCTGTCTCATCGTGTAGGAATCTGACGTAAGTCTCTACTAATCTCCTGATCTTCATGCCATATGGTCTCCAAACATACGCACCCTTTACTGGGTATCTATAATCATAAAGTTCCGTCTCCATTATGACCCAGTTAAACCAGTCAGTAAAGTCCTTCCACTTCTCTCTAGGTCTCTTCTCTCCAGGCTTGATGAGTTGTAGCTTGGCAATAAAGATCCCCCGTTGCTGTTTAAGAAAGGTCTTAAAAACATTGTGTTCCTGAGAATGCTGCATAATATTTAACTATTTAAACTAATACGTGATAAAGCCCTAATGACATTTAGATTAAAGATTGAGGTACTAAGTAATTGCATTGGCTGTGGAATATGCTGGACCATATGCCCCAAGGGCGTTTTGACCGGTAAGTTAAGAGAAAGGGCCTCTGTACTAAATGAGTCATTATGCTCAGGATGCTTTTCCTGCCAAAATAATTGCCCATACTCATCAATTAAGGTAATACCAATCCAATCCTAACTCAATATCATAGGTAGACCTGTTGATTTTACGAAATTTATATACTCGTTATCATTAATAAGACGTAAGAACGCCTCTGTTAAATCCCTACTCGTGACGATGTAATCTCCAATATACTTAATGATGTAATCCACGGTTCTAGGTAGGTAATCATTACCCAGTTTTCTGCTTGATATGAGAGCCAGTAGGTCAATGGGTGTTGGTATTAAGGGGCCCAGTAATATTATGTCAGTTGAGTTAGGTAAGTTCTCTATAAATTGAACATAATTGTCAAACACGATAACGGACTGTTGGTGAAGAACCGAGGAACCAACCCTAACTAAATTTCTAGATAATCTTAGCCATTCATCATAGTTAATTTTATCACTAAGCCTATACTTAATTATTAATCTAGCAATATCAATACTGATATTCATAGTTCTTTTAAGTCTGTCGATATTTTCATAGCAATAAATTACTGCTGATGGTTCAAAGACCATTATTACCCTTAGGAAGTCAGATACCCAACCCCAAAGTCTAACAAATGAATCACCGAACTCCATAAGAAGTCTAACTGCATCGTTAGGGTTCATTATAGCTAATCTACAATATTCCTGGGGTAGTGGTAATGATAAGCGTCTAAAGCGTTTAATAACTATTGGAAGTATGCTTTTAAGCATGGGGATTGATGCCTCAATATTGGGGGCAAAGATCATCAAACCCATTATTAATACTATTAACACTCATTGCTATATAAGGAGTTATCATTCAGGAATACCCGAGTTCCTCATCATTACTACCTCAGAGGCCTGTTTCTTCATCAACCAGGTTTGTTTATATTAATGCATTAATTAAGTTATTTTTGATGAGCAATTACGAGACCTTTATCAAGATATGCGAACGCATTAATTGCCCAAGGAGTTACGTAGGTTCAGTACTAAGTGAATTATCGAGACTAGGTGTGACGGAGATCCTTAGTGATGGTACTGTTGAGTTCATGGGCTTTAGACTATTGGGTAAGGGCCAGAATAGCCTTGTGTTTAAGTGCCGTGTTGGTAATGATTACTACGCCTGTAAGATTAGGCGTTTTGATTCATCAAGGCCAAATCTACTGAATGAGGGTAATTACCTAAGACTTGCTAATTCCATAGGTGTTGGACCAAGGTTAATTGGGTATGCAAGTAATGTATTAATCATGGAATTGATAAATGGTGCACCAATACAGAAGTACGTAATTATAGCAGATCCAATGGAGTTGAAGGAAGTTCTTAAGGATCTTCTTTGGCAATGCCGTAGGCTAGACTCCATAGGACTAGCGCATAATGAGCTAAGTAGGCCCCAGGACCACATAGTCATTAGTGGCGGTAAGGCCTTCATAATTGACTTCGAAAGTGCCAGTCTGAATAGTAGGGTTAGTAATGTTGCTCAATTACTAAATGCATTAATAATGGGTAGGGGCTTTGTTCAGGATCGTATACGGTCAGTTACGGGCATAAGCATTAATTTCTATGAATTACGTGAAACAATTAGGAGGTATAAATCCACGAGAAGTGATGCTGACTTCATTCAATTACTCAGGTTACTTAGCCTTAAGTAACTCTTGGGATAAATTCCATAGCTTGTCGCCAAGATGATGTATTACTTTAATGACCTTACCCTTCGTAGTACTCTTCATTTCATCCGAGGTCATTAGTGATATTCCAATGCCTACATATCTGCCCTTGAGATCCTTAATCATTAGTAAATCACCAATGCCGAACTCACCACTTATATCCTTTATTCCTGGTCTCATTACATCAGCTCCATTAACTATGTGTGGTACTGCGCCATCATCAACGGTTATTGTTGGATAACTAGGTATATACGTTGGATTAAGGTAGAAGTATGTTAATAATGGGATTACGTACTCCCTCTGGCCTGAGTCTATTTTCACTGTTAACTTTGCCACTAGGGGTTTATCATCTATTAAATATACTGTGGTTGTTTCATTTAATTCGTAAACCTCGACCTTCTTAGCATTTCTGAAAATTGGCCCCAACTCGCCAACTGCATTGCTCAATTCCTTAATATCCTTATTACTAAGAAAGTACCTCTTAACCACAGTAATTATTTGCAAGGCTCATTAATAAGTATTTAGTACGTAACTCAATATTTAATAGCAAGTATTTAACATAAGTAATGTGTCTTCAGAAATAATAACAAGGGCTGAGTTCGAAAGGATCGTGCTTAAGGTTGGTAAGGTCATACATGCAGAGAAGGTTCAGGGTTCAAGGAAGTTATTGAGACTTATTGTGGATGTTGGCGATGAAAGGAGACAAATAATTACGGGCCTTGCTGAGTTCTATAAACCCGAGGATTTAATTAATAAGTACGTCGTAGTAATAACGAATTTAGAGAGTAGGAAGATCTTTGGTTATGAGAGTCAGGGAATGATACTAGCATCATGTGATGAGAAGAATCCAACAATAATAACAATCGATAAGCCACAGGATGAACAAATAGGCAAGAGAGTTTGCTAGAGGTGTATTGTTTAAAATTCCTAGGCTAAAATCGATAACGGTGAATATAGAGTATTACATGCTAGATAATGGACTTAGGCTATTGATAAATAGGATTGAATTACCAACAATAGGCATAGCTGTTGGTGTTGGCATAGGTTCGATTTACGAAAATGAACATTTACGTGGCATAAGCCACTTTGCTGAACACATTATTTACAGGGCGTACCCAAACATTGACCTGGAGATAGAGGGGTTAGGCGGCGTTTCAGATGCATATACTGAACGAACACTCACAATATACCTATTCGAGGTAATACCAAGTGAGTTAAGGAATTTACTAAGGCTTATTTATAAAATGTTTAGTAATAGGAAGGTAAATAGTGAGGACTTCGAGAGGGAAAGACAAGTCATACTCTCGGAGATAAAAATGAGGAATGATGACCCAGGTACATTAATATACGATCTAGGACCCAGGGCATTGTTTGGAGATAGTGATTATGGGTATCCCATCATTGGTTCTGAGGAGAGTATTTCATCAATGACAACTAAGGACCTTGAGGATTTCCTGGAATCATACTATACACCGGATAATATGGTAATAAGCATTGTTGGCTCCATAAACATGCCAACCAATGAAATAATGGAACTATTCAATAAGTGGGATGGTAAATCAAGCCGTAAGAAAGTCCCAACAATGGGTAAGGGAGGACCCATAACTATTAGGAAGCCCATCGAATCGGCTTACTTATCATACTCCTGGCAATATAATGTAGTTAATGAGGACCCGTCCCTACTCTCAATTAAATCATCATTACTGGAATTTCATTTAGTAAATGGACTCAGCTCATACTTAATGTCTAGGTTCAGGAATAAGGGCTTAACATACACAATTGATATGGATAGGGATTACTTACCAGGTACGTATTATTATCAATTAGTAATATCGGCAGTTAATGAGGGAAGTATTGACATTGTGAAAGAGGAATTAACCAATGCCTTATTAAATATTAATGATGTCTTCAGGGATGAACACTACTTAAATAAGCGTATGAACTACCTTAAATACCTAATAAGTGATTACTTACGTAGGCCAACCCAAATGGCGGAGTCCATGAGTTATATGGAATTAAAGCTGGGGAATCATGACATTGAGGGATTCAATAAGGGGCTTGAGAATTATTTCAGGGATTCATTGAGCAACTTAATGACTAATGGTGTATGGTCTGCAATAATACCTTTATAATATTAGTGTATTACAGTATACGTAAACTTTACGTACACATATTAATGCGCTAATTAATATTATTAGAGTATTATTATTGTATTCCCGATTTTTCCTTAATCTCCTTAAGTAATAGTGCCATGGCATCTCCTGCCTTGCACCGTATAATTACGTCAGCAATATAATCAAGATCCGTGGATTCCATATTTATAATTATCACCTTACCACCCATCTCCTTAACGAATATTGGTATATAGGCGGCCGGATAAACAGATAATGAAGAACCAACTACCAAAACGGCATCGCTCATTAGGGCTAACTCCCTAGCCTTATCAAAATCCTTAACAGGCTCTCCAAATAATACGGTGTCAGGCTTAAGAATACCACCGCACTCATCGCAAAGCGGTGGTATTTGCCCACTATCTATCTTCCTAATAGCAACCTCCATTGGATAGGTGCGGCCACACGCAATGCATACGGCCCTCTTCATGGTGCCGTGAAGCTCTATCACATTCCTAGAACCAGCCACCTGATGAAGTCCATCAACATTTTGCGTAATAATAGCCTTTATAATCCCCATCCTCTCAAGCTCAGCCACCGCGTAATGCGCAGTGTTTGGTTTTGCCACAAATAACGTACTCATCCTCATCCTGTAAAACAACCAAAAGTCCTTTGGATTCTGCAGGAAATAATCAATTGATGCGATCTCAGGATTATATTGTTTCCATAATCCCTGAGGGCCCCTAAAATCAGGTATTCCTGACTCGGTGGATATACCAGCGCCTGTGAAGACTATTGCATGCCTTGCATTAATTAATATGTCAGCGGCCTTTTTAATATCCTCAGTATTGCATTGATGCTCACTCATTATCAATCACTATTTAGTACATAACCTTACTCAATTATAAGTATTAATCTCAATAAACACCAGGTCAAGAGAGTACTTTTATATTGGATAAAAGTAGGTGTTTTAGTGTGATGATCTGACGACGGCCTGACATAATTGATGAACGCGTTGGTTCTGAGTATTTAATGAAGGCATATAATTTACCTTTGTTCTTTAGTTGTTCGGTTTAACTAAATGTCAATTAATCATTGTATAAATAAACCTAGACTTATTTAGGTTTTGTTTTTGCATGACCTAACTCATCATAGATTTTATCAAGATCCTTTACGTTCCTGATCTCTATGGCATTTATTCCGTAATGATCCCTTAGGGATTCAAATGTTGGCTTATTATGGGCAATTACGTAATTAGCCGATGAAAAGGCGTATTTCTCCCAGTCCCTTATCGTTAGGCTTAGTAGGCTCATGGCGCCACCTGACCTAATTGGTTCTGTAGAATACGCACTAACTATGTAGGGTACCCTAAGCCTTTGAGAAATGATCTTAGCTATTACTGACGCGATCCATTCATGCGCATGTACGAGATCTAGGTCCCTGGGTATTACATAGGGTATCCTGGATAGTATTTCAACGAGTAGGAAGTGCATGTATGCAATGACATCACTAAACCAACTATCACTCACTGTATATATATGTACATTACCATCCATATAACTACCATCAAAATTAGCCGGGTGTACTAGGTATATTTCGTACTTATTAGACAATTGAGTGACTAAATCTCTTATTTGGAAGGCTAATGTTCCAATGACCCTATACGGTGGGTATTCTGTACTTATATGCAGTACCTTAACCACATTATTCAGCAGTAAATACTACTTAATTTAATTATTGCAGTTGATGTTAGATGGACCGAGTCGTTAATTGTATTTACGTAACCAAGCACCTTAAGTTTATCAACAATACTCCGAACCTCATCAATTCTCAAACCAACTATTCTCGCTAAATCCTCGAGTTTAACAGCTCTTTCCTTATCAATGGCAGCTAGGGAATGAAGGACCTGCATTATATTCCTTATCTTTGATTCATAGCTAGCTTCCACAAAGTGTTATTGATCAATTTCCTTATTAATAAATTTCTCTATCCTTAGTCCGTGAATTAAGGATTGAAAATATAAAAGTACTTATATAATTATTAGCTCGCAGTGAAAACGGTGTCTATAGAGCTAACAACGAATAAGGTGCTTTACGAACCTGACGAGGATATAATCATTAATATAATAGTAAGGGGATTAACTAGTAAGGAGGATGTAGAATTAACTGTAATTAAGGACTCGCAGGAAGTAATTAAGCGCATATTGCAGGCAATACCACCTGAGTCGGAAATTATGGATCACATAAAGATAAGTGTTGAGGGTACTTATGAAATAGGCGTTAAATGTTGTGGTTCCGAAAGCAAGGTTCCAATAATGGTGATGGAGAAGCCAGAAACACCCATTAGGTTCGTCTTGGTGTTTCATAATCATCAACCAATTCATAAATACCCAAACGGTATTTACCACGGTCCCTGGGCATTCCAACACACTTGGGCGCCGGAGTTCTACCCAATGTATAACGTGGGGCCCTACCTAGTACATGCAAGGTTTGCGAGTAAGTATAGGGTATCCATAACGTATAACCTAAGCCCAAGCCTACTATGGCAGTGGGATGACTTATTAAGTAATGGTACTTTCATTGAGAATAAGGATTTCATTGAGTATATTGGTACCTGGGACTCGAGAATAGCACTAATTAAGGAGGCCATTAATACATATTCTAAGTTGGCTAATGATGGTGTTATAGAGATCTTAACAAGCTTCCTTGCGCATCCAATAGCTGGTTACTTAATTGAGAGGTTTGATATTGATGATTTATTACGATGGGAATTGAGGAGAGGTAAGGAGGTTACTGAGAAGGTATTGGGTGTGAAGGCAGTTGGTATGTGGCTGCCTGAGCTGTATTTCTCTGAGAAGTTGAAAAACATATTGTGCGAGGAGGGTATTGAGTATACGGTGCTTGATGGTGTTTATCATCTAGGCGAGTCCATTAGGGATAAGAGCTCATTATATAGGATTTATAGGCATGATTGTCTAACAGTACTATTTAGGGATACCGCACTAAGTGACTTATTGAGTTTTCAATTGAATAAGGCTAGTAATGCTCAAGAGGCTGATGTCAATGCAAGAAGATTAATCATGGAATTAATGATGAGGATTAACTATGTAAAGGATGGAGTACTAACAATGGCATTAGATGGAGAGAACTGGATGATACTGCCAACACCAAATCCATATGCAGCACTACTTCTTGAAAGAATAATGATGTACCTATCACAGTCTAAGCTAGATGGTTATATAATGCCCGTTAGACCGTCAATTATTAAGGAATTCCATGACGAGATTAAGGAGATACCAACAACGTCATGGTTAGGCTCACCGACTAAGTGGATTAGTGAGAGGGCAGATATGCAGTCAAGGCTTTGGTCCATGGCTCAAGTCGCAATTGATAAATGGAAAGTATATGAGGAGGTTTTTGGTGATGATGAGGAATTAAGAATGTCCCTTGCAATGACATTAGATAGTGATTATTATTGGGCTGAGTTCATAAATATCAACCATATTGGCGAGTGGGCTTATTCCGTAATAAGCAGAGTCGAGAACGCGCTCAACGCCTTAGTAATAAGGTTTAGCCAAGGAAACAATCAAATAGAGATTATAATTAACAACAGGTGGATTAAGGATGCGAATTTAATAGTGGGTATTGAATTACCGGAAACGTATATGGAACATAATATTAAGGTCAAGGCCGGCTTCTCAGAATCAATAAGGATTAATGGTTTTAATAACATAAACCTATCATTATTAACACCAAAAACAAGAACACCAATAATGAAGGTAATTAAGATAACACGTAAGGCTATATGACCTCCTCCCCACCCTAAAGGGCGAGGCTTTAAGTTGTAACTTTAAGAATCTCAGATCCATTAATTATGTATGCTACATCCATGCTAGAAATCCTGGTGATCACATAATCATGCACGTAATTAATATCCACACCCTCATAACCAACTTGAAGAGCCAAGCCCCGCATTAATTCCCCCTCCCTCATAATATAGCCAAAGCCCCATGACCAAGCCCATGAAGTAAGCATCTTGAGAATATTTATAGAGTGTAATTCCTCACCCCTCATTAGCAATCGTACTAATTTAATTTCTTCCCAAGGATCAGGCTCTACCAAGGCTACATTATCAGTGCCAATCAGTGGTCTTAAGCCCCTCCTTATCATGGTACTTATTTTTGGTATTTTTCCCGTGAACTCCATGTTTGATCTTGGGCATGTAACCACGGGTAACATGGGCAACCTCATTATGTCTCCATCATTCAACTGCGTTAAATGAACAAATACAGTATTACCAATCATTAATGTGGATAATGCCCTATCTAAATCACCATCAGAATATGTATCCTCAGTCTCAGATACATGCGTACTTATGGGCAATCCGCGTGAGCCACCTAATTTTGAGGCTATTTTCAATTCAGCCATCGTATAATTAAGTGGTGATATTAATGATATACCAAACCCTCTATCAACAAAGTACTTTATTTCATCCTCAAACTCCTCATTAACATCCTCCTCCTCATTAGGTCTAACATAAGTCCTAAATACACTGGGCTCGGCTAAGGGCACGATACATAACCCCGCCCTCCTTGCCTCTTCAATAACGATATCAGTAAATGACTTACCGTATTCAATAATTGACAATAGACATCCAATACCGTAACTCCTAATTCTACGAAAGACCATAGCTAAACCATTTCTTAACGACTCAGGCTTGGCCTTACGTAAATAATAATACTTTAAGCCATATGGTGCGCCCACCACATCATCAATATAATACTTATTGAATAAGTCCATTAAGAAGTAATCAAGTACGTGAATATGAGCATTGGTTAATTGGGGCATTAGTATTACGTTGCCCAAATCAACAACGTTGTTACTACCTGGTATTTTCCCAATACCAATCACCTCATCATCAGATATATCGATAACAGCATCCTTAATTGGAATTAATTCCTGATCCACTAATGCTATTAAGGACTTAATGCTTAGTCTACGCATTTAGGAAAGTACAGTTTAAGTAAATTAAAATTAATGCTTTAATTAATGAGAATAGCAATTGTGGGTTTAAATACGGGAACCGCCATTTATGCGCAGTACCTTGCCAAGAATGGTCATGAGATAACAGTATTTACTGAGAATAGGGGTGATGTTGAGGTGATGGACCTACTACCGCATGCGCTATTGGATATAGTTAATAAGGAGTCCATTAAGTTATTCACTAGGAAGTATCTCGAGGATTTACTTGGAATAAGTGTTGTGAATACACGACTTCAGTCAGTAATGATTAAGGGAAACAATGTATTACTAGCAAGTTCATTAGATGGACAATACCATAAGGATAGGTATGATAGAGTAGTGATAGGTTCTGAGTTATCAATAAAGGAGCCAGGTAATTGTGTAAGTATTTATAGAACCGTTCTTTCACAGGGTTATTACTTAGTTAATGGTAATGACATTGGCAAAAACACTGAGATATTATTATTCATGGCTGATTTAGGTGGGTATGCAGTTACGAATTCACCATTGGCAATGGATGATGACCTCATCAAATCCATACCAATTAATAGGGCTGGTGAGACCAAGGTATGTTTAACTACCAATTATGAGGTTGTTAAGCCCGTAATAGATACCATTAATGAGGACAATCGATTCATCGGTAAAGGATTCACCATGAGAGATTCCTTAAGTGGTGCTGACTATGTCGTTAACAGGGATTATCAATTAATCATTATGGGCAAGTTATTAGCATTGAAGGACCTGGATATCATAGATTCATTGCCTCTAATGCCTCGCCTGGAACTTGGTTTCTCTAGGGATTGGTCCTTTCTGTCCATAGGTTTAACAAGGAATGAGTTAATCCCTATCTTTAGGGATTTATCATCATCCAGGATTGCGTATCACTCATCGGATAGTGACATTATCGCTAAGGTTATTCATAGGGGTAATAAGTTACTAAGTATTCAAGTGCTGACGAGAGGAGTTAGGCTCCTAAATTGGTTTTTCTCTATTTACTCCATGGTTATGCTTAACAAAGTTGCTTACCTAGTACTTGATATGGGTTATGAAAGAACTTTCAACACATTACGAGGATTACTTGAGCAATTGATGCTGAATTTATATAATATATAGGTAATCATTATTAGTAAGTTGACAAATAAGTTTTATTAATAACCTAACGATACATTAATCAGTGCCCGGCATACTGGCTAACGTTGATTATGAGGAACCACTAACTAGGTATAGGATAAGGGAGGTGCTTATTGAGGCCCGTAAACGGTCAATAAGTTACATAGATAAGATGAAGCAGGAGGTGCTTGCTGATTCATTCTACGTGCACTATAGACAGCCAATAATGAGAATGCCTGTTGAGAATGAGGATATGGAGGCATCGCTATGGAGGTTCGTGGTCTCCACGTACATAAGGAGTGAGACTTATAATGACGTATCCAGAATAACTAGGCTAAATGGTAGGTTATCCAGGGTTATGGCAATAAAGCTACTCAAGGTGTATAATAGCATACTAAGTAAGATGGATAGAAATGAGGCCTTTAGGCAAATGGTCGAGTCCGCAATGGATCGGAGGAATTCATCCTCCAGGGAGAGTAGGATGAACCTAGAGCGGGAGGTTCG
Source organism: Vulcanisaeta moutnovskia 768-28 (assembly GCF_000190315.1). Classification (NCBI taxonomy): domain Archaea; kingdom Thermoproteati; phylum Thermoproteota; class Thermoprotei; order Thermoproteales; family Thermoproteaceae; genus Vulcanisaeta; species Vulcanisaeta moutnovskia. The sequence continues at coordinate 1,834,813 of NC_015151.1, forward strand.
ATCATTAATAAACTTCTACGTCGGTAGTATGAAGAAGGTTAGTGAGACCGTTAATAAGGTTAAGATGCTCTTTGGGGATTCCGTAGGCCATGAAATAGCGGACATATTATTAAGCACAGACATCGACCCATACAGGCTTAGGCTAATCTCAATGCTAAACTCATTAATTAAGTTAATCGTGGATACAAAATATACTGTGGATACTGTTGATGATACTGATGCTGAGCGTGTTGGTACCATTGGCGGTGTTAAGCGGATGACGAAGGCCTCGGAACTTAAGGACATGATACCAAGCGAGAGAATGCTTATGAAATTCGCCAAACCAGTCTTTGCATATAGACTAGCCATGGGCAACGTACTAGTCAGGGAAAGAAGAGCCATCAAGAAGCCCAAGATATATATGCTTATTGATAAGAGTGGTTCAATGTTCTATACAGTTAACGTGAATATATTCGAGGTTGGTGCCATTAGTAAAATAACATGGGCAACAGCCCTAGCCGTAATACTGGCAATGAAGGGTGGAAGCCTAGCAGTTAGGTTCTTTGATCAGCAGGCATACCCAATATTGACTAATAAGAAGGATGTCATAAGGATGCTGCTGTCATTAATACCACTAGGTGGTACTGACATATCGAATGCCGTGAGGGTATCCGTTCAGGATGCATTGGATAAGTCATCATTGAGAGAATATAAACTTGTTGTGATAACTGATGGTGAGGACGATAATGTCGACCCAACAGTATTTAACAGGGCTAAATCAGTATTTAAGTCAGTTAAGGCATTATTAATTGGCGGTGAAAATAGTATTATTGAAGAGAATGTAGACACAATAAAGATCCAGGAATTAACGAGCGAAAGCCTATCCCATACAATTAAGAAGATTTAGTCCCTTTTACTGGTGCTTTGTGGGAATTATTAATAATTACTGGTAATTAAGTACTAAGTAGACTCGAACTCTCGAAACAATTAATAGGTGAATCGCATACGACAACTTGAGTCTCAGTAATTTCACTAATGCCCATATTTCTTAACACGTCCAAGACTTTATCCATTAGATACCAAGCAAGGCATTCACCAGTAGCTCCCTCAGGTATGCAGGGAATTTCGACATACTCGTTGGGTGTTAATTCCCGAGTCTCCTCATTCATTGACTTAATGTATTTACCGTCAAAGGCGCTAATTATGCCCTGAATCTCATGCCTAACCTTATCAATATCCATAATCAGTGTTCTTCTACCGTTCACACATAGTCTTATGGTTATGTCATAGTTATGCCCATGGATGTTTCCATAAACACCACTAAACCTAACCCTATGAGCTCCAGAGAACATGAACCTCATGGATAGGCAGGTAGTCTCAACCACAGTACTAGCAATAATACACATAAAAATGCATTTCCCCATAAATTAACCTAAGATGGTTGGTAAGGTCATAATTGCCGGAGGTGGACCTGGTGATGAGGGTTTACTCACGTTAAGGTGCATTGAGGCATTAAAGATGGCAGATGTTATTATATATGATAGGTTAATACCTAAGTCTGCACTGAGGTATGCACGTTCAGATGCTAGGCTCATTTATGCAGGTAAGGAGCCAGGAAGACATGTTATGGAGGAGGACGAGATAATAAGGATTATGATAAATGAAGGAAGTAATGGTAAGATCGTGCTTAGGCTTCACGGTGGTGATGCATTCCTATTTGGTCGAGGATTTGAAGAATGTACTGCCGTATTAAATGAAGGTATACCCTGCGAGGTCATTCCTGGTGTGACATCAGCAATAGCAGTGCCAGAGGCGTACTTAATACCACCCGTATTACGTGGTGTCTCAAGCTCCGTAGCCATAGTGACGGGTGTGGAGGATCCCAGAAAGGGCAGGTCATTCGTGAACTTCAGGGAATTAGCCAAGGCTGTGAATACCATTGTAGTTTTAATGGGTGCATCAAGAATTAATGAAATAGCCAGGGAGTTGATCGAGGGTGGTATTAATCCTAATACATACGTGGCAATAATAACGAGAGCCTTCATGAAGAATAGCAAGATCATAATAACGACAGTGACTAAATTAGCCACGGGACAAGTCAATGCTGAGAACCCCTCAGTAATAGTAATTGGGGATGTTGTACGTGAAGGATTGAAAGCAATGAAGGCAGTAGGAACAAACTTTGAGCTAAACGTTTAATAGGAGACACCATGGACTAATTACTAGTGATGAAGCACGAGCGTGGCGGATAATGATATGACGAACTTGCGCCCATACTGACTTAAATCATTAAGGTTATGTATTAAAGTATTGGTACAAAGTGGTAATTCAATTATGAAGAGGATACTAGTATTAACGGAGGTTGAACTCCCAAGTGACTTCCCAAGGCAAGTTGAGCATTATCTCAGTGACCTAGTCCGGGTTGAGATGAGGAGGACGGACTTTGAGGGATTGAAGTCACAGTTCAGAGACGTCAGAAGGGGCCAAATAAGGGCCGACGCGCTCCTTGATTACTTGGAGCCCAGGGTCAAGAATTACGAGGGATTCGACAAGATAGTACTTGTGATCAACGACAATGGTTATGTGGAGGGACTAAACTTCGTATTTGGGGTCGCAAAGATAGGCGGAGCACTGGCCCTGATATTCACGAAGAGATTACGTGGAGAACAATCACTTTATCAACTGAGAATACTTAAGGAAGTACTCCACGAACTAGGTCACTCCTTCGGACTAGACCACTGCACAGACCCAAGGTGCGTCATGTACTTCAGCAACACAATAGAAGACACAGATAGGAAAGGCCCAGGATTCTGCCAAAGATGCATGGCAAAACTACAATTAATACTACGCTGACCGCATAATATAAAAATATACCTTATTATTTTATATTATTTTGTATTCTACATTAATTTATTAATTTATTTTATATACTTTATTAATTTAATATTTTAGATTAAAGTTTGGTTCATTAGACCTTCGTTAATTATGGCGACATATCTTCCGGTGATGATTGTACGAAAGGATTGCTTATATTAGACAGGTTATACCTAGGGTAAAAGGATATCGCATATGTCTAATGAAATCTATAACATTCTTCGGAATGCAATATTACGAAAGGCACAGAATCCTCATGCTCAATTTATTTTACCTAAAGATCAACAGATTATTTCGGAATATTTTAAGTCTAATTTATATACTATTATAAAATAGGTATTCATTAACGATGAAAACGACTTAAGGATTCTAGCAATATGGGATAGAAAGGAAAATAACGCTTGCCTATTCAATATAGATGAAGTAATACGATTTTAAGTAACCAAGAAATAAAGTTCTCTAATGAGGGAATTATTAAGATAGGTAGTTTCATGAGTATTCAGAGAAAAGGAGGTTTGCTTTAAGATTGAGATCGTTTAAATTCTATAATCCTAAGTACTTATTTATTACTTCATCAATATTGTTTACATTTCGTAAATCTATATTCATAATCTTTGATGGCACTGGAATAGCTAAGTAGTCATCTTCTAACAGCCTTGTCCAAGTCTCTGAGATTCTCCTACCAAATACTTTTATTGTTTCTTTAAATATTGATGAGTTATACCAAGCAGCAATTAATGGATTATTAGTCTTTATTACGTAGAAGTTCTTTGATGCACATAAAGGTCTTTCTGAATAATTGGCAATGACCTTATTTCTCTCTAGATCTATCTTATCGTGAATAAATATATATCCATGGGGTTTCTTAACCTGAAGTTGTCTCCAAACATGCTGATACCACCTACTCCCAAACTTCAAAGCCGGTATGTTTAAGCCCTCGCCCCATTCTACGTATTTCCCTAAGTCACCCTTGGGTTCCTCGGTTATTGCTAAGACGTAATATTCAGGGTCACTTATATAAATATTATCATTGTAATACTCAGGCTTCCTTAAGCACTTAACCAAGTATTTCCTGGGTATTACAAGTTTTGTACCATTACTCCTATTGCTTATAATAATTGATGACTCATCCTCTCTCACAATAGCCCAGTGGGCATTAGGAATGAAGAAGAAGTCCGGGCCATACATCTCAACGCCTCTGGCAATTTCATGTTTATTTAAATAACGTAATAAGCCATTATCCAATGCTCTCTCTATAATTGAGATAAGCATGCTCGCTCTTTCATAATTAAATAGGCTGAGCCAATTCCTATCTGCAAAAGCAGGCAGCTTTTGCAGATTTATTGTACCAGTTTTCCTTAACTTTCCTTCATAATAGTAAATCTCCGTCTCTACGTTTGAGCCATCAATAAAGCCTATTAATCCGCTTTTCTTCCTGGCAAATATTATCAATTCCTTAAAGCCACTACCATCACTAAATGACGGGGTAATCCTATTCTCCACAAGTCCAATCACGTCATACCTCGACTTTAGTAATTTCTTAGCACCTTTACCCTGCTCTGTATAGAACGTGGATGCAGGTATCACGAGGATTACATAACCACCATCCTTAAGTATGTAGTCTATCAAGAAGAAGGAAAGGACGTGAAGGCCAGGGTCCCTTCTCACAATAAGCTTACCATAACCCATTGAGTCCATCAACCTTATTAATTCATCTCTATTACGAACTAAGTGCCACCTAACGAAGGGCGGGTTCGTAATAATGAGGTCAGCCCTATAACTCCATGCAATCTTAAAGGTATCGCCACATACTACTTCGACATTATCATATAGTGAGGATAAAATTTTACGAGTTAACTCACAAGGTCCTTTGTTGATCTCTATTGCTATTACCTTCTTAGGCTTAATAAGGTCATTAATAGCTGAGAGAGTGGCGCCAGAGCCTGCGAACGGATCCATAACAATTATATTTTTTCTGTAATCTTCACTTAATTCCTTAAGAAAATTCCTAATTACGGCTAAGCCATCACGGCTTGTATAATATGACGAAGTACTCTTCCTATCTACACTCCTCTGAATCTCATACTGCTCATCAATTAAATACATTAGATTCCTCACCTTATAACTTTATTAATTTTAAATCCCTGGATTTTATAGTTTCCGTTGAGAAATACGTATTTTTCTCTCAATTATTTAACCACATTTCCTCATATTCAGGGTTAATATTCCTCATTAAACACTAAATTAGGCGCATCATCATTACACGGGCAGTTTAACAAAAATAATTGTGAAGATACAAAATCCTATGGGTATTAAGGTCCTAAGTTGGTTACTACTATTAAGTATTAGTAGGAATGAAAAAAGTAACACGGTAACTACCAGTGTAAAATCATTGAAACAAAATATGGAAGAGGTGACGATTGATGTCGAGCTCGAGCTTGAACCTACTGAAGGTAAGCAATAAGTTAATCATCGGTCTACGCATCAAGAAGGAACTTGATGCTTGGGACCTAGTGCAAGTGCTCAATGGTTTGAGGATTACCGTAATAAAGGATGAGGTGAGCTCCATAATACTACATACGCCAACCCACATCCCATTGTTCACTGGTATACATAGAGATAGGATAGGGCATTTGCTTAATAAGTGGGTTGATTACGTGGAACCACTACCATCAGGAATAACACTTAGCGTAATCGACAATGTATCGATGAGTTTCTCGGAGGTTAAGGTCAAGGCAATACCAGAGGTTCAGGTATCCACACCCACTATAATAACAATGTGCAAGCTAGGCGATAACCAAGTGAGGTACTCATTATTCCTAAGAGGAAGTACCCATGGAAAAACTGACATACTCTCATGCAATAATAAGGCATTTCTACCGCAGCTCAGGGATAACATAGACCTAGCCCTCAAACCGTCACCAAAGCCAGGGCATATGTTCATGACAAAACACTATCCAATAGATATAGACCTCACGAGACACTTGATAGTGCTTGGCGCCACAGGCTCGGGAAAAACCACGCTCGTGAAATTACTAATAAACAATGCCCTCCAAAAAGGCATGTTTAATAAGATCGTAATCTTCGATCCAACAGGTGAATACTCGCTATACTTAATGGGTCGCGGTTACGTGGCCATACCCGGCATAGACATAGCGGTTAATCCACTGACGCTACCACGGCATAGAGCTAGTGAACTACTTGCAATGGCCATTCAAGCGGCTGCGTTCCTGTATGGCGAGAACGATAATGGCGGATTCTCATTCATTCAGTTAGAGGTTCTTGAAAAGGCCTTTGAGAGACTTGGCGATAGAAATACCCTGAGGGATCTATACATTGCGTTGAATGATCTTGAGCAAGAGTTGAGGAGGAATGATTATTTGAACGCGATCTCTGCAGTGAGGCGTAGGTTGAGGAAGGTGATGATAACTGCGCTCATGAGGAATGTGCTAAGCACGAGTGCTATTCAGTCCAGGTTATTAGTCATAAACATGGCGCCACTTTACTTCGTATCTCAGATTACCGCGATAATATTTACACTAACATTCCTCGAGGTGCTCAGTGGTATGCTCAATAATTCCCTCATTGTTATTGATGAAGCTCATAGAATTCTCAATAGGTATGTGGTTGGTGAGTCGATTATTGAGAGGTTGATTAGGGAGGGTAGACATGATAGCACTACGCTCGTTCTCGTGACTCAGAATCCACTTGATATTAAGAGGAATGTGCTTGACATTGTCGGCCATTACGTGGTCTTTAAATTGAATGGTAAGTCTGCAGTTGAGGCTGCGGATTTGCTGGGTATTGATAAGGACATTGTTATTAAATTGAAGTCTCTCGAGTTTTATTACCATAGTAATGACATTACCGTTAAGGCATATATAATGGGTAATCCAGGGATTAACTACTTAGTTGCTTCAGGCATTATTTATAGGAGGTTGCTTGAGAACGTTAATGACCAGGATTATGTTAATTCCATGATTAAGAAATTTGGGCGTTCACTAAGTCCTGTATTGATTCCCCAAGTCATTGAGCTGGGCAGGAGGTTGGGTTATGATGTCAAATCCATTATTCAATTGGCGGCTAAGAAGGACCCCGAGTACTTCAGGCTGCTTTCTAGGGTGATTACTGGTGAGGAGTAAATTAATAATCGTCATTATTGCCGCTGTTACTACTTACCTTATTGACCATAGGGTTTACCTGATTATTATTAACACGTTAATACCCCTCATCTTGATTAAGGACTTAGTTGGATTTAGGGAGCAGGTTAGGTTGTTTATTAATGATGGTGATCCCATCGAATCTGTGAGAATTAGTCTGGCGGGTATTATGGTGAATGGCAGGGAGTTGGTGGGTCTTAGGGTATTGGGTGTGACCTATACCTTTGATTCTGCGTTCGAGGAGGCACTGGCTAGGGCTCGTGCATTGATTCGCTTATTTTCAAAGTATAGGATTATCATTCTAGTGTCGTCGAGTGGTGATTACATTATTGGTATTGATAAGGATACTTATCAGGAATTATTTACTGAGCTTGAACGATTAAATATTAAGGTTGTTAGAATTAATGGTTTTGAGTTGGCTAATGCTTTGAGGCTGCGTGTTAGGCGCAGGTCATTAGTTAGGCTTCCGCTCCTCCTCCTATTCATTCCGCTCCTAATTACAGTTTCGGCTTATGTATTTCTTATATTTCCCATATTGTATACTATTTACTCCATTGGTGATTTATCGAGGAGGAAATTTGTAATTAATGCAGAATTTAACAATGAGGTTGTTCGTGATCTAAGGGCTACGATGGTCATGGATAGTACGATGATCAAGGCTGAGGCATTAAGCTTTAGGAGCAGGATTTTCCATGCTCATGCAAGTATTTTACTAGTGATATCGAGTAATGATGAGTTAAGGGACTGGGTTAAGAGCACCGCTAGTAGGGTGTACAGTAAATTCTTAATGCTTAGGCACGTTAGGTACTTCCTTAGTTATAAGGATTTTGAGGTTACATTGAGAAGGATTCAGCAGGGTGAGGATGTATACTCGCTCTATCTAGCTAGCACCGCTAGGTTTGACTCCTCATTTAAGTGGAGGTGGGTGCCATCATTGCCGATATCAAAGGTTCTTAATGCTAATTATAGCCGTGCATGGTCCATGGAATTGAACCTAGCAACACTCACACCATTCTCACTTCAATTAATTAATGAGAAACGCGGTTTAGCCATAATTGGTAAGGACGTTAACGGTAGAGATATTTATTGGTCATTCAGTGGGTTGAGTCCTCACACCTTGATAATAGGACCGACTGGCGCGGGAAAGACCACATTGGCCATGAGTATTGCCTATCAGGTCAAGCGGAGGTTGGGGAGTAATGTTAGATTAATAATAATTGACCCTCATGGGCATGCTAACATCCTTAATAGGTTGATTAGTATAAGGATTATCGATTTAGGTAAGAGCAGGGTTGTGACAAATGAATTATCTGCATTAATTGAATCAATACGAATGTCAAATCCACTGCTTTCAATAGGCACCGAAGGTGCATTATTACGTATGGCAGGTATTGGTGGTGATGGAATTTCGAGCATTAATGAATTGCTGAAACGGCTTGAGGAATTGTCAAATAATATAATATTGAAGGAGGCATATTATAACCTGTATAATGCGTTGGCGCCCATTATCAATTATTACAATGACTTTGGTAGAAATATGTTACTTAATATACATGATCTGCTTAATGATGACATTATTTTCATAATGAAATCAATATTGAGCGATGAATTATTGAGGTATTTAACAATGCTCATACTACTTTCAGTTACTAGAAGAGCGGTTTCTGAATGCCGTAATCCACCATGCCCATTGAAATACTTAGTAATTATTGATGAGGCTCATAATGTGCTTAAGTTACCGAGTGAATATAGGGTGCTTGGTGTTGATGATCCTGTGGAGAGGATGTTTAGGGAGTTGAGGAAATTCGGTGTAGCGTTATTCGCATTGATGCAGCCGCCACTCAATGTCCTTAATGAGGGTATTTTAGGGAATGTAGGTACTACAGTTATTCTATCAGGGAACTCGCAATACGTTTCTCATGTAGCGTCAAGTATTAATGGCATGGACAATGATGACACACTATGGTTATTGAGTGGGCAATATAGGGCTTTAGTTTTGCACCAGGGTGAGCCTAGGTCTATTAGGGTGTCTCAGCTTTATGTTCCTAGGGAATTAATAATGAAGAAAACTAATGAGTAATTTTGAGGGGGAGTACGTAGTGGGTAATATTCAACTCATTTCATCACCATTAAGTTCATTATTGTCATTATTGTTTAAGTAATATGACCGATCAGATACAAAAACCTCAACCTTTTTAGCATTTAAGTTCTTGGCTATATGTTCAAAGGCGGCCATTGGATTTGTATGATTACCACAGGTGTATACGTCAACCGTTGCATAGGCATGCTCAGGCCAGGTATGGATTGATATATGGCTCTCGGCAACAATGGCGACTACGGAAATTCCACCATTAACCCCAAATTTATAATAAAATGTTGATACTACTAATGCACCTGCAATATCTGCAGCCTCTCTAACGATTTTTAGTAAATACATCTCATCCTTAAGTAATTCTCTATTGCAGCCATATAGATTTCCATATACGTGTACTCCATACACCAATGCATTCCTTTCCCTACCCCCCAACTCTATTAAGGTTTGGGCTGTCATCTCCCCCTATATTGAACGTTTTTTGAATAAAGCGTACCCAACCCCTATATAAACATATCCCCCTAAAAGTCAATGGTATTATCAGTGAAATTCGTGATACATTATGTTCTCACGGCCTACTCTATTGGGGATAAGTGTTAAATACTTCAAGTGTAATTTATTTGCTGAATGGAAGAGCTTAATTATTTTAAGAATGCGTATGTAGAAATTGGAAATTTTATTCTGAATGCCCTTAATGCCATTAATATTAAGGATGTCGAGTCCTTCATAAACGCCCTAATAAATGTTTATAAGAATGATAGGAAGGTGCTCGTCGTCGGCGCTGGTAGATCAGGTCTTGTGGGTAGGGCATTCGCAATGAGGCTCATGCACCTGGGTTTTAGGTCCTACGTACTTGGTGAGACCATAACACCCAGTGTTGGCGAGGGTGATCTCGTGGTTGCTATTTCAGGTAGTGGTACGACGACGATGGTTGTAGCCGCAGCTGAAGCAGCTAAGAGAATGAAGGCCATGATTATTGCAATAACGAGTTATAGAGACTCACCACTGGCTAGTTATGCAGATTTAGTTGTTCAGGTGCCCGGTAGGACGAAGGTAGCCAAGATGGATGATTACTTCGCTAGGCAAATACTTGGTCTTCATGAACCACTGGCGCCCTTGGGAACGTTATTTGAGGACACAACCATGGTTCTCTTAGATGCAGTAATCGCAGAGTTAATGTATAGGCTTAAAAAGACGGAGGATGAGATAAGGATGAGACATGCAAATATTGAGGTACCCTAAAATTATTAATTATTATATTCTTCTTTATTATCTTGACTCCTCCTCGCTTTCCATAGCCCTAATACCAACATTTACCAAGCGCTTAAATACTCTATCAATCAGTCTAACATAAACTCCCTTCTGGCCAACGAAGGCTCCGAAGGCATTTCTCCTAACAATAATCATGAGTTCAGGACCTGCAAAATCAACATCGACAATGTGCTTACCAATCCAGCCAACCGGGTGCAATGCCCTAATCCACTCCCTGAAGTTAAGGTTCATCTCCACGGTCCTAACCCTCAGGTTGCTCTCACCCTCAATCGCCTTAATCCTCTCACCACCCTTACCAACCACCCTACCAAGGTGACCCTCCTTAGCTATTATTAATGCGTCAGGTACGTTCTCACTCTTAATGCCGAGATTTTCCTTATCCTGCTTGAACTCGATAACAGTAACCACATCAGCATCAGGTGCATGAACTCTTATTAAGTCAAGTATTTGTCTCTCCACATTGCTTAACTCCCTCCTTCTCATCCTTAACTCAAAGGACACCTTAACACCCCTCTTCGCGCCTGGTCTAACTATGTCCTTGAGTCCAAGGTCGATGACAACGGCATTTTCTTCATTAAGAAGTACCTCCCTAAGTAATGTCGCGCCGTCCTTATCAACACCAAGTGGTCTCTGAAGTACTGGGTCACCCGCAATTATCAATCGTGAATTCCTACCAATCCTCATGAGAATCTCAGCCGCGTTCTCAGGCTGGGTGCTTTGGGCATCATCTAGGAATATTAATGAATCATCAAAAGTCCTACCCCTTAGGTAGGATACATCAGTGACCATAACCCTACCATCCTGGAGAAGCTTTGTTATCTCCTCCCTATCCATTAAACCCTCGAGAATGTCCTCAAGATAAGTCGAGGCAATTCTGTAGTATAGATCACCGAGTTCCTCAGGCGTTAATGACCTGCCCGTACTCACATCAACCACGGGCCTAGCAATTATAAATCGCTTATAGGTCCCTGCAAGTACTGAGGATATGCCATACACACATGATATTAGGCTCTTGCCAGTACCTGTTGGTCCAAAAACACCCACTATCTCGTTCCTCGAGTCCTTGAGTGCGTTCAGGAACCTCTCTTGCCCAATACTCATGGGCTTAATCTTATCTAGTAATGATGACATCGTATCATGATTAATTAATGGGTTTTTAAATCCTTACTTGTGGCTAACCAAACGCCGCCTTCACAGGCGTAATCCTCTCACGGCAAATCTCCCTGGCGAGCTTGACTGGGTCGTCAAAGTACCTAATCCTAATAACTTTCCTCTCATCGATATACTCAGGAAATGCCTTAGGCAGGTTATCACTGCTTAAGTTTGTTCCCGTTAAAACATATGCAGGCTTACCCATTGCATAGGCAAGTAATACCTCAATAATTGTGCCAGCGCCTCCACCCAACGCCACAAGAGCATCGCTGGACCTAACCATTATGACAGACCTACACCTAAACTCGCACCCACTGTCAATCCTAATGGCATCACTTGGTAACTCAACATCATGTCTCTCCAGGGGAAGTATAACAACGACTTTGAAGCTCAACTTCAATGCTTCATCGACTATGGACTTCATGAATCCCCAATAGCCACCAAGTAATAATGTGATTGATGGGCATTGGGAATGGAGTTCCTTGAGGAATTCCCTAGCCATGGCTTCATTTTTCGGATCCACAGGGCTAGAATGAGCTGCTATGGCTATCTGCATTATGACTACGTTGGACTAGTACTTATAATATTTAATCCCTCATCGGCTACTTAGTACTTCCTTGAGCATCGGTATTATGTAATTATCAATTATGTAATTAATAACATCCCTACAACCATTACAGTTAATAGTTGATACTCTAAATACGGGTATTGAATTATCAATAAGGGCTACATTACTCAATGCCGTGCCTACCTCGCTTTCCATTGCTATATCAATCTTATTTATAAGTACAAGCGTTGGCGCATTGAAATTGTCTTTAATCTCTCTCAACAGGTTTACTTGCTCTATTAGTGAATAGCCACTATGATTTGTTGGGTCTACTATGAAGACTATGACTCTTGCCAAGTACTTAAGTGCCAGTATTGCCTGAAGTTCGATCCTATTACGTTCACTTAACGACCTATCAAGGAGTCCGGGTGTATCTATTACCTGAACCTTCACATCGTTGAGTACCGTGAAGTGACCAACATGTAACTCCTTAGTAGTGAATGGATACTCAGCAACCTTAGGCTTACCACTACTCACACACCTAACGAAGCTACTCTTCCCAACATTAGGCATGCCAGACACAACTATTGTGAATAGATTTGGGTCTATGTTTGGTAGTTTATCGAGTTTTGTTGCTGTGTTCTTTAGGAAATCAAGTTCCGGCTTCAAATCCATGAGTAGGTTCCTTATCCTGGCTAAGAAGTTCCTCCTCGCCCTGGTTATGTCATTACTCGTCGTTGCTGATTTAATGGATAAGACAGTATCCTTATAAATTGATGAGAGGGCTTTCGTGGCATGACCAACCTTTGCCAGGGAGTGCTTATACATGGTCCTATCAATCATTAACTCAATCAACTCCCTATAGAATGGATGCAGGGAGTCTAGGAAGGGCATTCCAAGGGCCACATCACGAAAGGCATCGCTTAAGTACCTCCTAACTTCCCTAACCCTCCTCAACTCAAGCCTCCTCAACCTATCAATGCCAGGTTCAACACTCGGATTCCTAGTCTGAAGGCTAAAGTAAACACCAATCACGGCATTCCACAACTCCTCACTGGTCGGTACATGAGGTACCTTAATCACGTTAATGACCAGCATCATTACCAAGGTCCCCTTAATAAACGTTTAACCAAATAATATACATAACCTAAATAGCCACAGTAATTAATAGGCGATAATAATTAGTTAATGAGATGAGCATTAGCAAATTGAGCGTTGCAGGGCTCCTAATATTCATTGGCGTGGCTGAATTCCTACTACTAATGCTCATTGCAGAGGCGCTTTACCCAGGATACTCCGTCTCCCGGAATTACATTAGCGACTTGGGTGTTGGGTCGACGGCAGTTATATTCAACTCCTCAATAATAATCATGGGCCTCCTACTAATAATTGCTGCAGTCCTCGCATGGGGACTCAGCAGGATCTTCGCAATAACAATAGCCCTAACGGGCATTGGTGCAATGGGCGTTGGCATATTCCCAGAGACCATACATCCATTCCACCTAATCTTCGCATTAATAGCCTTCCTATTCGCATCAATATCGTCATACCCAACAATAAGGATATCGAGAAGTCCAGGCAGGGTACTATGGCCAATACTGGGTACCGTGGGCCTAATCGCCCTAATACTATACATACTGAATATGTACCTGGGCCTAGGTCCCGGTGGGATGGAAAGAATGATAGTATACCCAAACCTAATCTGGGCCTTAGCATTCGCGGCAGAACTAATGAACTACCCATCACAAAGATCTAAACCCTAACAACCGAAAAAACTTAAATCCCCAATAAAAACACAAACTCGCCCCGGTAGCTCAGCCTGGTAGAGCGCTCGCTTGGTATGTTAACCCAAATAGCGAGAGGTCCCGGGTTCGAATCCCGGCCGGGGCTCCATTTAAGGCATTTGTTCTTCATTTGATTTTGTGGCCTGGGTGGAGTTACTGACTGTTTAATTAGTTATCATTAGTTATCAATTACAGTAACATGTATTATCACTAAATTAACTTTTTAATTGATATGGTGTTAACCCAACTCAACTTAGTTATGACTTAGCTTCAATAGGTGTTAATGAATTTAGCTTAGTTAATGGGTTAAACTCCAGCATTGTGGTGGGCCCATTTCTATGGACGCTCATTGGGTTGGCAATTACAGTTCCCATAAATAATACCAAGGGTTACTTGGTTTGTAACCCTGGTTAGTGTGTCTGGGATTTTCAATATCCCAACCTTTGGCTTCGTGGTTAATGTATCGGGTTATTACGATCATGCATTGAGTTGCAAGTCATGACTGCTTCTCGGCTGGTTTTCTCTTTCTATTAAACATTAATTTTTTATACTTCCCTGGGGTTTGGTTTTGTAATGGATGGTCAAGAATTGAGGCAGAGGCGTGGTGCGCCAGGTTATAGGGTTACTAAGTTACCATATAGGGTTAGGGTTTACCTGAATAACCAGGTCTTGATACCAGCGAATTTAGTTAGGGTTTTAGGTATTTCTGGGCTTAAGTATGCGGTCATTACTGTCTCATACAATGGGATCCTAATTACTGTTAAGGGCGTTAAGTTACTGAGGACTAGGCACACGGACTCTAGGCAGTTTACTATTCCTAGGGAGGTTAGGGAGGCCTACGGGATTAGACCTGGCGATGAAATCGAGATAATAGACATAAAGCCCTTCAGACTCTCCTAATTGCAAACTGGCCCATTAATTATAAACCTCTCTATGTATATGGTCGTGTTAACCACGTAATTGGCATACACAGTTATCGCAATACTCCCGTAATACTTATTGTATATTGTGATTAATGATTCGTTATTATCTATCGTTAGGTCTATTGTATACCCATTAACTTTTATGTATGCTAATGTTATGTTTAACAGCCTTAAGTATTCGGGACCCACCCATGAGTACTGTATTACTATGTCGTACTGACCTGGTGGTAATGTCACATTTACCATGAACCAAGTCCCAGGCGGCTCATTGGATGTGTGGGCTATCTTGCCATTAATTGCCTGCCCATTGATTAATGAGACTGTACTTGGCGTTATGTTTAGGGCGACTGGTTCGCATATTACTGGTTTGCCTGTGTAATTCGCCCTTAGGACCAATAATGAGTTTCCAAGCACCATGTATACTCCATAGCCCTCCATTAATGCCGCATTCACATACTCATTATACGGCGTGCCCCACCAAGTGAACCAGGGGCTGTTCGGCTGAGCCACTATGTACTCGGGCCTTAACCATGGGTACCACTGTGTGTAGGCGTTTATGTTGTTTGAGAATGGTGGGTATAAATTATTCTGGACAAGCACTGTGGCGTTACTCGGTATTAATCTCAATGCATTCCAAATTTCGTAATCAACCCTAGTCAATTGATATTGAAAGTGAATTAGTGGGCTAACGCCGAGGAGCACTATTAACGTTGAGATCAGTATTAACGCCATTAACCTCCTCTGCTGCTCGGTGTGTGTTTTCGACACGGCAATTAGTGACGACAATATTATGAACGGTATTGAGAATGAACTATACTGGAAGAATGGGCTGTAGTAAATGACATCGTTCGTTAAGAAGGATGCCAGTGGCCACGTAAGCGATGGGAGGACCAGCGGGTCTAGGAAGGATGTGAATGCCGTTGGTGCGTAGAGCTCTAGGAAGTATAGGAACTTCTCAGTGCCATGCATTGAGTATAGTCTCGGTATCAATAATGGGTCCTTAATGACTGAAATAAGGATGCCGAAGCTAAATGATGAGGCGTATTGCTCAGGTAGGCCCGAGAGTGGGGATGCCGTTGTTGGCCCGAGTGGATTGAGAACAGTCTTCATCCATAGGGCGATTAGGAGGACGACCATTGATATCGCGATTGTTAATACACCATGAATTAATTCACGCCTTCTCCTGGCATTAATAATTACGTAATACAGGCCAAGCAGTGTCATGGGTATTGGTGCAAACTCGATGGTACCAAGCGTAAGTAGTAACATTGGGTAGTAAATTCTCCACCTCCTCGTTATTAGGAAGTACGTTGAGTATAGGGCCAGGGGCATGAATATGGCCTCCATGTGGAAATCGAAGGAGTTTACACCCTGGACCAATGGGTTCACTAGGTAGATGATTGCAAAGAAGGCGCCTAACCAATCCCTACCCAAGTATTTACCTAACCAGTAAATCGGCAGTGCGCCGAGGGCTATGAGTATTGTTTGAGCCACAAGTAACGTGGCTGGGCTTGGGTATACCGCGTATATGGGCAGGAATAGGAATAGCGTTGGTGAGAAGTGGACGTCCAGGAAGCTATAGCCTATTGGCCCTGGCCTCGGTATTATCGCCACATCAACGCTCTCATAAAGCAGCCTATGGTAGTACAACGTTGACGCCAATGCCTGGGCGAAGACGCCAAGGTCTGCGGCATGGGTATGGAAGGTTAGGTATTTCAATAATGTATAGTATGACATCAGCACGATGTATACCGCTATACCGAGGTAAACCACCAGGCCACTAGCACTGACTGGTCTCCGCATTTACTGAGGTCATGGTTAAGGAATTATTAAGTAATTACTTCATGAAATCAAGTATTGATGGTCCACCGCTCCTCTCATGCTTAATCTCCTGGCAATTAATGCTTATCGAACTTAACCCCTCATTACTAACCTCGAGTATTATTGGCTTCCAAATGTTTGTGAACGCGGCATTAATTATATAGGAATTACCGGACTTAACGCACCTAGTCACGGAATTGTGGGCATGACCATGTATTGCAATAACATTATTACTAAAGATTGCATTCTCTAAATCCCTAACCCCAAGACTCGGCCAAATCCTTGGGTCCTCACCCTGGAGGGTCTTAAACGTTGGTGCATAGTGTATTAGTAGGATTGTTAATTCCCTCGATGAGTTAATGGTTTTCTTAAGCCACTCAACCCTGCGCCTATACGTATCCGCTATGTGAGGTATGTGCTTTAATTGCCACGTTGTTGGTCTCTCCAGGGATCCCTTTGAACCGATTATCCTGAGTGCCACGTCATTTATCGTTAATTTAATCACGTCATCATCAAGCCACTTAATGACACCGAGTTCTCTGGCCTTCGGCATGACCTCATCGTATTCCTCATTGCCTGGTACAGCAATTATTGTGTCACTTAGTTTCTTTAGTTCGTTGATTAATATTTTCAATCCCTCAATCTTCCCCTCCTCCATTAGGTCACCTGCTATGAGCACGGCATCGAACCTGCCAATATCCTTAATAGACTCCCTAAACCTTGGGAAGTACTTTGGCGAGTGAATGTCTGCTGTGGCGAGTATCCTAGCGACCATTTAATAGGTGGTAAAGCATATTATTAAATTACTTTTCCAGGTTTATGATTAAATGAAAGGTGGCTTTGAACTACGGAGGTGTGATCCAGACGATGACATGGACATAATAGTAAGTCTTGAGATAGAGATATTCAAGCCAAGTGAGCAGTATACCCTAGGTTTCATTAATTGGTTGTGCAGAAACTGCACAAATTACTCCTACATAGCATTCATGGATGGTAAGCCCGTGGGCTACATAATATCATGCATAGAGGGCCTTGGTAGGGGTCACGTGATATCCGTTGGAGTCCTCAGGAACTATAGGAGGATGGGCATCGGTAACACATTAATGTGCCAGTCAATATGCTCAATGGCTGAGAGGGGCATTGATCACGTGATACTCGAGGTTAGGGTATCAAACACACCGGCCATAACCCTTTACAGGAAGCTTGGCTTCGACGTGCGCGACGTATTAAGGAGCTATTACAATGACGGTGAGGATGCTTACTTGATGATACTCGAGAATGATAAATTTAAGGCATTAATAAGTAAATGCTGCTCAGTAGCCAAACAATCTTCTTAAGTACGTCTGCATCCAACGATCCTTCTGCACCGTGTAATCCCTCTTCGGCTCAGGGTCCTTACTCGGTTTTGGTGGCTGTTGCGTGTAGTCAAAGCCGAATTGAACACTTATGGTCTCCAACTTACCTTCAATATTACCGACATAAGCCCAACCAACGAATGCATACTGCACAGACACCCTCTCATTGCTGCCGAGGTCCTCCAGGATCTTATTGGTGGCGAATAATGCGCTCTCTAGGGCGATCTCCTGGTTCTTTGGATATGGCAGTTTCGCCGTATCGCCGGCGGCAAGTACATCATCAAACTTAGGACTTCTCAGGTCTGTTGGTGACCTAATCTCAACCCAATCAGTGCCTAGGCCAGCATCCCTAATGAATGATGGAACCCTGTTAGGTTCAAGCATTGCCAGTAGGTCGTACCTATACCTCTCACCGCTTCTCGTTATTACTTCCTTATCATTCATCTCAACGATTTCTTGGTTCGTGACTAGCTCAATACCTGCCTTATCATAAATCGCCTTAACAACATCAGCAATAACTGGTGGTTGTGTCTTATCATTGGCATCGATGTGTATTATCCTAACCTTATCCCTAACACCCCTGTACTTAAGTATCGTGTGAATAAGCAACGCAGTCTCAGTCGGTGCAGGGGCGCAGCGATAGGGAGCCTTTGGTGCGTACACTATTACTGTGCCCTCGTTCATGCTCCACACCCTATTCTTGAGCACGTGGATCCTACCTGGGTCATAAACATTAGTGTTCATGTACCAATACTTATCGTAGCCGTTTATTGACGACCCATCAAAGACCACGCCGGGTGCCAGTACTAGGTAGTCATAGTCTAGGCTCTTCACGTTATTCCCGAGCAAGGTCTCGGTGTAATTAACAACTCTATTACCTGGGTCTATACTGACCACGTCGCCAGTAACCACATTAACGCCCTTCAAACCAACCTCCTCATAACCCCTAATGATCCTGCCATACTCCTCCTCATTAGTTAATAACAACGGTCTCGTAGGACCACCAACATAATGCCTATCCCTCGTTATAACCGTAACCTCTACCAAGTCCTTAGCCCCCTCAATCAGTGTATTAGCTACCGTCAACCCAGCAATCCCACCACCAATTATAACCACCTTTTTACGGGTCATACCCATCAAGGCATGGCTAAGCCACGTGAATATAAAACAAAACTCTAAGTCAATGGCATTTAGAAGGTAATGCCCAGTTCATTTAAATTACAAAAGGCTGTACCTAAAATCATGGGTTTAATGAACCTGATTAGGGTTAAAATAACGATGCAAAACGCCTCAATGTCAATATTCGATATAAAAATATTGGTGGTAATATTTTTATCGAGATGGCAATATTTAGGATTTTTATCATTATATTTACTTAATAATATACAACATTGTTTAAGTATTTTAAATGTAGCAATAATTCTTGGTATGGAGATGAAAAGAG
Source organism: Vulcanisaeta moutnovskia 768-28 (assembly GCF_000190315.1). NCBI lineage: Archaea > Thermoproteati > Thermoproteota > Thermoprotei > Thermoproteales > Thermoproteaceae > Vulcanisaeta > Vulcanisaeta moutnovskia. Next base: position 1,854,216 of record NC_015151.1, read on the forward strand.
CGGGTTAAAATAAGGGGATTACCGACCTTTGACGTAATATGGAATAATATGGTTAATGCCCATAACTCAAACCTGGGCTTTAGAATGGTCATTAGGGTTCACCTACACAGGGATAACATAGAGAGTGTTGAGTCATTACCGAGGAGGTTTGCCGAGATTTTGAGGGGGTGATGGTAGGTTCTCCTTCCATATAAGGTCAATATCGAGACTAGGTGGTTCGAATGATGATAGGGTTTATCCAGTCAATAATAATGTTGTTGAGGAGATTATGGAGTACGCGAGATCGCTTGGGTTGAAGCTCTTTGAATTACCATCACCTTACATATGCTATGTATCGTGGCTTAACTCATTCGTGGTAATGCCCGATGGAACATTGAGTAAGTGTATGGTTAGGCTCTATGACGATGTTAATGGGGTCGGTGAATTGAATAACGATGGTACGCTGACCATTGATGAGGATAAACTACTATGGTGGGCTAGGAGAATCATAAATAATGACTTAAAAACAACGGCAATAATAATCTTTCTATTAATAATATCAATCGATATCCTGAGCTACAGCGTATTATCCCTCTATTACAACGTGGCCTTGCTTGCAAGTATTGACAATGTGTTCGGCCTAATAGGTGCGGTGCTTGGGTCTATGCTTACGCCTAGGTTTAGGGTTGATAGGTTAAATGTTATTTATGTTCTCGCAGTAACGGCGCTGATCATTAGAACAGGATTTGGCGTAATACCCATAACGATCAGGAGCTTAATAATTGCTGTACCACTACTATTCATAACAAACCTGGTGTATAACATATTCATTAATGCATTCTTCACAGCGATTGGGAGTGCTCTCATTTACGTGACTCCACGTAGTGAGTTCGGCATTGTCTATTCATCGGCATGGGCCATGTTCACGGTGGCGCAGGTTTTAAGTGCTGTTATCTGGGCCTTCATAGGCACTGCCATAGGCGCGCCTGAGGCTCTATTACTAGCGATGGTAATGGGCGTAATAGTATTTTTAGCTCTAAATGCTGTCTATGGGAAAGTAAGTCTTAAGGATTAAGGGGATTAACGTTAAGAAAGGAGGGTGAAGGAATAATACTAAAAGTAAGAGGCTTGGTAGAGGTCTTAAGATCATTAATGATATTGGGAGGCTAATGCTGTTTCGTTCAATTTATTCACGCCTTTAATCTAGAGACAAGCAATTTATTGCCCACGGCATTAATTGTTAATAGACCATCATCGGAGAGCCAGGCAATGTATGATAGAAGGGCCGAGCGATTCAATAGGTAATTATGCGGTGAATCAATGCTTATGCCAAGTGATGAGAAGATTTTCATGATCAACTCCTCAAGCATCACGGAATCACTAATGTTATTAAGCACAAAATCCCTCAACCTATTTATTGCATTTAAATTCTCATTAATAACGCTAATAGCCTCAGGAGGTCTCAGTACATTGCCGTGGGCAGGAACCACGTACTCAAATTTACCCACCACCTCAAGCAACTTCCTAAGGCTTTCGAGTGCCGACTTAACGTTGAGGTGGTACGGTGCACCATACTTCTGTATAATGTCTACTGGGAAGAACGCATCGGCTGTGAACAATACATTACCGTAGGATATCCCAACCATACCCATCGTATGCCCTGGTAATGGCATCGCCTCAAATCCCACCTCCCTACGTAGGTCATCCAAATCCCTAACAGGCACGCCCTCTGCCTCAAGAAGCTTGGTCCGGAGCAGCTTGGGCGGAAATGAGCCGAAGAGGTAAAGTGGCTCAAGCACTGGCCTCTCTATGAAGGGTTTGTCCTCAGGTGTTGCGTAGACTGTGGCGCCGCTCCTCTTAACAATTAATGCATTACCACCAATGTGGTCTGCGTGATGATGCGTATTAACAATGGCCCTAATTTTAAGGTTCAGGGATTTAACGGCATTAAAGATTCTTCGGCCTGAATCCTCATCAATCCCGGTATCAATCACCACGCATTCATTATCATCAACAATGAGAACACCGGCATTTGTCCTGCCAGGTACCACATACACGTTATTCGAGAGCTTCTGCAGTTTTTGTGATTGCATTGATGATAATGCATTAACATTATTTTTAAGCAATTCAACAGGCCTAGGCATGGTTAAGTGCTTGGTCAAGGTCGCTGATTATGTCCTCGACATCCTCAAGACCAACACTAAGCCTAAGTAGGTTATCCCTAATGCCAGCCCTAGCCCTATCCTCAGGGCTCCAATGAACGTGCGTCGTACTGGCCGGATGGGTTATTATGCTCTCGGTACCACCAAAGCTCACGCTCGGGATTATCATCTTCACATGCTTATAAACAGCCAAGGCCTCCCTTAAACCACCCTTAACCTCGAAGCTCACAATCCCACCACAGTTATTAAGGAGCTTCTTAGCCAGCTCGTACGACTCATGGCCATTTAGGCACGGATAATAAACCCTTTCAACCTTCGGATGCTCCATCAAGAACTCAGCAGCAGCCCTTGCATTCTCCTCGTGTTTTCTCATCCTGATGTGGAGGGTTTTCAATCCCCTATCCACCAGGAATGCCGTGAATGGCTCCATCACAGTGCCAATGAACCTCCTCCACTCCCAAACACTCTTCATAGCCTCAGCGTCACTGCCAATCACGAAGCCAGCAACGACATCATTATGGCCACTTAGGTACTTAGTGGCGCTGTGAATTACGAAGTCGGCCCCATACTCAATTGGCGTGATACCAATGGGTGTAGCCAACGTATTATCAACAATGACCTTAGCACCAACATCGCGGGCAAGCTTCACGATCTCGGGTATGTTGTAAACCCGAAGCAGTGGGTTTGACACTGACTCTATGAATACCAGGTCAATACCCTTAACGAGCGATTTAATCACACTATCATTACCTGGATCCGTAATTACGACCCTAACCCCAAACTTACTCAACCTCTCAAGCAGCACCAGTGTGGAGCCGTAGACATCCAGTGGTATCAAGATCTGCATGCCGGGTTTAAGCAACGCCATTAGTAACGTCGTTATGGCGGCCATACCACTTGAGGTACCCACGGCATCAGCACCATGCTCGAGCTCAGCCATCTTACTCTCCACGGAATGAACCGTCGGATTATCCTCCCTAGAGTACTTAAGCGGAACGACACCGTGCAATGACGGCTTCCTCTCGGGCTCCCTAAAATCAAATAATGCCGTTTGGTATATGGGCTCAATCACAGAACCAATATCATCACTAGTATGCCTAACACCACCACGCACGCTCTTCGTGCCCTTACCCACGAAACCCATGGTTTTAAGGCTAGTAGTTAAGTATTGCGTCCCTAACCACTGACTTTTGACCTAATGCTAGCCTCAATCTCCTGACTAATCTCGCGACCCCTCCTGGCCGTCTCCTCAATCATCCTCATTATCAAACCCCTCAAACTACCCTCCTCAGCAACCTTAATACCTCTAATCGTGACACCCCCAGGCGTCGTAACCTCCTCAACAACCTCCCACGGCCTCTTAAACCTAAGCAACTCAGCACTAGTCTCCAGAGTTCCTACAGCCAACTCCCAGGAAATATCGGTCGGTATACCAAGCAACAACCCAGCCTCCCAAATAGCCTCAAATATCAAAGCCATAAAGGCAGGGCCAGAGCCACTGATGGCTGTTATGGCATCCATATAGCGCTCATTAACAACGACGCACCTACCCATTGAACCAAATATATTGCAAGCCCTCCTAACATCATCCTCAGAAACCCTAGAGCCAGGCGCTATTGCCGTCACACCCCTCTCTATCACAATGCCAATATTGGGCATAGCCCTAATGACCTTTGACGGCACAAGCTCCTCAATAATCCCCGTAGTCACACCAGCCACAACCGAAATGAGAAGCTGCTCATTACCGAGGATATTACGTATCGGTATCAACGCATCGAGAACCTGGTAAGGCTTAACGGCAAGTATCACGACATCAGCATCCTTAACAACCTCCGCATTATTCGTGGAGACAAAGACGCCGGGCAATTCACGCCTAACCCTATTAACACTCTCAACCCTTCTAACACTACCACTTATGCTTGAAGGATCAACACCAGACTTTATCAGGGACTTAGCTATGGCGGTCCCTATTTTACCAAGCCCTATTATTGCATACCTGGCAATAAAACCACCCAATAAGCCAAGCCACAACACCTATTTATAAGCATTGCGTTGGCTATAGATAATATGGATATGTCAGCCAAGTGATCCACATCATCAAATCCGACGGCTAGGATCTCATCACTAAAACTTTAAAACCAGGGCTCCTTTAAACAATTAATAGTGATGAGGTTCAAGAGCTATGAACGATGACGGCAAACGGCGGAGTACTGAACTATTTAAATACTTTAACAATACACGCTAAGGCGACGTATCATGAATCAAGCAATAATCGCAGTGCCATTAATACTAGGATTGATCATTATACTTACAATTTACGAAATGCCGTTCATATACGATAACGCGTACGTAAAGACGGTAGAGTTGAACGAAGACTCGTCAATAATAGCCGTCTCAGATCTACATTTAGAATCTAATACAAGAGACCTCAACTGTATCGGTAATTATATAAGGAGCATTAATCAAGATAATAATATTTACCTAATAATTAACGGAGACCTATTCGACAGAGCACATGGGCAGTCACTAAGTCAATCACATATACATGAATTAATACATCGCCTGAACCTAACTAGTATAGGTAGTTTGAGGAAGGTGATTTATGTAATGGCAATGTACGATCACGACCCAAGGGTTAATTATGGTGAGGTTCATTATGAAATTAACGGCGTGAGTATCAAGGCGATTCATGGAGTATTGAGGGTAGTCATGGGTAATAACACTTACTGGTTTTTACACGGTGATTACATAGTTAAGAATGGATTAATTGCATCGTTAATGAATAAACTACTTAACGGAGCATACGATAGGCTAGTTAGGTTTACAATTAATGCAAAGACCGGCGCAAAGGCCACTGACTGGATCGTGATTGGGCATACACACGTACCTGGTGTAAATAGGGGGTTACGCATTGTCAATACTGGTTCCTGGATAGATAGTGCCCCGTTCCCCGCATCCCACTGATTCTCTTCACCCTTCTGCCTTCGTCGGGCTTTGCCCCATCCTCGGGGTGTCATCTTATCACGTGCCCACGGGGCTGGGGCCGGTGGGTTCATTGCCTTTCGCTCCCACCGCCGGCTTATCAGGGGTGTTTTTTGCTAATTTATAAGCTTTTTGTTAGCAAAAGGTTTAAATAATAGTTTGGCTAAACCCTCCTAATGGCGAGGGTGTATACGGTCTTTGGTACTGTGATGGTTGACCAGAGGAAGCACGGCTACGAGTACTTGAAGATATGGATTGGGAATAAGCCAGTGTTGAAGGAGCTGGTTGGGAAGAGGGTCATTGTGATCGTGGTGGTTCCAGATGAGGAGGTTAGTTCATAGAACCCTTTTGATTAAGAGACCACTGAGACTCTTCAGCGCCGAGGAGCAGGATGCCTTAGTTAAGGTGCTTAACCGTGTTGATGCTTTAGGTAATTTGTGGGCTAGGGGGTTTGAGGTCTATCCCGTGGATTTAGACTCAAGGTTTGTTGACAAATTCAACTACTTTAAGAATGAGTTAAGGGCTCAAAATGCAAAGAGGTGGTTGGTTAGAATTCACGCAATATTTAATGTCGGCGTGAGGCTCGCTAACGAGCGTGATATGGGTCAAGGCGTCTTCATTGATTTAACTATGAACATAGTGAGGCTCAGGTGGGTTATTAAGGGTAGGGCCATCACCATCAGCCTCACGGAAAGTGAAGCTAAGTATATTCGTGATAGACTTAGCGAGGGTGGCAAGCCTAAACTAGCCAGGGCCTGGGTCGATGGCGAGAATCTGTACATAGCCATAACTTTCGAGCGTGATGTTGAATCAATCCAACTAAGTGACCGTAGATTGGTTATTGATGTGAATTCCTGGAGGAATGGTATAGTTTGGGCGTTGGTTAATGGCAAAGTAGGCTCAATGGGTAGGGAGAGGCCGAACCTAGGTTGCATTGAGATGCTCTATAAACATGTTACTAAGCTTGGGCAAAAGTATGGGGCCTTGAAGAGGCTTGGTCTTCATAAATCGCAGTATGGCAGGAGGCTTTGGCGCGAAATCAAGGCCACTAGGCGTAGGCTATACGCCTATCTAAAGGATTATGCTCAAAAGCTGGCCCATAAACTGGCTCAGAAGGCTTTGAAGTACAGGGCTGGGGTTATTATTGATGATGTTCTTGAGGAGTCCAGGCGTGGATTAATGGAGGAGGGGTTGCCCAATGGGTTGGCTAAGGTCTACATGCTGTATTTGAGACGTTTCGTGAAGCTTTTAACAAATCAACTAGAGTGGTACGGTATTCCCTACGAGTTCAAGAGACTACCAAGCACAATATGCCCAGTCTGCGGTAACGAATTGGTGCAACTGCCAAATAGGCTGATGCAATGCCCAAAATGCGGACTCAAAGCCAACAGAGACGAAATACCAATAAAATGGGCACTCATTTTAGCAAACCTATAGGCTTACCGTCAACAAAACGCCTAATAGAGAATTTAGCAAAATCATGCACCTTTTATGTATCTGCAGCCTGCGGCTAGGGCTATTAGGATTATGCCGAATGCTACTAGGGTTGATACTCCGAGTAGTGCACCTATCCCTATTGATAGTCCTCCAGCTGTTATTGATGCTGATGTGACTGACTTCATGCGTTGGTAAAGCATCAGCGCAGTTGCTCAATCTGCGGTTTGGGTTAAGCCATATTTAAATTAAGTGGTGCTGAATATATAGTTGGCAGGGACGTCGAAGACCTGAGGAGGGATGTTGAGGAATTAAGGAAATATGTCGATAGAGAGATCAAGCTCCTATCAATCAAGTTAGACGCATTGGGCGCTCGTTGGAGCGTGGTCACCGAGGATGCCTTTAGGGATGGTGTTAGGGAGATCCTCAGGGATACGGGCTACACGATGGAGAGGTGGTTGTACTATGATGCTTATGGCTACGTCTATGGATACCCAAGCGAGATTGAGCTGGACATAGTTGTTAAGGACGGCATTACCATGATCGTGAAGATCACATCGACAATAAGGAGGACTGACATAATCGCCATACACTGCAAAGCCGAACTCTACACCAAGGTCACGGGAAGACCCATCGATAAGGTACTGGCGATAACACCATTCATAAGCGATAAGAACCCGGACTACGTCAAGGTAATGGCCGAGAGGATGGGTATAAAGATAATAACGCCAGAGGGCATGACAGGACAAGGGCAATAATCATAAGTGCTTAAGTTCGGTGGTTAATAATGCAGTGCCAATCATTACCCAGGCAATGAGTAGTAGCACTAGCCCAACGATTATTGGGGCTAGTATGGCACCTATTACGTAGAGTAAACCACCAATTCTAACGTAATTACTGCCCGTATATACATAGGTTCTCTTGGTAATGCGGTACATGAATATTGACGAAATTATTAACGGTATAGACGCAAAGATGCCCACGACCATGATGAGCTCCATGAACTGTAGAAGCTCCGTAAATGGAGTATACACAAATCCATATACTCCATTATGCCCATAATAAACGCCAGGCATACCAATGGCATGGACTATAATCATAACAAGCATAGAAAAGGCGGGGTTATGAATAAAGAAGAGCAGGAAAATGCCAACGATAAACACTACGAACGCTGTAATGGCTAGTACGAACCAGGTAATCACATAATTCCTCAACACATTATCACGAAGATTATTCGCAACCTCAACAATCCCTACCAAGAATATGACCATACCAACGACACCCAATACGCCATAGCCAAGGAGACCAACACCCGCAAGTATTGCACCAACCCCAGCCGTAATTCTGGCACTATTTAAGTCCATATTAAACGGTAATATAACAATCCATTATTTAAGCACTGCAATTATGTCGTAGAATACTAGAAATACATTAAAATACCAAAATAACAGGTTCAATTAAGATTGCGCGCAGTTCTATCTATGTGTAATTGAAATAGCGCCCTGGGTGAGTGGGCACCAGCGCGCGCACTAGCTTTCGATGTAAATACTATATGTATAACTGCATGGATAAGTAAATAATTTATTTATTGATTAACTAATCGAGAGCCTGAACCGTGATTTCCACGGGATATATAGGCCGTACTCAGTAGTAGTGATTTAAGTGCCCTTAGCTTCCTTACAATATGTTAAGTCTATAAATTCCTCCTTGGCTAACTCTCGGTACACGACTGCCATATCACTTAGAAATCTGCAAATGAATTCCTTGGCGTCCTCATCACTTCTAAATACGCTGAACGCTCCCTCCTTATCTGGTCCATTATATTGATACCTATGTAGCTCGAGAGACGCTAAGGTTAGGTATGGCATCATGGGACTTAATGCACTAAGTACCTTTGAGACCTCGAACATCCTCGTGGTAGGCATGAAGGCAATCACGTATAAGGCCTCATCAATTCTCTCCCTCAATCCCCTAATCTTAACCTTACGCCTATACACCTTACTTAACTCATTAATCGCGTCAATAGACACGGCCGCAAGGAAGGACTTCCATGCTTGAAAGGTCTTACCGGCCGCATTTCTATAAAGGCCTTCCCTAAGCATGTTGATTGCTATTTCAGCCTCGTACTTCGCCTCGAGCAGTCTTGTCTTCCTATAGCCGTTTAGGTCGAACCATGGCTTTGGTAACTCCATAGTATTGGGCATTGATTTAAACCCCGTATATGTGCTAAATAAACCTTAACATAATCATTGATAAATCGGCAGCCACTAGTTAAAGTGTCTGATTATTAAGCTCCGCACTTATAACCAGGTACTTCAAAGGTTCTTATTGATGCATTATAGGGTCTTGGGTAAGACTGGCGTCAAGGTTTCGGAGATCGGCTTTGGTGCTTGGGTCATTGGTACGTCCATGTATGGAGATCTTGACCGCGAATACTCAGTAAGGCTCATTAAGACTGCCCTTGACCTGGGCGTAAACGTCTTTGATACAGCCGACATGTACGGTGACGGCCTTAGTGAGAAGATGCTTGACGGCCTAGTGGGCTTGGCTGGTCTTTGCCTGGTCACTGGCTTGGCATGGGAAGAACCACATGTACATACATGGCTTGAGTCTCAATAATGGTAATGTGGGCGTTACTTGGCAATTAAGGACTATTGATCACAAGGGCGTATTCGAGGGTAAGGCCGAAGTCGCCGAGAAAGCCGGCAAGCTCAGTGATGAGGAGTTTCCACTGTTTTCGCTGTATGTAATACTTGGCGATGGCGACGTGAATATTAAGGAGAAGAGGATTAGGCTCATCATGGGTTATTTAAAGCTTGAGTTGTGGGACAACTTAATCGAGATATTTAATGAAGAAAAGGAAAAAGGAGGGTTTTGTTGGCCCGTGGGTTTGGGTGGGGCTAGGCGTTATCAAAGCACTTTAGGTTCCGCATTGCCTTGGATATCTTCTTCCTCCTCTTCTCATTCCTCGCCTTGTTTAGTAAATCGCTCAGCTTCTTGCAGACTATTGGCTTAAGTGGGCTATCTCTTATCTTCGCGTGCATTATCGAGACCACATGACCTCCCCTATCGGCATATATTGATGGTTCGTAGCCGGCTTTCTCGAGTTCCTCGACTAAACTCAAAGTCTCGTTTTCATACCTCCTCCAAGCCCTAAGTTCGACCTTATAATGGCTGTCTATGTGAATGCTCATGCTTATATCCGTTCCGGGGATGTTGATCGAAGAGTTCTTGCCTCTCTCCTTAATATCCTTTGACGCCAGCTCAATTATTCGTTTAAACTTCTCGCCGCCCGGCAGGCTCGCACCCAACTCAATCAACTCCTTGAGGTCTGGTATCGCTAACCAATCCCTAGCCAACCTAACAGCCCTGTTAGTCCAAACCGCAACCTCGACCCTGTACTCCACTGGGTACATCGTGAAGCCAAGCTCATTAACCAGTCTCTCGATAATTCCAAGCCACAAATCGTACTTGGCCAGGCCCATTATAAGCCTAATGGACTTCTTGACGTCGACATCGCCATCACCCCAAACAGCCGGAGCCATGAATGCCTTAAGTCTCTCGGTACCGAGTCTCTCGACCTCCTTCGCAACCTCCTTCTTCGACCTCGCCCTATGATCCTTGGCAGTTAAATCCCACATGATTGAGGCGCCATCTTCATCCATGTTTATACCGCTTATATATATGTGGATCTTATTAGGGTAACAGAGTGTCCATAAAATAGCTTGCCAAGGCTGTGTTGTGCCCATTGTTGGGTGATTATCTTTAATTGTTCCGTCAGTCATCTCCCAGCCGTATTGGACGGCCTTTAGTAACTTCTCATCGCTGAAGGTGTTGGCTACCTTGACGTTGTCTCCCCCAAGCCCCTTCAGCGTTAGGCGTATTGTGACGCTCTCACTCTTTGCAACCTTGTTCACCTCAATGGTCACGTCCTTGTTGTATAGGTGCACCATCAGCGATTTTTCGCCGTTGTTACTGCCGGTCACTATTATGTCTATGGCGTTCCTCTCGAGCATCTCCATTAGCTCGAGGAGCTGTCTCCAATAAGTTTCGACCCACCTCCTCCTCAACTTCTTGAGGAGCTTAACCATCTTCCTAGCGATCCTCTTGGCTTCCTTGATCTTCCTACCTCTATCATTCTCGTGCTCCTCGAGCCACCTCTCCAACAAGTTGATTAGCTCATCTATGAATGCGGCAGACTCGAGCCTATCCTTGTGCTTCTCAACTCTCCTCCTCAACTCCTCGATTAGCCTCTTGACCTCCTCAATTATGGCTCCATCAGCCACTGGCTCACCGCACACGAGCCTCCTGCCGCGTTTAATACCCCAGCAAATCCTTAGCTTCTCGGCATTAACCTGAGCAAAGGACATTAGGCGAACAAACGCATGGATTCTTTAAAAATCTTCCCATTTTATTAGAAAGAATTAAATAGAGTTCAGTGAAAGTTTTGGCTCACCCACCGGCTTTGGTTAAGGCATGGGGTGTGATGTTGGGTCTATGGGTTAATCATAGCCCTAACCACCCCCAATGCGCCTCTATTCAGCATTCCTCGCAATACCACTATGCAGGCTCTGGATGGTCTGGAAGTACATTATATTATTTCTTTGGAGAAGACACTAATTATGCAAAAAATACAAATTATATACCATTTGCACCTGTAGATCAACAGAAGAATAAACAATATTCATATTATGGTATATTTTATACATATTGGTGGTTTTCTTTAGATAATTCAAATAATTTAGATGTATACTTCTTAGTGAATGGAAACATTTACAATAATCAATTACCAGAGCAATATGATTCAAAATACAAAGCATACGCAATACTACCAGAATCACCCTATACATACATCGCACAAAGCTACCAAAATGCATACAAAACAGCATTTGCAGCAGAACTAAGAACAGCATTAAATGAATTTTCAAAAAGCCCAATAACTTATCCAAGTAGCAATTTTCCATATTCTTTATTCATAAATGGAACTTTGGGATATGCCGAGCAATATGAGAACCAATATTCAATAGGTAATCCATTAATAGAAAATGTAACTTACTATCAAGGACAGCCCTATGTATTTATTTCTGCGGGATCTGGTGGATCACCTGGATATATGTATTTAGACTGGGTTATAGGAACATTCGGAGTACCTTATGAAATAACTATTCCATAAAAAATAATAAATAAAGTTAGCTATATCTATTTGCCGATGCTTGGATTACAAATGGCAAGAATCCTCCGAAACCTTGACTAGAAATATGCCACATATATCCCCAAGGTATTAGTGTATTATTATTCATTACTATTACTACTCCTCCTGCAAATTCATTATTGTAATGATATAGCATTCCTGTTTCGTATATAATCGATCCTGGATATTTACTTGTATATACTTGTGATAATGACATTACTCCTGCAGCTTCTTTGTATCCAGTGTCTAGTGCGTACATTAGTTTGTTTACATCGTTTGGATCAGTAACTAGTACTGTCCAGTCTCCCGGATTCACCTTGTTCAACAGTATTGTGTTTCCCTGTACAGGTATTTGTACTATTCCTGTTGAATTACCAACAACTACTACATAATCTAGTGGTTGGAATTGTGTTCCATAAGGTTGAGGCAGTGTTGTTCCCATATTTTGTTGATTAAATGAATTAATTACATTAACAGCATTCTGCAATGCATTACTACTTACATTATATATTCCTAAATCAACCCATTGTCCTTGAGAATTATAATACCCAACATCATATTGTCCATTACCTATAGGTTTCATAAACACGTAAGGCGCGTTAATGGTTAAGTAACGTATGGGTGGCCCTGCGTAGTGGGGAATGATAAACATGGCGATTAAGGCTACAGCAACCACAGCAACAATAATGCCAGCAATTAAGGCCCTACCAGGCATAAAACCAAACCAACAAACCAACCTTAAAAGCATTACCACACAACCCACACACCACGAGCAAAGCACCGCCTAACCCACACATGCAAGGATGCATAATCACCTCCAGGAAGCATTAACGCTCCTACTCACGCTTGTTTATTCCTGTTTTGTGCTTTGATTAATGGTTATAAGTAAGGGAGGCTTTAGATGCCGTGTCACGGTCACGGCGGTCGCTAGAGGAAATAATACATAGTGGTGTTAAGATCTACGGTGTTAATACAGGCCTTGGTGATTTATATAATGTCCCCGTGAGCCCTGAGGACGTGGCCAAGTATTCACTGGATATACTTAATGAGGTCGCCAGAGTACTCAGCGAGCTACTTGGTTATGATGTGAATGTGTTCACGAAGGTCGGTTATGAGGTGGGTAAATTGGTCAATGGTAGGCATGTTCAAAACTTCAGCGTTAACTACATAGTCAATGCGGTTAGGGAGTCATTCAGGAGGTTGGGCAGGAGGATAACACTACTTCAGCTTCATAACCCGCCAATCAGCGTGATCAGAGATAGGGAGTTACACAGGGCATTACTTAAATTGGTGGATGAGGGATATATCGAGCACTTGGGCGTGGCACTCGGCCCTGAGACCAACGTGCTTAGCGAGGGATTGGCGGCGATCGATGAGGGTTATGAGGCGATAATGTTTGTGTTCAACATCCTCGAGCAGGAACCCGGTAGGACACTAATAAGGCGTGGCATGGAGAATGCCGTAGGATTAATAACGAGGGTTCCACACGCATCAAATGTGCTAACGGATAGGCAGGAGGTGAACTTTGGATCGAGAGACCATAGGAGCCTTAGGGATAGGGATTGGCTTGCCAGGGCTGTGGGATTCACGAACACGAGGATAAGGCCCATAGCCAAGTCCCTGGGTATGGACCTGGAGACCCTAGCCATTAAGTACGTGCTTACCTACCCAATAAGCACAGTAATGGTGACGGCAACGAGCATTGACGAGTTAGTGAAGTACGTTAACGCGGCCGACGGCAATTACCTAAATAGCGACGTTATAAAGACCTTGGAAAAACTATATGCGGAATTTACGGAACCAATAGCAGTAAAGTAGATCCAGAACCCAAGTTCCTCATCATTTTGCTCAGTCATGGCGGTCATCTTCACACAGTGTAAACATCACGACCGCATTTATATCCATTTCTAGCTAAGGTTACGTATCATTGCGTGTTATGGCATCGATAAATCCCTTAAAGTTAATGGCTTTCCTCGTTGAGCTTAGTATTTGCTTATCCTCAGTCACTAGAGTCATTCCCATGCTCTCTGCGGCATATACGTAGCTTGCATCGTAAATCGTCAACCCCCTACTCAGGGATAGTCTTAATACCTCGACGAGTGGTGGATCGGCGAGTATGTTAATACGCTTAATCATTTCCTGAACTAGTTCAGCGATTCTATGGGGATCCTTAACACGCTTGAATATGTATGCCTCCTTCCATAGTACATTGCCCACTTCGTATATTGTTAAATGCAGGATATGGATGTTCCTGATTACCGTCCTCTCAATAATAACATCGCCTTGTTGAATTAGTAAAAACAGGGCTGATGCATCGAATAAGTACTTACAACCGAAAGCCTCGCCCCTTCTAGGGGCGGGGGATAGTTTTTAAAATCTGTACTCTTTAGAGTGTTCTGGGGCTGGGTGTAGTGGGTGATTCTCAGACGTGGATGGGGCTTAGGAGTACTAGGTATGTGAAGTATTGGTGTGCTTATCATTTTGTGTGGGTTCCTAAGTGTAGGAGGGGTGTTCTTGTGGGTGATGTTGCTGAATACGCTAGAGGGGTTTTGAGGGAGGTTGCTGAGGGTATTGGGTGTGAGGTGTTGGCGTTGGAGGTCATGCCTGATCATGTTCACGTCCTCCTTCTATGCCCGCCACGCCTAGCCCCCTCATACATAGCGAATTATCTCAAGGGTAAGAGTGCCAGAAGAATATTGCAGAGGTTTCCGCAGTTGAGGGCTAGAGTTGGAAGGCTGTGGTCTAGGAGCTACTTTGTCGCCACTGTGGGCAATGTGACGGCTGATATTGTGGAGAGGTATGTTGAGGAGCAGTGGTCTAAGGATGAAAAGGTGTAGCGTGGTTAAGCTAGAGCCAGATAGGGAGGCGGAGAATAAGCTCAAGCTACTATGTAGCATATCCTCCAGGCTTTGGAATGAGGTTAACTATGCTAGGAGGAGGCAGTTCTTTGAGAATAAGAGGGTGGACTTAAAGAACACATACAGGGAGTTCTATGGGAAGTATAAGGCGCTGATAGGTTCAGTCACGGCACAGCAAATACTCAATAAGAACAATGAGGCCTGGAAATCCTTCTTCAACCTACTAAAGGCTAGGAAGGAGGGCAGGTTACCGCCGTTCATGAGGAGTGTAAGCCCGCCAGGCTACAGGAAGAGGTATGGCTCTAGGATATTGTGGGTTGTGCTTAGAAATGACCAGTATAAAGTAGAGAGAAGCAAAATAATCTTAAAAGGATTGGGAGCTATAGGTAGAATTGAAGTACAATACAAAGGGCTCATTCACATTAAAGGTAAGCAAGGCAGAATGGAGATACGTTACGATCCAGACTCCAGGACTTGGTACGCCCATATAACATTTGAAATTTCTGAGAAAGCCGTTAGAGGTGTATGGAGGAAGATACCGGAAGCTCCTAAAGCAAGCTTGAGGGCGGGTATAGATATTGGTATTAATAATTTATTTGCCGTATATATAGGGGATGGTAGAGCGTTTTTAGTTAATGGCAGGCCGCTTAAAGCCATTTCTTATTACTGGAAAGCTAGGATAGCGAATTATCAGAGTACGCTTAATAGGTATGGATTGAGGACTTCACGTAGACTTAGAATTATGTACAAGAAGTGGAGGAGGCAGGTGAAACATTATATAAATACTGCTGTTAGGAGACTTGCTGAAGAGTTATACAATGCTGGCGTATCTACCGTATATATTGGATACCCGAAGATGATTTCTCAGAATAACGGCAACTTCAATACTGTACAAACATGGAGTTATGGGTATCTGTTAAAAAGGGTTTCCGAAGTTTTAGAGGAATATGGCGTTAATGTCGTTTTTGTGAATGAAGCATATACATCATCATATTGCCCATTTCATGGCAATAAATGCGGAAAGAGAATAGCTAGAGGATTGTTCAAATGTACATCTCTAAACAGAGTATTCAATGCTGATGTTGTTGGTGCGTACAACATTCTGGTCAAGGGAGACACCATAACCCCAAGTCCCCGAGATGGGATAGGGGCAACACGCCCGAGACCGGGCGTGGGGCTGAACCCCGCAAAGGCGGGGAATGTAGCCCCAAACCTCCTCGCCTTTGCAACACCAAGAACCCTCACCCTTTAGGGCGGGGAGGAGGTCAGCTTGCATCCCTATCCTCCCTTATCAACCTAACAACCTCCTCCGCACTGACGCCACTAAGCAATTCCTTAAGTTCGCCAGCCATCTTCTTTAGCATCTCCATCTCCTTTTCCTCGATTGCCTCCTCAAGCGCCCTCTTGACGACTTCCCTAATGTTTATGCCAAGTTGCTTGGCTCTCTCCTTCAATTCCCTTCTAACCCTAACGGTAAGAACCACTGTGGAGCCCACATACGTAATACTTAATACCGTAATACAAATCTTTCGTAACATTAAAATTCGTAATACGAGTACTAGCCGAATTACTCCTCCTCTGAACTGCAAACCTCATCAACCACCTCATTAATGTTACCATTAGTCTCAAAGTCAACGATCTCAGGCTTATCGCCACCAAGCAGTGCGTAGGCCATGCCGTCATTGCTCAGTAGTATGTATGTGCAGGATTTGATGAGGATGTAATCACCAAGCTCGACATAGCCCATTGTGTAGAGGACCTTCCTATAATTATCCTCAACAAACATAATTAACTTCATGAAATACTCCACATCACCATCCTCAACACCGATTAACAATTCCTCAATCGAATCCTCCACAGGCTAGGAGATTTCAAAACAAAATATAAAACTCACTCTGGGATTAAAATATTTATAAGGACAACTAAATATGTAAAAATTATAAATGCTAAAGCAATTAGTAAGTACAACATTGCGGATTTATAGGCCATTAATTATGGCAACCCTAATAATTATTATTGTAACAATGCTCATAGGCGCAAACTACGTATTTGCCGACGTCGGTTATGTATGTAGGAAAGGAACCATGGTTACTGAGGGCATACTTTGGACGCCGATTGCATTGCTGAACTCCCCATACAATGGATATGCAAGTGCACAGGGTGCCTACACGGCCACCTACGTATTCAGCTCCGGCTCCCTAATCCTAATAAGCCAAGTCTCGTCTCCATCGTTTATGACTATCTATGCAAGTAATGGTTCAGCAGTTGGTCTCTTCAGGCTGGATAAGTGGGCCATCTACAGTACGAAGATGGTCCCAGTCATTGGTGGTTGGTACGAACCATGCACTCAACCATACGTCGCCCAGGACCTAGGCCCGGTCCTGGTAGAGAATGCGCCGTACTTTAAAGTAATAACAATATTACCACCAGGCACGATCTCGGACGAGAATGAGTCGCAACAAATATTCGCAACAATCATGAATAAAACTGGTTATTACTCCGTAATCCTCAACAATGGCTTCAGCAATAGCAGCATAATTGACATAAGGTACATGTGCGATGCCCCATCACAAATTAGTCACTATACGGTAAATTACTACATTAAGTCACCAATATTATTAATTACGAACATCACCATATCAATAAACGGGTACGTAAGTAATGGTCTCGTTATGATATGGACGAGCTATACGAAGATCGTACTTAACTATACGTTATTACCTGGTTACGTATACGTAATATCAAGGGCAGGTGGTCAGGGACCAGCATATGCCTTTGAGGCAAAGCCTTGCCCAGGATAAGTAATTTATGGCTAATAATCATCACTGGGCCGTAAGACCAAACCGCAATACTAAATAAGAACCTAGGTTTCATTATCTTATTCATGGATTCCTCAAAGTTCGTAGAACTCATGCTGGACCTACACAATAAGTATGGCAATGCACTGGGTATTAACGATGTCTATGCCTATAGCGCCCTGGGCAGGGTTATTAAGGCGGTGGGTACGGTAATAATATCCCCAAACTCACCAATGCTTCTCGCCAAGGCTCCCAGGTCAATATCAATGTACCTACTAGGCAATGGTTCGGTTCTCGCATTGACTGACCTACCAATAAGTGTGGAGGCCCTTAGGGATTGCGTGGGCGAGAGGGTTGAGGTTACGAACGACCTATATAAACCGCCAAGTACATTGGTGGCCATTAACGTGACCAAGTGCCAGGACGCCATATACAGGGTTGTTAAGGATGTTGGTAGGAAGTACAGCATTAACCTAGAGGTTTGGCTTACAAGTGAGTTGGGGATGGAGGGCGTTAAGGTGGTTTATAGGGGTGGTATTAAGGATTTAAAGCACTTGGTTAGGCTCGTTATTTTAATGACGGCCCTAACGAATGTGAGAGGCAATGGTAATGTTGATTCCGTGTTTAAATTAATAGGTGATTTAATGAGGAAGTACTGAGTCACCAAACCTCCTTTTCCTTGAGAATTTCCTCCACATTAACTATTGTTGAGTTGTCTGGACCGTAGAGTGGGCTTAGGGCTGGTGGCGCCTTTAGGTAATTTGGCATTTGCTCCAGGATCCTCTCCTCATAGGTCGGCACATACTCATTCTGATAGAAGATGCCTATTGGTATTCTGTCACCCCACTCCATGCCTCTTAGGAATGCTTGTGTGAGCTTCTTCGTAACCTCCTCCTCACTTGGGTTCCTAACCACAGGGTCCCAACCAGGCTCACTCTCAAGCTTATAGATCCTAGCCTCATACCACTCCTTGGTATTGATGTCATTATATGTTGGGCATGGTTGCAGTATATCAATGAATGCCGAACCCTTATGCCTAATTGCTTCCTTTATCAGTAAAGCTAAGTGCTTAACATCGTAGGCGTAACCTCTCGCGACAAAGGTGAAGCCAACTGATAGCGCTAAAACCACTGGGTTAATAGCATCGTAAATATTCGGCCTAGCCAAGGCCTTGGTCTTGGTGCCTCTCTTAAGCGTTGGGCTTGCCTGACCCTTAGTTAGGCCGTAGACACCATTATCAAACATAAGAACCGTGAAGTCCACATTACGCCTACCAGCATGAACAAGGTGCTCAGCGCCAATACCCATCAAGTCACCATCACCACCAATCACTATGACCTCAAGGTTTGGATTAGCCAACTTAACACCAGTTGCATATGGTATAGGCCTACCATGGAGTGTATGAGCACCATTAGCATTAACATAGTGAATAGTCTTGGCAGAACAACCAATACCGGAAACTAGGAACACGTTATGCGGATCAAGGTTCAAATCAGCTAAAGCCTGATAGAGGGCCTGGAGTATTCCATAGTCACCACAGCCAGGACACCAATCAGGTCTCCTCCTTTTCTCAACATAGTCCATCGGCGTCCTCTTGACCGTGATCTTTACGGTATTTGACACGGTACAAATGTCAAATGAACCAGCTTATAAAGCTTTTGTGAGGTGCGTAAGATCTAGGTTAATTGGTCCTAGTCTTGACATCGCATCTTCCTTTATCATTACAATAACCCAAGCCCTCTACCAATTACCTATACCCACCGCCTATTGGTGCATCCCTTTAAACGCATTGCAACCCTCATACCCCAAGTCCTCATTTTCCTTTAATTCCCCGTTAATTAAGGACGACTGAATACGGTCATCACCCTTACGTATATTAATGCCTGAACAGTAACGCTACGAAAAACATTAGATTAATACCCAGAGGGTTAACTTGTGGGCTATTTCTACGGAGTATTCATTAGGGATTTAGACGTAACGTCACTAATTAGGGCATTACCCGTGATGCCTGTGGAGAGGGAGAACATGCACATAACCATTACATACATTGGTGATGATAGACCAAGTCAGGGGGTTGACGATAGGGTCGGGGTAAGCATAGGCTCAATGCCGTGCTTCAGGGCTAAGCTAGGGCAATTAATATTATTGCCAAGTGTCCTAAGGCCCAAGGTACTTGCCGTGGAGATCATTAATAATAAGCAATTGAGTAAGTTGAGGTCAATCATAGTGAGTATATTAAGAGACTCAGGCATTTCAATGAATGATAAGTACTCCGGTGAATTCAAGCCACACATAACGATTGCATACATAAAATCAAAGAAGGTAAATCCGCAGAATATACTTGAGACAACCCGCGAAATGGGAATCGAGAAGGAACTCCTGAACAAATCACTACTAATTGAAAACGTATCCCTAATACTAGCCAGGGGAAACAACTACAGGGAAATATCAAGGCATAAACTGCAATGCTAATTTTAAATTGATATTACGGGATCCTAATCACGGGGTCGGCATTATGGAAACCAATTAACCTAATTACAAATCGAGTGTTTGATAACGGACCAAGCAAGTAACGGCATTTTTTGAATGGACAAGCACTTGCCCTATGTTTCCTTAATTTGTTATCGCTGTAGCTCTCGGTCCTAACGAGTATTAGGTCACCATCACGAGTGTAAATAACTCTGTAAGGATAATGAATGAGGCCATCGTTCCATTTATCCCTAATAATAAGCTCAACATAATCAGCCATAGTCAAATCAACAAATAGGGAACTAATACTACCCTGCTTATTATCAACGCGGTACTCCCTAATTACTAAGCCGCAACTATTAATATCCCTAACGACTTGCATTACCACTCACTAATGAAGCTCTAAATGACTCCCAATTCTTCAATAATTCATTAAACTCGGCAATCAAATTCCTCAACCTAGCCCTACGATAAGCCCTCAACTCATACTTCAAATCCTCATTAAGGTAACTAATCCTTCCCTTAATCGAATTAATTATGGCATCGACGATGTGCAGAGCATCATTGACGCTCACGTGAATCGAATAAACACGAATAAAGGCACCCCTATACCTAGAAAAGATTTCCTTCCACCTATTCACATTAAAGCAGACCTCACGGCCAATCCATATATGTCCATATTTAAGGAAGCACTTCCTAATCTCCTTATGAAACCTTACTGATATGCCTACATCATTAGGAACCTTAAACTCCAAAATGTATAATATGGCATCACCGCCTCCACCACCTGGAGATACCTTACTAATTAATTGATTAAATAATGCCGGTAGAAACCTGGTTCCGTCACCACCAACACTAATGTCCACTATATAGGGCCTGGAATTAACGAAATAACCCTTAACAATAGCATAATCACTACCCATCACTTGAGTCCTAACAACATTACTACCATCAACAACCCTAATACCCATAGCATCATAAACCGCAATAAACGGCTTATACCCGGTTAAGTACGGCATTATGAATTCCACATACTGACTACCCCCTGATCCAACGAGCCCTAACTCCATAATATAATTACACAATAAGCGCATTTTAAGTTTATTGAATCATGCACATGTACGTAAAAATACCGTGTGCAGGGCATGCACTGAAAAAGGTGCAATTATGATGCTTACAAGTTTTTGTCAATAGATACACTGGATATGGTGCATCGAGGAAGCAATGATAATCATTACTTAAAGGAACCAGGGGTTTAATAACCATGGTGACTAGGCATGTAGGCTTGATAGTAATTAATGCCAACGCATGAACCGCGAGGAAAATCTTCAGGGTTTAGCCCTGGAGAATCCTCGTAGGCGATTTAGGCCAGCCCTGGGCTCGGGAAATGAAGGTGGAAGGAAAAATAATGAGGATACTACTTGACCTAGGCGACAGGCCATTAACAGTGATAGGACCGCCAGGTTCTGGTAAAACCACAATGATAACTGCATTAGGACTGATGAGGCATAAGTTAGTGGGTTCGGCCGTATCTTATGTGACACAAAAGTCAAGTGATGCAGTAGGGATTATAATAAAACCATCAATACCTTGGGCATGCATACGTGATAATCTATTCTTAATACTCGATTCCTATGAGGAATTAAGTACGAGACCTGGAATAACAATACTAACTTCCACGGCATATAGATATAAAACCTATAATAGCTATATAAAATACTTGGGGTACCTGGCTAAGAATCCACGTAATACACATGCAGCATGGCTTTTGGAACGAATAATGCTACTACGTAATATAATAATTGAACCAAGCAATAATAATGAAAACAAGGGAATAACCACAATAATCCAGAGCAGAGACATTAGGGGAGTATACTTAGCAACAGCCCTAATACTCAACAGCATGTGTCACCAAGGCAATAATAACGTGCTAATATTAGATGACGTAACAATACTGCCCATAAGAGACGATGCACTACTAAGGATAATTAGGATGACGAGAGGACTCACAAACGTATGGATGGTGTTACACAGTATTGGTAAATTAAACATTGAAGACCTAAATACGCCGACAATAATAACAAGCCATAGTGGACCAGCCAAGTCACTATCAAGATTTAAAGAAATACTAAGCCAGATAAAGCCAGGGGAAGCGCTCTACATGGGTATTAATGAGCAACTGAAAATAAAAATACACGAAATAAAGGAACTACGCAACAAACTGCTAAACGAAATAACGCAATAGTCCATCATTATTACATCCACGGCAGGCAAACCCGTTAAAAATCCCCTTCCTCTTTTCAATCCCCCCGCTCAGGGGGAGGAGGAAGGAGAGGATGATGGATACCGAGGGACTGAGCCGATGGCTTAGTTCTCGGATATCCTGAGCTGTATAGTATGATGAATCCCTGGAAAATGATTAATGATTTAAAAGAAAGGCTGACATCCGTCACCTGGATATTCATGGGGTGGGACCCGCCCCACCACTATGCTAGTGATAAGGGGCGGTGACTGCGGAGTAGTCCGTAGTCCTGCCCCGTGGTATCCAGGTGACGGATATGGATAGGGATAGGAAAGGGAAGGACGGGTATGTACCTGCCGTGGATGTAACGGCAATGGGCATTGATGTTGGTGTAAGGCGTTTTGTTGTTGCCTTTGTTGGTAGTAGGGCTAGGTTGCTTAATGATCTAGCGGTTGTATATGCTAGGCAGAATGGCGTTTCGTTAGTGCCGTTAGGTATATATGATGCTATGACTAGGGCCTATGTAGTTAGTATTAATTATCCAGGTACAGATAAATACCGTGGTGTCGAGTTAACGAGTAACATCATCAGTAAAACACTAGGTGCCATAGTAAGGGCTATGCATAGTGTACAGAGGGTTCATAACACGTTAATCGGTCTAGTTCTTGAGGATCTCAGGCAGTTCAGTGGATATAAGCATGACTTAGTCAGGGCGAAGGCTATTTGGGATCTAATTACAAGCAGGTTTAGTGAGAGTGTTAGTAAATGCCCTGCTGTTAAGGTTTCTTGGTTCTGGATGAGTTATAGGGGCGAGGTAATCATGCCTACTAGGGATTCAATACCCATAGTGCTTGTTGAGCCTGAGTATACGAGTAGTATATGCCCGAGATGTGGTACTTACTTAGGTAGGGTTAGGGATAAGGTGGTGTGTAATTACTGTGGCTTTGAGGGTGATAGGGATGTTATTGGTGCTATAAATGTGGCGCTACGAGGATTTTTAATACTAATGAAATGCGTTAGAGAGGGTATACTAGGGGTCACCCGAAGGCTCAGGGCTGGCTCTGTAAATTTCATATGCCTTAATTAATGTACCACGTATTGCGTAAACTACGGCTCTGCCTATCGCTGTTGCTGGCCCTGCGTAGGGTTCCCTGTTACCATTTATTGGTGTTAGTATTGCTATTGCATCGGAGGTTGTTCCGTGCATCCTATTACCAGTTAACTCAGCGAGTGTTAGTGCCTTTATCTGGGCAGCTAGCATTGTTACATCTATCATTGCTTGTATAGTTAATGGCCTGTCTATGATTATTGCCATGTTTATTGTTGATTCGCCAAAGCCCCGAGTCTCTATACCGCCCTTATTTATCCTGTAAGGGTTCGTTAGTCCCATGGTTATTGATACCTCAGTCTCCACACCGTTGATTATCTCCTCATTTATTACGTGATTTCTCGGTATTTCCGTGGCTGTTAGGAAGGTTATTGCCTCGTTACTATTTATCGTTAATTTCCTGTGCGTCCTCATTACTTCCCTAATTGGGTCGTTATTGAAGTCCTTAGGGACCTGGTGGTGTATTACGTATTTAATACCATTCCTAAGTCCTCCATCCACGGTACTGGCCAATGCCATTGTCTCTTGATTTAGCGTGATTACTACGTTTTCTCTCAGGTATTTTACGTCGATGATCATATTGTTTAGGGTGTGAGCTTGGTAAATTAAGGTTGTAGCCTTAGTTGTGCTCATGCTTAATGCTCATGTGTTGGTTTATGGTGTTTTACTCGCCGTAGTGTGGGTGTATTTAAGTTCCGTATTTTGGTGTTTCGTGTTTAAGTAAAATTTAAAAATTATTCAGTATAAATTTTATTTGATAATGAAATCGAGAGATACCATAGTCTGGATTGAGGGTTTGTGGAAGTCCTTTGGTTCTTTAGTTGTTAATGAGGATATTAATATCTATATTAATTATGGTGAGGTTGTTTCGGTACTTGGCCCTAACGGTGCTGGTAAGACCACATTGCTTAGGCAGGTCTATGGTGAGTTAAGGTCGGATAAGGGTGAGATTTTTATCATGGGTATGAGTCCCGGGAAGGCTAGGGGCAGCGGTGTAATGAGTGTTGTTCCTCAGGAGGCTATGCCGTTTCATTTACTTAGGGTTGCGGAGCATATCGAGATGCTTGTTAGGCTTAGGGGTATGTCTAAGGGCATGATTAGGCAGTGTGTTGATGAGGCTATTGATATAGTTGGGCTTGGGGATTACAGGAATAGCCTTATCTATGACTTATCAGGAGGTATGAAGAGGCTTGTCCTTGTTGCTTCGGCGATTGCCTGTAGGCCTAGGTTGATAATCCTTGATGAGCCCACCGTCGGCATTGATGCCCAGAATAGGAGGAGGATTTGGGAGGCAATAAGGGGTGCCAGGGATGGTGGTTCGGCGGTTATACTGACTACGCATTATCTTCATGAGGCTGAGGAACTTAGTGATAGGGTTTACCTGATGAATAGAAGGATCCTCATGGATGGTCCACCGGGTGAGTTAAGGAGGAGACTGCCGTGGGTTGAGATTAGGAGTGATGATGGCGCTGGGTCAATTAGGGTTTCCTGGGATGAGGCTGTTAACGTGATTAATGACCTGGTTAGGAGGAGGGTTAGGTTTGAGGTTAGGGAGCCTTCCCTTGAGGATGTTTTCATTGAGGTGTTTGGTGATGGGCATGAGGCTGAGTAATGTTGTTACCATAACCAGGTACGTACTGCTTAGTAGTAGGCATTGGGTTTACGTGTCGCTGGGCTTTACATTGATGTTTCCCATTCTATGGCTCATACTGCTTAGGGCTGTTGGTAATCCGCGGTACATGGATTATTTCGTAGTGGGTACTGTGGTTAATACGAGCTTCCTAATACCATTCCTAGGCACGTCCCAGGATATGGCTTACTTCAAAAGGGAATCATCGATATACACGCTCCTTTATTCCAATGGGGCTGATCATTGGGAGATAGCCCTTGGCTACATCCTTCAATTAATAGTGCTTAATACGCCATCAATAGTTGCCCTGTTATTTCTATCGGTATTAATAATGGGTTTATCCTATGGCATAGTGCAGATTGTGGTTACAATAGTCACGGCAGTCTTGATATCATTATCATCGGCTTTGCTGGGTTACGCCCTTGGCATAAGCGTTAAGAATTACAGGGTTATCAATCAAATAGCCCAAATAATCCCCTGGCCGCTCCTGCTCCTGGCCCCTGTTTACTACCCAATCACGATATTGCCTCCGGTACTGAGGTATGTTAGTTTGGCTTTACCAACCACGTACATGGCGCTTGCCATTAATGGTTCGCTGGGTCTGAACCTAGGTGATTTGTCCAGAGGTTTGGCAGGTATGTTTGTTTATTCCTTAGCGTCAATTTTAATAGCTAGGTATGCTATAGTTAGGGGTGAGGTGAATGGCTGATTTTAAAAGTGGAGTCGCCGGAGGATTTGGTGAGGATTGGAAGAGCATTGTCAAACCCATTGAGGGTGAGGATACTCCTAATGCTGGTGAAGAATCCAACGTTTATTCAAGACGTGGCCCACAAGCTCAGCATACCATATGCCCTAGCCCACCTGCATCTGAAGGTTTTAGAGGAGGCTGGTTTGATAGAGGGGGTTTACGTGGTGGAGGAGAGACCAAGGCCCCATTTGAGGAAGGTTTACAGGGTGAGGGACTTCAGGCTAGTCATAGACAGGCAGTTGCTGGAGCGGTTGGCGGAGTCCCTGGGCTGAGGATGCCGTACGTATCAATATCCGTGACGCTCCTGGCGGGCCTTATAATTGGCGCCGGCGTCCCAATAGCAGTGTTCTACATGGCATTTAAGGTGGGTACGTGGCCATTCCTCGTAGCCGCCACGATAATCAGCGTCTTCGCCATATTCTGGGGCACCGTGTTGGCCATACTCTCCTTCGTGCCCATACTCGATAACGTCGATGAACAGTTGAGGGTCATGAATAATCAACTGAATGTCTATAGGGCATTCATAAGGAGTTTGTTGGAGGAGCTTGATGAGGTTAATACGGTGCTTAGGGATATTAGGGATGAGTTGAGGAGGGTTGGTGGTGAGGCATGAGCGAGTTAAAGTATGCCGATGTTAGTGATGAGGAGGTCATGAGGATGATTATGGAGAGGATTAGGGAGATGAAGCAGTTACTTAGTGAGATTAGGGACATGCTGAGGGTGGAGTGATGGCTGAGAAGTTCGATAGGTACTACGAGTACTTCGTTAATAGGACTAGGGCAGGCCTTAAACCGAGGAGGATAAGGCTTGGTTTAATATCGATAGACCTGGATAGGAGGGTCACGGAATTAAGGTTCATCCCAGGAAGGGTGAAGACAAGGCAAGTCGTGATTGAGAGTAATGTAGTTGAGGGTGATCAAATAGACCTGGTGAGTCCGCCTGAGGGGGTTAGGGTGATTAAGGGTAAGCGCGTTAAGGTCCAGGATGCAATTCTTGAAGCAGTTGAGGGCGAGGATGTGACGTTAATAAATGTGGATGTGAAGAGGGTGATTGGTAGATATGTCAGGGTTGTTAATTGCGATGTTGGGCATGTTGAGGGTGAGGAGGTCACCATGGTTAATGCGGTTGCCAATGAGGTCATTGTTAAGCGTGGTGAGTTTATGAACTGTGACGTGGGTAGGCTTATTTATGAGGAGTTCTACAGGGCCATGAACACGGACATAAAGAGCGTAAGTAGGAAGTAGGTCTGAAGGGGCATTAGGTTAAATCCGGTGTCTCCTAGGCTCATCTGTTCATGAATGGGTCATCACTTTTCAGCTAACTCTGACCTCTTCACTGTTTTTGCCACTGGGTCACTTCTTTAAAGGGGTTTTGCTAATGCCTCTTGTGTTGTTGGTTAGGGAGTTTGAGGTTGATGAGTTGGTTTCGTTTGATGATGTGATTAGGGCTGTGGAGGATGGCTTTAAGTTGCTGGGTAGTGGTAATGCCGTTAATTTACCGAGGCGTAGGGCTATTGTGAGCGGTGCCGTGCTTCACGTGCTTCAGGGCATGGTGCTTGGTGATTACAGGGTTGCCGGGCTTAAGACGTACCTAAGCACTAGGCATGGTACTAGGTTCGTGGTTGTTTTGTTCAGTCTCGATAGTGGTGAGTTGTTGGCTGTTGTTGAGGCTGATAGGCTTGGTCAGTTGAGGACTGGGGCTGCTTCGGCCGTGGCTACGAAGTACATGGCTAGGAGGGATTCGTCCGTGCTTGGTATTGTGGGTTCTGGGGTCCAGGCGAGGGCTCAGTTTGAGGCGTTGAGTAGGGTCTTGAACCTTAAGTTGGTTAAGGTCTTCAGTAGGTCTCGTGAGCATGCTGAGAGGTTTGCCAGGTACATTGGATCTAGGGGTTTTGATACTGTTGTTGCTAGTGATTACGAGGAGGTTTGCAGGGGCGTCGATGTTTTGGTCACTGCGACTAATTCGAAGGACCCTTTCATACGTAGTTCATACATAGCGCCTGGAATGCACATTAATGCCATTGGTAGTAATTGGGCTAATAGGGCTGAGTTGGCGCCTGATGCCGTGTTGATGGCTGACGTGATTGCGGTTGATGATGTGGTTCAGGCTAGGGAGGAGGCTGGTGACTTGATAATGGCTGGTGATGTTGTTTGGTCTAGGGTGGCTCCGCTGGCTGACGTTGTGGTTGGTAGGGTTAGGGGTAGGTCCAGTGATGGTTCTATAACGGTGTTTAAGTCCCTGGGCATTGCCGTGGAGGACCTTGTTCTCGCTAAGTTGATTTATGATAGAGCTGTTAGAGAGGGGAGGGGTGTTGAGGTTGAGTTTAGGGGCGTGTTTAGGTGAGTTAATGGGCAAATTGTCTCTAGGCCTACGTATGTGCTAACTAAATGCGGTATTTTATATTGCAGTAACTTCAATTTCGTCTTCACATAATGATGGGTGTATGGCTATTGTACGTATCAATGCGTAGGCTATGGATATGGCTATGTTGATTAGTGTGTTTATGAGTACTGTGGTTGGTTTTGGCGTCCATGCGTGTTGGTTTATGATTATTGAAGGCCACGTCAAGAATTGTTGATGGATTAGGGCTAGAATAAGTGGTGCGGTATAGTTGATTAGAAGGCTTATGCCAATTACCATTCCTATAATTTCAGGAAAGTCTATGCGAACTTCCATAATCCCAGGCTTGCCGTTGTGCGGTAAACAAGATGTTCCACTCCATATAATGATCTCCGTAAGGATTATAGACGCCGTAATACCTGCCAATCTCACTACCATGGCAGGACCCATGCTAAGTCAGCCTTACCCAGAATTATTTAAGGTGTTAATTTTTAAAATAATCACGTATTGTTAATGAGAGATTCAACCCCTCTTGCCAAGTCCTTTACGTAGCACCCTAGGGGATTTATCGTCCTTAGATGGAACATTACTTAATGGGTGTATTAGGCTCACGATAGTATTGACACGCCTATTGAGGAGCGAGGTTGTGATTGTGTGTTTTGATTATGATTTATTTAGGATGGATAAGTAATGGGATGCTTAGATTAAAGCAAATAGCCACCCTCTGGACCTACTTCCTCGAGCTCGCCCGTCCTTGGATTGACCTTAAATCCAAGCGATTCAAGGGCATACACGCCGAGAAGTGATATTGGAGTTTTCAAGGCGGCGATCATTACGGGGCCTTTCCTGCCTTTAACCTCGGCTTCCCCGATGTATACCTTGGCTTTATCTTTTCGATCCGTTGGTCATTACTAATTCCACGGTGTATGGTGTCTCGATAAGGCCTAGTTCCCTTATTGTGTCTGGGTCTAGGACTATGTATGTTGAGCCTGTGTCGACAAGCATTTTGATCTGCTTTGAACCTTTACTCCCCTTTATCACTACGTCGGCGTATACGTGTCCCACATAATTTAGTTATAGGCCTTAAAATATAAATTATTTTTAGCGCATTGGCTTTCTTTGGCTTTTTCAATCTCCTATGCTTTTTAAGCCAGTTCCTTTAATCATTATTATGCGTAATAGGGTACTCATCAAGGTGGGGCTTATCCTGGAATTCCTAGCTGAGCTTCTGTACTTCATTGCCATTGTATATCCAAGGTACTTTGGCTTCATCCTTATTTTGCTAATTACGTCGGTATATGTCGTATCGTCTATGATGATGTACCTGGGCTTTAATGGACCTGGTTATTCGCTGAGTATTGGTTCTATTGGTGCGGTTTTATTAATGTTCGGTTCATCACTATTACTAATAATGCACCTTACGTCAACATCTTACGTGGTCGCAATGATCGGTATGGGTATTGCCTTCCTTGGTGATGTCTCAATATCCCTATTTTTCTGGCGAGCTTCCCAGGGGGATATTTTCATTAAGGTTGGTGCTGTACTTAACGTGGTTCCTGTGGTTACCTTTATCGGGAGTTTATTGCTGGCGATTGGTGTTGATAGTGTTAAGGACCTTAGTTAGGTCATTGACTGTGTCTATGTCGACCAGGACCTCGGGACCACACTCTACGGTACAAGCATCAGCCCTATGTCTCAGTATTTCTCGTGCACCCACGTCACCGCTTAGTCTCATTAAGTCTGGAAATAGGGATTTATGTATCAATACTGGGTTTCCTCTAACACCGTTATGCGTGGGTATCACTGCCGTGCACCCCTCATGGTATGCATTGAGTATTTTGTTTATGGTTTCCCTAGTTATCAGCGGCATGTCCGCGAGTACTATGAAAACCGCATCATAGTCCTGGAAGAACCTTATGCCCAGCTTTATTGACGTGCTCATACCATCCTTGTACCACAGATTATAAATAACAACCTCATTGCGTAGGTATGGCAATAGGTCATTGACATAGGCGCCAACAATCACAACCCTATCCAGACCCTCCACAGCCCTGAGGACCCTCGTTATTGCTGGTTCACCATTAATACTCACCAGTAGTTTATTCCCACCGAACCTCCTGCCCTCCCCAGCGGCTAATATTACTGCTCCAACCCTCATTGCCTTAATCAAGCGTGTTCAGTGGACACATATTGATTTTATAGCTATCGTTGCTCATTAATTCACGCAGTATGTCCGTATTGATTATGTCCATAGTCGCTACGTAGTGGTTGGGGTGTTGGCTTATTGGTTCATCATTAACGTTATTGTTCAGGTTGTTGCCTATTAGTATCCAATGTATTGTTATGTTTATAATTGTTAGTAATATTAATGCCGTGAGTATTACCACGAGTTTTTTGCCTACTACGTAATAATGCGTATCCCTCCTACTGCTCAGTGACGTTCCTTGCTCCTTCTTTATCATCAGCCTTTCAATATTTATCCTATGCATTGGTCCTACGTAGTGCCATACCCTACCATGCCTAATATAGACGTAAAGCCCTGAGCCACTGCTCCTAATTACTACTGTTCCTTCTACACCACATTTGGGGCAAATCCCTCTACCAACTACGTAAGTCTTACCCATAAAACTTTACAAGGAAAGAAGGAAAGAGATATTTTTAAGAGTTTATAATTGAATTATCATTAGTCTTCTATTGATGGTTCGTACTCAACCTCATCCTCGTACTGATAGGGAATAACGTTTGTGGTGTTGTATTTAGTTATGTTCTCCTGAGGTCCGCATTGGAATTCTCCCTGGAATTCGCCATACTGCGTACAGTTACTTACTAATTGAGTGCTAGTTGTGTTTGTTGCATTTATATTCGTACTATGTATTGTATTTACCTGGGTATTACTACTTTGATTTACCTGCTGTGCCAGGGCTATGAGTACTGATATAGCCACTACCATCGTCGCTATTACTAAGGCGTACTTTACTAGGCTCATATTGATCACGGGTATGGGCTACCTTGTCACAAATAGCGTTTCTCCGTGAAGAATCACAGTATATCTCCGTGAAACTTTGTACGTCTGTATAGCAGATTCTGTGTTCCGCAAAACCCTTATTAGGTGCTGTGTTTCTCGATTACGTATGTTGAGTTACGTATTTACGGGTCTGCATGGATACGTCCTCATATTCATCCTTATGGTTCTTGAGGGTATGTCCTTGCCTATACCCAGTGAGGTTGTCATGCCTCTCGTGGGTTATTACGCATCCCTAGGCCTTATTGACCCTGTCCTCGGTGTTTTGGCTGGCACCTTGGGTAGCCTTGTTGGTTCTTTGATTGATTACTACATGGCCTATTACCTTGGTTTACCATTCCTAATTAAATATGGTAGGTTATTCGGTATTGACCAAAATAGGCTTAACGCCCTCAATAGGTGGTTCAGTAGGTATGGTGTCTTTGCCGTATTTGGCTTTAGGTTTTTACCTGGTTTTAGGGCACTTATATCATTTCCTGCGGGCCTTGCTGGTATGAGGATTGTGAGTTTTATTGTCGTTACGTTCTTGGGGCATTTAGTTTGGGATTCAATTCTTGCATATATTGGTTTCTCATTCGCAGCTGAATGGTCGCTAATCATAGGTTTGATCGATAGGTATTTGTACGTTATCACGGGTATAGCTGTGGTCATAATATTGGTATACATAGTATTGAGACTTTATGTAAAACCAAGGTGCGACGATTCCATTAAGTTGTGCGATTAGGTATTAATGTTCATCATTTGTCTGAAGCTCCGATGTTTTCCTCCCTACCATGCCTCACAATCCTTATCCTTGTCCTTAATGGCACATGAAGTCCAACCCTCTCGAGTATTTGGTAAAGTTCGGAATCCTGGAGCTCACCTAACCTACCGCTTAGATACAGCTCCACTAATTGTCTGAATACCTGGACGGCAGTATCTCCATAGAGCTGTAATGCATTATCTATTATCTCTCCAGCCCTCTCGCCCTTGGTGATTTGTCTAATTAATTGAATGACCTCCTCATTAGTAAGCTCACGCTTGGCGCTTGCGCTTTGCTGGGCTTTGCTCATAATCTCCATCATTATCTTCATCATTATCCTCCTTCTCTCAGTATCGTCAATGCTCATTGTAGATCAATAATTACTTACCAGCTTAAAAAGCTTGGTCTCTTGCTCACCATCGATAGTTTTTTAACTTATTCTAAACTATCGCCTATTGTGGAATTATTAATTAGCGTTAAGCCGATTAAGGACTTACCCAAGCTGAATGTCCAAGCTGAACTCGACATTAGGGGTTTCCCAAGCGTTAATAAGTTCCTGCCGACCCTGGCCGTGGAGCTTGAGGACCTTGGACTTAGGATTGGTCAAGTTAAGGTTGGTTACCTGAGAAGAAGAGGTGATGCAGAGAGGCTTGTTGCGCTTCTTGATTACTTAAATGTGAACTCCATGGTGGCTAGACCTGGTATTAATGACGTTAATACCTTAGCCGAGTTACTTGATGAGGCATCCATGTATGGCGTTAATATCGTTTGGGAATTTGGTGTTGGGGACTTCCTGAGGAGCCCAGGTGAGGTTACTGAGTTTGCCAATAAGGTTTCTCCGCATAGGCTTAGTCTCGCACTTCATGTTGCCAGGGAGAGGGGTTTGAGGGATTTCACCAGGAGATTCGTTGAGTTGAGTGGCTATGTTAAGGCGATTTACTTTAGCAATAAAAAGAGTGGTTCCTTTGGTCTGCCCATATTTGATGGTTCAATTGATTTCCTTAAGCTAATGAAGGTTCTGCAGGTGCTTAGGTATGATGAGAACGTGGTGCTTCATTACTTGCCAAGTTACTACGGTAGGTACGGCGTGGACCTAGAGGTCCTAAACTCCTTCATAAACTCCCTAGGCAGTGGTGGTGCAGACAAGAGGTTGATTAGGTCAATAGAGAGGATAGTCAGTGAGGTACTTAACCAAGGATGAGCTGCCATACTTACACAAGCCATTAGCACCCATTACGGTTTTTACAAAATATGATTATCGGTATGGCTAATTATTTTTCAATCCCATATTGATGAATTAGGCATAAATACTCAAGGTCGCTCTCTATCAATGGATAATGGGCTTTATGCGGTAAGATTGAAATACATTTTCTAGTAAATATAGTTTACTAGATCTACTATGATTGAGGAAACAAAAATTACGAGGAATTACCAAGATAACAATACCGGCACTTATTAGGAAGAGGCTTGGTTTAAAAGTTGGGGACACGCTTATAGTTAGGCTCGAGGGTGATATGATCATTCTTGAACCAAAGAAGCGGAGCATTACGGAGATAAGGATCAGGTTAGGAAGACCAATAGATTGGAGGTATGTTGAGGAGACCATAAGGGAGGAGATTGGTAAGGAGTAATATGAGCTTCGTAATTGATACAAATGCTATTATAGCCGTAATCTCAGAGGATGACGTAAATCATGATAAGGCGGTGAACATTTGGAATTTTGACTTAAGAATCATAAATGAGATTTTACAAGACCCTAAAATTAAGGTTATTGAAAATAATATTCAGGACATTTATTTTGCCATTGATCATAAAGACTATATTAGGCATTATGACGACTTTAACGACTTAATAATACTTAGTACGGCACGGAGATTAGGCTTACCACTAGTTACATTTGATAATGAATTACTAGAACTATACCATAAGTTTAAATGGATATAGTTACTTGGGTAGGGTAGGTGGTATATCTAATTTATCATTATTGAAGTAATTATGGATACTTTAGTGATTAATGAGATAGGTCTTAGGACTGAGGGGTTGTAGTCATGTTATTTGACGAGAGACCGAAGTCAAGGAGGGAGGATTTTGTGATAGGGTTAGAGAACTGAATGATATGCTGAATAATATTGATAAGTCTATGATTGTAGTGACTGGTATTAGGGGGATTGTAAAACATCGGTAATCAACGTGGCGCTAAATGAGGCTGGAATACCTGTGTATTGATTGTAGGTCGCTAAGGGATAATTACAGTAGGCCTGACCTTTATCGATTAATATCTAATGCCTTATCATCAAGCCTTGATAAGTTAGTCGATATTTTGAGGAGGATCAAGACATCTCGTTCATAGGCAATACCATTGAAATAAGGTGGAGGGGTAGGGAGCCGGTTAGTCTGGCTGAGTTATTTGGTAGGCTTAATGAGATGAGGGTTGTGGTGGCGTTTGATGAGGCACAGAGGTTGAGGGATCCGTTATCGAGTGAGGTACTTAATGCCCTAGCCCATGCCTATGATTTTAATGGAAATATAACATTCATATTCATGGATTCCGAGGTCGACTTGCTTTACGACTTCATTGGTATTGAGGACCCAAGCTCACCATTGTTTGGGAGGTACTTCTATGAGGTTAAGATGAAAATGCTTACTTCCATAGTTACTTCAGGGCTTTGATAGTCAGCATCGACGTAAAGCAGTAGGCTACTGATTGTTTAATTCTTTATGTCTGAATGTCTAATATCGTTAAATAGCCATACTATATAAATATTATTTAGGCACGAAAGAGGTCTCATTGAGCCTTAAACTTAGAAAGTATGTTCATCAACTCACTTAATTCCCTCTCTAACCTATCATTCCAATCCTCCTTGAAGAACTCCTTAATCGTTAAGACCCAATTAACGATCTCAATAACATCATCCTTAACTTCATTCACATCCATATAATCGACTAGGTTTGGGTCAAAGCCGTTGTAGGAGAATCTATGTAGGGATAATGCCGCCCTAACAACAGCTTCAACATCAATGCCAACCCTTTTTAGATCCTTTGAAATACCTATTAAGCCTGTGGTTGGTGCTGAATAACCTACATCTTCATACCAAGCCCTCCTCCTCTCATCTAAACCCTCAATTATCTTACCAAGGTTCTTAACGATTAAGGCGCTGACTATTGACTTAACACTCATGAATGCCTTAGCCGAGGCATTTTGAATCAAGCCCCTAATAAGCATCTCCAGTGCCAACTTAGCCTCAACAAGGCCATCAAGTACCTTTGCATAGACATACGTCCT
Source organism: Vulcanisaeta moutnovskia 768-28 (assembly GCF_000190315.1). Classification (NCBI taxonomy): domain Archaea; kingdom Thermoproteati; phylum Thermoproteota; class Thermoprotei; order Thermoproteales; family Thermoproteaceae; genus Vulcanisaeta; species Vulcanisaeta moutnovskia. The sequence continues at coordinate 1,889,204 of NC_015151.1, forward strand.
GGGATCCTTTCTATAATCCAGGTACCCAACCTCCACATCAAAAGTACAACAAATCACTTAATAATGTTTTTTAGAAATTCTATACCTAAACATTCTGTAATACACATAATCCAAATCAGTCTCACCAAGTACCCTCACGTACATATGAGCAATTAACTTGCGCGCGAGGTCCCAATCAACTACGTAAATGAGTATACCATCCCTCAAAACCACATACACTAACTCATTAGGCGTCCTGCCTAGATCAACGAGGTCTACCTTATCCACGGGTACACCAAGTACGTCAGCTAAATCCTTAATCAAGCCAACAATCTCCTCATAATTAAGCGGGTTCTTCGCGAGACGTTATGTTTAGTGAAAACTCTACTAAGTGACTCATTAGGAGTTGCTGGGTCAATACCACTTTAATCAATTAAGGTCATTAATTGATTAATCAAGGTGGGTATATTTCTAAGAACCCAAGCCCTCAAACTCAGCAACTCATCCCTACTGAAGGATCTATACGCATGGGCAAGCATGTTCCTATTGATAGCAATACTCCTAATCAGCTCCCTGGCCTCATTATTTATTAACCCATGTTTATAAAGAACATCAGCCAAGTCAGCATAGCTAGGGGCTTCCTCAGACTAAGCTCAGTCACGATCATGGCATGCGCTTCAAGTACGTCTTGTTGTGTGACGTGAGCAACCACCTAGTGGCATACTCCTGAAACGCATCATTAATTTCAGCTAACCTATCTAGATCGTTCAATTTCTCAGAGATACTGGATATTAATAACCTGGTCCCCATTTTAATGACTAATTATAATCCAGTAATAAATACCTTAGGGTAATAATTAAGGAGAAACAACATAATGCTAAGTTCGCTTCAAGATCGTTAATAAGGCTACGGATAAGGTCATTCTCATAATACTATTCATAAGCAGTAGGAACTCAAGTTATGTAAAGGTATGACAGATAAAATTGACAAAGGTAATAGTCCGGGGAAGCTCTCGAACGTTAATATTTTAGAACTAAATTATTCCTAGTAATTAATGTGAAAAAGACCCAATTACTTATCTTAATAACTTATATCGATGTACTTAGCAAGAACTCAAAGGGCCTAGGTCTATCACTTGGTGATTAGCTATTTAGTCTGCTAACTAATTGAGTCAATCAAGGGTTAATTAGTCATTTAATATATAAGCATATTATGATCAACAGCTAGTTAATCAAATCATTAATACCGTAGGGTGGGTATAGACATACCTTTAGATATTGTTGTCTTTGACTATGTGTACAGTTATAATTTTAAATATTGATAAGATTTGTTTATTAAGATGGGTGATTGTTTACCGATTACTGTTAAGGTGTATATTAATAATCAAGTGCTTATTCCTGCCAATGTTGTTAGGTGTCTTGGTGTTGAGAGTGTTGACTTTATTGATGTTATGATTAGGTTTGGCAGTAGGTTGGTTAGGATAAACAATGTGAGACTTCTCAAGCCAGCCCGTAGTAGGGGCTCAAGTAGGCAATTCACGATTCCTAGGGAAATTAGGGAAGAGTTTGGTATTGAACCTTTGAGTATAATTGAGTTGGTTGGTGTTAAATACGTTGGATGTTCGATTGCTGCTTGGAATAGAAAGACTTATAAATTAAGTTGAAATAAGGAATGAGGTGATCCAGCACCAAAACAATAGGCAGTTGGTTAGATACACAATTAATGGCTTTATTAATGAGGCCTTTAGGGTTATTGAACATGGGAAGAGGGGATTAATGAGTAAGGATGAGGCACTGGATGAATTGTGGGAGTTACTCATAAATATTGACTATGAGATAAAGAGCGGCAAGCAAGTAATGACCGAGACATTAGTGAATTAGGGCTTTGCCCTATATTTGTTTATAAGGCTTAAATGGTTTCTTTATTGAACTATACTCTAATGCCCTGGCTATTATATAGGGTTGTTAGGGATAGACCTGGTCTTCTTCATGACCTCACTTCAGTGGTTAATAACCTTGGCTTAGATACAACCAGTGGTATTGGTAATACTAGAGCAATAATGCAAGGTGTTAATAGAGATCCAATACCATTTATTAAAGGGTTAACCACAGAGGGCGTTGAGCTCATTAACGTAATCAATGAGTCAGTAATTCCTATAGCCTTCTCAAGGAGACAATTCATAAACGCCCTCAAAAATGTTCTACAACAAGTGGGTGTTCAGGAGTTAGGGAGGACACTGTATAGGCTTGGTTATGAATATGCAAGGGCATCTGTCACGGAGATATCCCTCGGAAACCCAATAACCACGGTGAGGACGCTCCTATACACAGCAACGGCCTATAATAGGCTTGCGTTTAGGAGTTTCGAGGTTGTGGGTGATGAGGTTAAGGTGGAGTTTGAGACACCATTTGATGAGGAGCTTGATAGCGCATTCACAGAGGGCTATGTGCATGGTTTAATAAATACTGCGTTATCAAAACTCCACGTTATTAGGACCAGTAGGGTGGGTAATACGTACATTAGCATTGCGAGACCTTATAGTTGAGACTTACACCACCTCTATAACGACCAATACCAACTATTTCAACGTTATTAAATGGATTGTTTATATTCATTTTGTAATTCATAATCAATTTCTCTTTGTTGTCTTTATCGAAAGCCTTTTATTTAGGGATTGAATTTAGTAATATCAATGCCTAGCTCAAAGCCCGTTAACGGATTCCCTTATAGGACTAGGATTTACATTAATAGTCAAGTCCTTTTGCCGGTTAGTTTGGTTAGGGCTCTCGGTATTGAGTGGGCTAGGTTTGCGGACATAGTTATTAAGCATAATGACAAGATCATTGTGTTGAGGGTGTTTTACTACTAAGGACTAGGCACACGGCAGGTAGGCAATTCGCAATACCGAGGGAAGTAAGGGAGAAGTACGGGATAAAGCCACTAGACGAGGTTGAGGTTGTCGAGATTAAACCCTCTGTAAGTGCCTTGGCTAGGGATTATGGTGAGTAAGGGTTATATTCCTAAAGTTTCAACTCCCCAATACGATAGAAAGGCACACGCTCTGCAACCCTTACGAGTTGGTTAAGTTGGGTTTGAGGCTTATTGAGGATGCCAGGCGTGGTAGGATAAGCATTGATGACGCAATCAATGGGCTGTGGGAAGTACTAACAAATCTAGAATATGAAACAGAAACAAAAACAATGCCAAATTAATACAATAAAATCAAAGCAACCACTCATCACTGAGCTAAGCATTTCTAACTCCTTTTTCAAAACCTATCTCAGCAGTGGGATTAGTAAGGTATATAAGTACCATTGATGGAGATAAAAAATCAGTTAAGCGCGACATTATGATTGATGAGGTAGTACTATCTATAATTGGATTAGCGATAACGGTAGTGGGCATGTTGGGCGGTGCCTTGTATTGGCTCGGTAAGAAGTTTGGGGAGATTGATAAGAGGTTTGATGAAATAGATAGAGGGTTTGAGGAGATTAATAAATGATTCGAGGAGATGGAGAGGAGGTTCACTGTTTTTGCTGATTCCGTGAGGTCGGCTGTGATTGTCATGAATTCCGCAATCATAGAGTTCCTGGGGATTAAGGGGTTGATAAGTCCCGGCGAGGTTTTCTTCCTCATTGATGAGATTATTAGAATGTCTCAGTCCATTAGGACTAACCCGATTAGTAAGGAGGAGGTTGAGTTCATTAGATCTGTCTTTGCCAAAGGCGATATTGATAAGATCAGCGTTGAGGAGCTCGAGAGGGTTGCCGAAATAGCCAAGCGCTGGTGGTATGAGGACGGGTCCGAGGTAGCGTATAAACTATTCATCTATGTTTGGATGCTTCATGCTTACAAACTTTATAGTAGTAAAAAGGGACAGGAGAAACAATGATGTCAAGCATTATTGCTGCTTAGGAAACTCGATGAGGAAGTCCTCGTTGGCGAGTTTATTGAGCCTATCCACGATGTACCTTAGTACGCTCCTCAGGTTCTCATCATTGTTGAAGCCCCTAACCATATTAACCAACTCATCCCTGGACCAATTCCTTAACTCCTCGGCGAATTTAATCATGTTTGGGATTGCCCTAACCACGTTATCGACAATCGTTATGCTCGCGGCCCTTGAGGTCCTTGAGAGAGGATTTAGGTCTATGGCGATTACGGTCTTACCCATCCTCCTCAGTGCCTCGGTCCTGTCACCATCCTCAAGAGGAACGAGCACCACGTCGGCCACGTAAATACCCCTACAGGAAGCCCTCCTCCTCTCGCTAAACAATTCTGGTATCACGCAGGAAGCGTCATCACCAACGCCAAGGACCTCCTCAGCCCCATTATCCCTAAGGACCTTGGCAATCAACTCCTCCCTCTCCCTAGTCCTATAGAATAGGTTAACCTCAATCCTCGCATTCACGAGTCCAGCCAACTTAACGATTTGCCTGGGTACAAGAGCCGCAGTATTGCCGTTGACCGAAATCACAGGGTGCTTAGCAGTCAATAACACAGCGACAGCAATTCTCTCGGCAGTCAATGCTGGCGGTATTGAGACCTCACCAATGAGGTAATCAAAGCACTCACCACGCCCGTGGGCGATTAACCCCTGGGTAGCCACATAACCAGCTTTAAACCCATCTACCAGCATTTCTCTGATAATCAATGACTCCCTTCTTGGATGATTAAATGGTATCCAGGACTCGTTATGTTCCTTAACCATTCATAGCCAACGCAATTAGTATCCTTAAAACTTTAATTCATAAGGACCCATTGCATTGGGTGCTATGAAAATGCGAAACTGTGTCATTGTTGAGGTCCCACTTCACATCACTAGTATTTGGCTTCCGAGGTATACGGATGATGCGTTGACGACTGGCTCCATGGGCGCTGGCGTTGTGATTAGGCCGGGCGTTAGGTTAAGGGTTACGCCTAACAGTGGGTCTAGGCCTGATGTGGAGCACGTAAATGCCGTGCTGGGGAGGTTCGGGGTTGGCTTCTCTGTCACTTATGAATCGCCGGTAAGCCTAGGCGTTGGTTACGGAATGAGCGCGGCTCTAACGTTAGGTACGGCCCTCGGTGCCGCGGCATTGCTTGGTAAGTCAATGCTTGAGGCCGCCAAGCTGGCGCATGTGATTGAGGTTGAGTTTAGGACAGGGTTAGGCGACGTGATTGCCGAGTACTTCGGTGGTGGTATTGAACTAAGGCTTAGGCCAGGTCCACCAGGGATAGGTATAATCGATAGGATCCCCTATTCCCACGATGTTAAGATCGTAACCGTAGACATGGCCAGAGGCTCAACGCCGGCAATGCTTAGGGACTTAGCCGATAGGCTTAATGAGGTTGGCCCTAGGTACATTGACGCATTAATAAAGGAGCCGACGTACGAGAAATTCCTCGAATTAAGCACGGGCTTCTCCAGAGACATCGGCTTCCTGACTAATGAATTAGAAAGCAGAATAAGGGCTTGTGCACGCTATGCCGATTCATACTATGTGAAGAAGGGAGTCCTCGTGTTTTTGACACGCAATGATGAGACTGAACAACTCCTCGAATGCCTAAGCAAGCTCGGACTGAGAGGCAGGGTTTTCCAACTCTCTAACGTAGGTGTTGAAGTGATTCTCTATAATGATCGGTAAAAACTAATAACCTGACCCGATAACGGGATTTCAGTGGAGGTTGTCGAAGTCTTTAGGTCTTGGCAGGGTGAGGGTCCCCATGCAGGTGAGGAGGCGGTGTTTCTTAGGTTGGCACGTTGTAACCTGCGCTGTGTTTGGTGTGATACTAAGTATTCATGGTTAGGGGGTGTTAGCATGGGGATTGATGCTGTATTTAGGAGGTTGATTGAGGTTGGTGGTGATGAGATTAAGCACCTGGTCATTACGGGTGGTGAACCCCTGCTTTGGTGGCGTGAGTTGAGGCAGTTACTAATTATTGTTAAGGGGAGGGGTTGGTTTGTCGAAGTTGAGACTAACGGTACATTAAGGCCCGGCGAGTTGCTGGATTACGTTGATGAATTCAATGTGTCGTCTAAACTGTCGAATTCTGGAATACTCCTTAGGCATAGGGTTAATGAGTCTGCGTTAAGGGACTTCGTTAGCAGTGGCAAGGCGGTCTTTAAGTTCGTTGTTGATAAGCCCGAGGATGTCAATGAAGTTCTCTGGTTCATTGAGAGGTTTAGGATGCCACGTGACAGGATTTACCTAATGAGCCAATGCATTACCCGTGAGGAGTGCATCGCTAAGGATGAGGAGATTACTAAACCCATGGCCATGAAGTTAGGCGTTAATTTTACGCCGAGACTCCACATATTGATGGGGTTTAGGTAAAGGTTTAAATACACGTGCTTCATCCAGGACAGGATGTGCACAATAGGTGGCGTGCTTATCTTCGGCGATAGGCTAGATGAAGATAGGGCTAAGAGGATTGAGGAGGTTTTGAGGATGGTAATTATCAAGGGCGAGGAGAGGGGTCGTGACAGCTTTGGCATTGTTTCCCTGAGTAGGGATGGTGAGTTGAATGTGTTTAAGAGTAAGGAGAGACCAAGCGTTGCTGTAAGCAAAATGCCCAGGATGATAACTGAGGACACTGTGGCTGCGATATTCAACAATAGGGCTGAGCCTACTACGGAGTATGTCAAGGTGAAAAACGAAGATGATATTCAGCCGATGATTGGCGAGCGCATAGTCGTTGCTCACAATGGGACGATAGCCAATGATAAGGACCTTGAGAGTAAGTTTGGCCTTATCCGTAGGTCGAAGATCGACACGGCAATACTACCACCACTCCTCGAGAAGTTCTGGGACGGATCATTAAATGGGTTTAGGGATGTACTGGTTAATTACGTCGTTGGCAGTTACGCATTAGCCATAATGGATACTCGTAGACCCGGCAGGGTTTGGCTAGCCACAAACTTCAAGCCTTTGTATATGGCGTGGTACGGCGATTTGAAAACCCTATTCTTCGCTAGTCTCGATGACTACTTAATCGATGATTGGAATAAGCCCATATGGGGCATGCCCGTGATTAGGCGTGTCGAGCCTTACACGGCCATGGAAATCGGGATTGATGGGACTTGGTCCACGGTGTCATTAAGGAAGGAAGGGCAGGTCAAGAGGAGGGTCTTGGTAATAGCTAGTGGTGGTCTCGACTCAACCACGGCAGCTACGTATCTGCTTAAGCAGGGGTATGATGTTGCATTGTTGCATTTTAATTATGGGCATAGAGCTGAGACCCAGGAGGATAGGGCAATAAAAAGGATTGCCGAATTCCACAATGTCCCATTGTTTGAAGTCAACATGGACTTCTTCAAGATAGTTAGGCACTCGCCACTTCTCGGTGATGGCGAAATTAATAGGGTTGATGAGGGCCGTGAAGGGGCTGAGTTCGCCCATGAGTGGGTTCCAGCCAGGAATTTCGTCTTCATAGCCCTGGCTACGGCAATTGCTGAGGCCTATGGATATGATTACATAGCCACTGGGATTAACCTGGAGGAGAGTGGTGCTTATCCCGACAATGAGATGGAGTTCATAAGGCTGTTGAATAGGGTCATGCCATATGCAGTCGGGCCTAATAAGCACGTGGAATTAATAATGCCCGTAGGCCACTTAGTCAAGCATGAGATCGTGAGGCTAGGCCTAGAGGTTGACGCCCCACTACACCTAACCTGGAGTTGCTATGACAATGGCGAGAAACACTGCGGTCGATGTGGGCCGTGCTATATGCGTAGATTAGCCTTCAAAATCAATGGGGTCAAAGATCCAGTGGAGTACGAGTTACCTAAGGAGATCGAGGAGGAATTCTGGATGGGCGCAAGGCCTTACGAAGTTCCAAAAAGGCCAGGTCAATGATGCGTTGCGTTTGGTTTTAAACTAGTTGTGAGAGACTTAAAATCGATAGGTACTAAGGTTGGTAAGATTAAATACAGGAGCTTCGCTTATATTGGTAGGATAAGGGTGGTGCTCAACGGCAGTGAGGCTGAGGTTAAGGATAAGAGTGGAGAACAGGGCAGTGGAGGAGGTGTCACTACTCAATAGCGGGTTTGAGGCACCAACACCTCAACTGCTCATTCCCGTGAACATGGCTAGAGCTTTGAGCTATGGCCACTGACCGAGGGCGCTAGGGAGGTTAGGGTTGATACGGCTGGCGGCCCATTAAACGTGTGGTTTTACCCCAAGGGTTGCCATGGTTAAGGTTGTGGCGGGCGATGCGGAGTCTAGGGAGTTTCTAGTTGACGTATTGGTCTCACCGTTAGCTGATGAGCCATTGATAAGCGACCTACTGGCTGATGAGTTGGAGATAGCCGTTGAATCCTTCGGTAAGGGGCTATGGAGGTTCAGGAGCGACCCGCCAGGTAAGTTAAGGTCTTCGGAGGTTCGGTGAGGGCAGATCTTCGATGAAAGACCGTTGAAGTCAGAGAACCTTGTTAATAATACTTAATTAATTTGAATTACCTGGGCGTTATTTTGTTTACCTCACGTAAGGTTCCAGGGAGGTACGTACCTACCTATGTCGTTACCATACACAATACTCAATACTTCGTTAATCCTCTTCCTTAACTCGCCCACATTATTAGCCACTATGTTAACATGGCCCATTTTACGCCTGGGCTTAACCCTCGCCTTGCCATACCACCAAACGCTAGTTCCTGGCACTGCCAGCACCCTTCTAATCACCTCCTCATTGTATGGAACGCCCAACATATTCACTATACCTGACGGTCTCTGTAACTCGACGGAGCCCAGCGGCAGGTCTAGGACTGCCCTCACGTGATTTTCGAACTGACTCACCGCAGCACCCATCAATGTCCAGTGCCCCGAGTTATGGACGCGGGGCGCAAACTCGTTAATAAGCACTTCTCCGCTCTTTGTTATGAAGAACTCCACGGTTAAGACACCAACGTGGTTAAGTACCTCCGTAAGTCTTACGGCTATCTCTTTAGCCCTGCTAGCAATCTCCTCATCAATCTCCGCAGGGGCTATGCTGTAAAGGAGGACCCCATTATAGTGGTAGTTCTCGGTTACTGAATACGTTAGTACATCGCCATTGCTGGATCTCACGAGTACCACCGAAACCTCCTTATGAATGTCCACAAACTCCTCAGCCAATAATGGGAACCTCCTCGGTACTTTACCGAGGTCATTCCTACTCATAACGTAGTACTGACCCTTACCGTCATATGCACCCTGATACTCCTTAAAAACAACCCTGCCAAGTTGATTAACTGCCTTGTTCATCTCCTCTAAGCCGTTGACGATCACGAACCTGGGCACCAGAAACCCGTGATCCTTAAGGAACGCCTTCTCACGTATCTTATCCTGCTTTAGCCATATCGTTAATGAGCCAGGCCTCAACCTATCGAGCGACTCAGCCATACTTACAGCGTTAGGATTCACGTGCTCAAACTCGAAAGTAACTACGTCGGACTTATTTATTAACGCTCTCCATGAATCCCCCACGAATTTTCCATCTGCCACGCCCAACGCAGGTGCTTCGGGATCCTCATCATGCACCAGGAACTTAACGCCTAGCTTCTTACTCTCCATTATCATCATGAGACCTAACTGCCCACCACCTAGGATACCCAGTACCTTATTCATAAGCCGAGCACCGTGCTTAGGACCTCCTTCTTCATCGACTCCATTAACTCGATAACCTTAGCCCTGATGCTCGGGTATTTAATGCCGAGTATCCTAGCCGCGAGTAACGCTGCGTTCTTCGCGTTACCTATTGCCACCGTGGCCACTGGAGTTCCGTAGGGCATCTGTACTATTGATAGTAGTGAGTCGAGACCGTTAAGGTGCTTGCTCGGTATTGGGACCCCAATGACTGGCAGTGGTGTTAGTGATGCTATCATTCCGGGAAGGTGAGCAGCACCTCCAGCACCGGCTATTATTACTTCTAAGCCTCTATCAACGGCTGTCTTTGCGTACTCAAACATTAGCTCTGGCGTCCTGTGGGCCGAGACAACCTTAGTCTCATTGGGTATACCTAACTGGTTGAGTAACTCTACGGCCTCCCTCATGGTATCCCAATCATTTTTACTGCCCATTATCACGCCGACCAGTGGTTTCGTGCTCATTGGAGTTATTGTTTAAAGAAAACTTTTAAAAGTATTTTTTCATAACTAACTGTAGTATGCCCGTGTACTGTTTAAATAAAAGATTAAACAAAGGTCGGGACCATGCCCCTCAGCGATTATGAGAAGGCGATTATTAGGAGGTCCCTAGGCAGGGAACCAACGCGGGCTGAGTGGTTAGTATTTGAGGCTGAGTGGAGTGAGCACTGCTCATATAAGAGTAGCAGGAGGTTCCTTAAGCTATTGCCCAGTGAGGCGCCACACGTACTCAGAGGACCTGGGCTTGATGCTCCACTGATTCGTTTAGGTAATTTAATGGTCAGTTTCAAGATAGAGAGCCATAATCACCCATCTGCGGTGGATCCTTACGATGGCGCCGCGACGGGCGTTGGCGGCATTGTGAGGGACATATTGACCGTGGGTTTGAGGCCCATTGCATTAATGGATAACCTACACTTTGGTTTACCCAATGATCCTCACTCCCGATGGATAGCGAGAAACGTCATAAGAGGGATCTCGGATTATGGGAATAGGATCGGTGTACCCGTGGTTGCTGGTGAGGTATGGTTTGATGAGTCGTTCGCCATAAACCCAATAGTTCTAGTTACCTGCATAGGTGTCGGTAAACTGGAGGATGTCGCAATGGGCGAAGCAAGCCCCGGTGATTTAGTTCTAATTATTGGTAATGATGTTGGTAGGGATGGAATGCTTGGTAGCTCCTTTGCATCTAAGGTCCTGGATAAAGATGAGAGTGATATAGGTGCTGTACAGGTTGGCAATCCATTACTTGAGAAGTTACTAATTGATGTGGTGATTGAATTAAGAAGTAGAAAGTTAATCAAGGCTATTAAGGACGTGGGCGGTGGAGGTTTAGCCACGGCATTGAGCGAGCTCGCCGACCAATTCGATCTTGGCATTGAGATTTACCTGGACAAGATTAGGACTAGGGAGCACATGGCATCTGAGGAGATCCTAGTCTCAGAGTCCCAGGAAAGGATGGTAATTGTGATAAGTAGGGATAGGCTTAGTGAGGTTGAGGAGGTGTTGAGGAGATATGGTGTCGGCTATGACATAATTGGTGTCCTAACTGACAATGGTAGGTTCATAGCCTATCACAAAAATAACGTAATCGTTAATTTGCCTGTAAAGTTCGTAACACATGCACCAGAGACTAATTACGGCATCAAGGAACCACAGTACCTAAGCAGGTTTAGGATAATTCCGGAATTGCCCAAGGTACAACTTGGTGAGGCGTTAATTAAGGTATTAAGTAGCCTAAATGTTGCGTCTAAGGAACCAATATTCAGTTTGTATGATTATGAGGTGGGTGTTAGGACAGTGATTAAACCAGGTAGGGCCGGCGCAGCAGTGTTAAGACTCCTTGATGCTGATGGAGGTGATAGTAGGTTAGGGATTGCCGTGAAGTCAGATGCAAATCCAAGATACTCGTTTCTTGATCCATTCATTGGAGCCGCCAATTCCCTAGCCAAGGCCTATAGGAATGTGGTTGCCGTCGGTGCAGAGCCTCTGGCTGCCGTTGACTCGATAAACGTGGGTAATCCCGAGAAGCCTGACAGGTACTGGTACTTCGTGAATTCAGTGCTGGGGCTTGCCTGGATTGCCCATGAACTTGGTATACCAATAGTTGGCGGTAAGGTTAGTTTCTACAATGAGAGCCCTAACGGTAATGTAATTAAGCCCGTGATTACTGTCGTCGCGTTAGGCCAGGTAAGTGATGTTAGTAAGGTCGTTGATGGTGGACTCACTGGTGATGGGTCAATAATAATCATTGGTAATACATTAACTGAGCTCGGTGGGTCTGAGTACCTATATGCAGTCCACGGTTTTGTTAGGGGCATACCGCCGAGACCAAGGCCTAAGGATGAGGCTAGGAATTCCAGGGCTGTTCTTAAATTGATTCAGGATGGCTTAGTGAGCGCCTCAATGGATATTGGCGTTGGTGGATTATTAACGACTCTGAGTAAGATGGCTTTGATTAATGGAGTTGGCTTTAATATTGATTTATCTAAAGCACCAGTTGATGATTATGGTATTGGCCCAGACGCAATAGCGTTCTCCGAGACCAACGCCAGATACATCATAGAGGTTAAGAATGAGCATTTTAATAAAGTAATAAGCACGCTCGCCAACCTAGGCATACCATTCTCAGTGATCGGCGGTTCAGGCGGTGATGATGCCATAGTCCACTGGGACCACCATGAATTAATGGCCCTGAGGCTAAACGAGCTAGAGATGGCGTATGACTCATTATGGGGTGCCCTGTGATGTGTGGTATATGGGCATTCCTGGGCCTTAATGCGGGTAATTATGTGGTTAAGTTAGCTCCATGGCTCATTCATAGGGGTCAGGAGGGAGTGTCATTTGTGTGCCACGTGGATGGGTCACTTGTCAGGTTAAGTGATGTTTCGACAATTAGTTCAACACTATGTCTTGGGCATGCCAGGTATAGCACGAGTGGCCCCTACGGTGTGGAGCTCCAACCTATTGTGCTTGGTAATGACTTCGCCCTGGTATTTAATGGTACAATAAGTAATTACGTTGAGTTAATTAGTAAGTTGAGAGATTTTGGTATTGGCATCAGGACGAATTATGACGCTTTAGTTTTAGCTCACTATATGAGGGAGTTACTGAGTAGGCGAGGTATTGATGATGGCATTAGTGAGCTCTTCCACACACTCCGTGGTGGTTATTCCATAATAGCCATTTGGAGAGATTCATTAATAGTCATTAGGGATCCCTGGGGCATTAGGCCTCTCGTCATTGGTAGTGATGGTAATGGCATAGCCATAGCCTCGGAATCGGCAGCGCTTGAGGCACTGGGCATGACTTGGCGTGAAGTCGAGCCTGGTAAGGCCCTGGCGCTACATGGGTCAGGCAGAGAGCATTGGGTTGAAGGTCCCAGGGTGAGGAGAGCCTATTGTGCGCTTGAGTACATATATTTTCTCAGGCCTGACTCGCATTTCAATGGTATTAGTGTTTATGATGCCAGGCGTAAGCTTGGCATGGTGCTCGCTCATAAGGAGGGAAATCATGATATTGACATTGTGACGCCTGTGCCGGAGACCGCTAGGATCGCGGCAGAGGCCTATGCAGAGGGTATTGGTAAGCCAATACATGAATTAATAATTAAGAATAGATATGTCGGCCGTAGTTTTATCAAACCTCCTAGAGAAAGGTCTGTAAATATGTACAATGTGATTAGGGATATTGTTAAGGGTAGGTCTATATCCCTTGTGGATGACTCGATCATAAGGGGCGACACATTTAGGAAGGTTCTGCCTAGGTTCAGGAGGTCGGGAACCAGGGCTATACATGTTAGGGTCTCCTCGCCACCAATTAGATACCCATGCTTCATGGGCATGGACTTCCCAACTAGACGTGAATTAGTAGCCCACGGCAGGTCAATAGATGAGGTTAGGGGGTATCTCGGCGCCGATTCCTTGGTTTACCTAACAGTTGATGAGCTTATGGATTCCATAGGAACCACCGAACTTTGTACAGCATGCTTCACAGGTAATTATCCATTCACTATCAACATTGATGAAAGCGAGAAGGCATTTTCTGGGGATAGGGTATGGGAGTCTCAGGCTTTGTAGGTGTGATTTCCTTTCATGAGGGGTGGGACGTGAGTAAGATACTTAGATACGCACTACCGGCGCTTAGGCATAGGGGTAATGATACTGCCTGGGTCGCCTTACTAAGTAATGATAATAAGTTCATTATACGGGAGGTTAGGGAGGACGGCAATATCCCAAGCGGCTGGGCTGGGCTTCTATGTCTATACACTAACGAGGCATCAAGAGGCTTTATTAAGTGCGGTAATACCGATATTGCCTACTGCATTGAGGGTATTGTTGTGGATCCCACGGAAGTATGTAGACTAGTTACTGGCGATAGTAAGACCCTTGCCTACACATCTCTAATTGCCTTAACCAGTGACGGTGAATTGATCGCCTATAGACCCATTACTGGACTGAGGAATTTAGTCCTTGGTGCCTACGGCTTCGACCTAGCCATCATATCTAACGAGAGCTCCACTATAAATGCACTGGGCGGTGAGGTGAGACTTTTTGTTAGTCTTGGAACCATAGTCAGGGCCAGTAGGCTAAATTTGTCAGTAAGCAGAGTTGCAGGTAATTTCCGTGGTAAACGGTGCATCATGGAGTTCATATATCTATCAAGACTTGATTCTGAAATTGATGGGTATTCAGTTTATGAATTTAGGAGGGCATTGGCTAGGAGACTAGCCCTTAGGTTGGCGAATAAGATTGATGCAGATGTTGTCATTGGGATGCCCGAGACTGGCATCATTTACGGAATTAAGGTTGCTGAGATCATGGGAAAAACCTTTGAATATGCACTTCTTAATATAGAAAGACATAGATCGGCGCTAAGGGAGGATATATTGGATAAGATATCCTCCGTACATCTAAAGCTTAGCCCAGTCATTAATGTGATTAAGGGTAAGAGAGTCTTGCTTGTTGATGATTCGTTACTTACGGGAATATCCATTAAGGAGGCATCGCAAGTACTTAGGCATAGGGCAGGAGCTAGGGAAGTCCATGTTGCCATAGCCAGCCCAAGGATAGTTAGGAGCTGCCCCTATGGTATTGATATGCCTCCAGACAACCAATTGCTTGCCAATGCCTTCAGTAATTATGCCGATGCCCAGAGGGTTCTCGAGGTTGACTCACTAACGTGGTCAGACCTTAATGACCTGTATGCTGCAGCTGATGAATCAGGTATAGGCAGAGATAGCCTATGCACCTACTGTCTTGTGGGTGATAAACGTGAACTGGACCTATGAGAGGGCGGGAATTAACCTAGGTAAGCACGAGGAAATGCATGTGACTGCCTATGAGATTATACGCGATATAGCGAGTAGATTAGGTGTTGCATTGATGGAGGGTGGTTTCACAAGGTCAATACAGCTTGGCAACCATGAAATAACACTGCATACTGATGGTGTTGGTACGAAGTCCATGATTGCGTGGACCACAGGTAGGCTTGAGGTGCTTGGTTGGGACTGCGTTATCGGCAATGTTAATGACATAGCCTGTGACGGTTTCATACCCATTGCATTTACGGATTACATAGCCATATCCAACAATGATACTGAGGCCGTACACAGAGTCCTTATTGGCATTAGGAATGCCATTCTCATGGTTAAGGCTGCCCTCCTGGGCGGCGAGACGGCCATAATGCCTGACCTAGTCAACGGTATTGATGTCTCATGCACAGTACTTGGTATTAAGGGCATTAGGAATGTCGAGAAAGTAAGGGTCGGTGATACGGTTATTGGAATTGAATCCAGTGGATTGCACATGAATGGATATACACTAGCCCGTAAGGTTTTACTGAGTAGGTATGGTCTTGATGACGAAGTCTGCAGTGATAAATTGGCTAATTGGCTTCTAAAACCCACCACTTACTATGGGGATTTATTGACTAAGCTTTATGGAGATGGCTTAATTAAATCGGCTGTTCATGTAACTGGCGGGAGCTTCACTAAAATAAGACGGGTAATTGGTGGTTTAGGTGTTGATCTCGAGGTCCCTGAACCACCGTGCATATTCGAAACCATTAAGGAGACAGGTAATATCGAATGGAGTGAGATGTATAGGGTGTTTAATATGGGTGTTGGGCTTATGGTGATAACCGAAGAGGAACGCATAAGCGATGTTACCAGGGTAATTGAGGACTTGGGGCTTAGGTATTGGATTCTCGGTAAGGTGGTTGATCGCGCTGGGATTAATATTTCAATGAATGATGGTGTTAAGTTACGCATTTAGGATATACCGAGTATTTTATTCATTTCCTCATAGGCCTTAACCAAGTCTGCTGATGAACTACCCCTCCTAAATAATTCCTTATCCAAGTGCCTGCCATTGATTAGAACCCTTATAGTGTCACCACTTAATTCATCGGCAAGAACCAGGTTATTTGACTTATCAAAACCAAACTCCAGTTTAAAGTCCACAAGTGTCAGTCCTTTACTTGCCATGTAATTGTTCAAAATTTCGTTAATCCTTAATGCAATGCCCATTATTTCATTTAACTGCTCCTGGCTTGCTAAGCCAGCCTCTATTATGTCATCCGTGGTTATTAGTGGGTCGTGGAGCTCATCACTCTTTAGGTGAAACTCAATGAGCGGTTTGCTGAACTTCGTCATTGACTTCACTAGGGGCATTCTTTTTAGGAATGATCCATAGGCATAATTCCTAACAATGACTTCTATGGGTATCATCCTGAGACTCCTCACCAGTATTTTCCTATCGCCATCCCAATCAACCAAGTGATTCCTAATGCCGTACTTACCCAGTAATCCCATTAGGAATACCGTCTGAGCTGCGGCTAATTTACCCTTACTAGGTGCGTGTTCCTTCCTGGCGCCGTCAAATGCCGTGACCTCGTCCTTGAATTCCATAACGAGGAACTCATCATTAACCCTGTAGACCCTCTTAGCCTTACCCTCGTAAATTAACTCCCCAGTCCAGTTACGGGACATACTTAGTAATGACTTTTTTCTTGTTTATTTAAGGTTTACTTAATTAATTAAATAAATACCCTGAATTATATTGGTAATTTCTTCCTGTATTATTTAAATAATTATTTAAATAATATGTTTAATAATTTAATTGAATAATTTAAGGGAAACAATTATTAAGGCTGTAACGCGATTATTTAATCAATTATGATAAGGAGCAAGGTACTAATTGTGGGTGATGGAGCCAGGGAGCACGCCCTGGCCGCTAAACTTAGTTTAAGCGTTCATGAACCCAGGATCAGTGCATTGGTTACACATGAAAATCCAGGGATTAGGAGGATTGTCGAGAGTAGTGGCGGCGAGTTAGTGAAGTCTGAACTGGACCAGAAGGGCTTGGTTAATGCCGTTAATAGGGTTAACCCGGACCTAGTGGTTATTGGGCCCGAGGAACCTCAGTTCGCGGGCGTTGCTGATAAGGCCGTCGAACTTGGTATACCAACCTTTGGGGTTCCAAGGTCTTTAGCCATGATAGAACAAAGCAAGGCCTTTGCAAGGGCCTTAATGTGGAAGTACAGAATACCAGGTAGGATCGCCTTTAGGGCATTTAGGAACATCAATGAGGCGCTTCAGTATATATCCAACGCAGGTTCTGTTGCGATAAAGCCAGCCAGGCAGAGCGGTGGTAAGGGCGTTAGGGTATTTTGGGATAGACTGGCCTATCTTAGGGATGGCATCAATGAGGCTAAGGTATCCCAGATACTCACGGTGTCCAGGGATATGGCTGCCTATGGCGATATTGATGAACTTATTGTCGTTGAGGAAGCCGTAACAGGTGTTGAGTACACAGTACAGGTAATAAGTGATGGTAAATCTATTATCGCGCTACCGCCAATTCAGGACCACCCACATGTATTCGATCACGATATAGGCCCTGAGTGCGGCGGAATGGGCGCCATAGCGGGTCCAGGTCCATCATTACCCTTCCTAACCCAGGAGGAATATGAGGAAAGCATTGAAATAGTGAGGAGAACGCTTAATGCATTACAACGTGAGATTGGGCCTAGGTATGTTGGTGTATTGAGTGGACAGTTCATGCTCACAATATATGGACCTACGCTCATTGAGTACTACAGTAGGTTCGGCGATCCTGAGGCACTAAACGCATTGGCAATGCTCAATGGTGATTTACTGGAAATAATAGAGGCCGCCATTGAGGGTAGGTTATCAAGTGTTAAGTACTCATTTAAGGAGGGGATTGTCACTATTTCAAAGGCTGTGGCACCAATGGGTTATCCCCACAATAGGGGGTTAGCCCGTGGTAAATCAATGATCATTGACATGGATGGAATAAGAGGAATGGGCTGCGAGGTTTATTTTGGGTCGGTTATTGAGGAAGGTGGACTTTACAAGACCCTGAGCTCGAGAGCGGTGGAGGTTCTTGCCATGGGTAACACGTATGGAGAGACCTATGAAAAGATTGAGAATTGTATATCCCATATTAAGTCACTTGATTGGCAATTAATGCATAGGCGTGATATTGGTAGCGAGGAACTGATTGAGAGGAGGATCAAGGATGCTGAGCGTATCAGAACTGTCTATAAGTGGAGGAGAGACCATGGACTGGGCAAGATAAGAATTGATTGGGTGCCCGGCGGTGAAATCACCGTTTATGATTACACATAATGGCATGATCAATACTGTTGCTTCTTATAAAGTCCTGGATGCATAGTCAAAGCATTCAGATAACACCGGTCTAATTTGATATAGCCTTTACCATACCCAGCATAGCGCTTGCATGATTACTACTCGAGAGGTGGAGAGCGTAACATCCAGAGATATGGCTTTCCTTCTCACGGGTTTAACATTCCTATTCATATACTTAGTCCATTCATACTCCAGAAGTACAAATACAGCCGAATTTCTCTTTTTCCTTATCTACATAATTTTTACTTTAAAATTAACCTGAATCTTAACTTTGTTACCTCACTTTAATTAGTGATACTGCTAATCTAGCCTTTTCCCTAGCCTCCTCTACAGTGTTTCCCGTGGCCAGGACGATGCCCATCCTCCTATGTCTATAGGCGAAGGGTTTCCCAAACAACCTAACCTGGACACCGGGTATTCTTAGCGTTTCCTCAAGCCCAGTGATCCTTGGTGCCCAAGCCTCGGTTTCTGCGAGGATTACGTGGGCGGCCGCAGGTGTTACCAGCTTGACCTCGGGTGTTGGTAGTCCCAAGGCGCTCCTCACGTGTATTTGAAACTCATTTATGTCGGTGCTAACTAACGTAACTAGACCGGTATCATGGGGTCTCGGCGATGCTTCGCTGAACAGTACCCTGCCATCCCTAGTGATAAGTATCTCGACACCATATATCCCAAGCCCTCCTAATTTATTTACCAGTTTAATGGCGTATTCCCTGGCTCTCTCAATAATGTCATTACTCACCGTGGATGGGTGCCAGGACTCGACATAGTGATAGATACCCTCAGGTCTCTGGTGCTCTATTGGCGGTATCGTGGCGGTAACCGCATTATTACCCTGAGGGTACCTGTACGTCAACACCGTTAACTCCCTATCAATTCTCACGTATTCCTCAACCACAACCTTCCTACCACCACCCCTCGCGTGGGTCAATGCGTCCTTGAATCCTCGCTCAACATCTTCGTACTTACTAATGAGCACGTGGCCGTGGCCGCTGGAGCTCATTTCTGGCTTCAATAGACAGGGGAAGCCCAGGTCCATGCACGCCTTCTTCACGTCCTCGAAATCCTCGGCAAAGAAGTACCTGGCTGTTGGTAATTGAAGCTCCTCCGCAGCCAACCTCCTCAATTCGACCCTATTCATGCACACCTTAACCGCCCTAGCGTTAGGCATGACCCTGAAACCCTCCTCCTCAAGATCGAGGAGCGCATCGGTGTTTATCGCCTCTATCTCGGCGATTATCGCGTCGGGGCTCTCCCTACGTACTAGCGCCTTGATGGCGTTACCATCCATCATATTCACCACGTACCTCCTATGGGCAACGTGTATTGCTGGAGCCATGTCGTACCTATCCACTGCTATGACCTCAACACCCATGCGCTGAGCCTCAATGGCCATCTCCTTACCCAGCTCACCGCTACCCAACAGCATTATCTTCCTAGAGTCCTCAAGTAATGGTGGACCGAAACTCATCACCAACCACCCCTAAGGCTCTCCTTGAGACTAAGCCAGAGTTTAAGGCCACCTGCTATGAATCTCCTTGGTACTAATACGGACTCTGCAGATCTCTCTGGATGAGGCATTAGGCCAAGGACGTTACCATCATAATTCGCTATGCCCGCTATCGAGGCAACCGAACCATTGGGATTCTCCCCGAAGTATGTGAATACGGCCCTAGTCTCATCAATACTGTCTATGAAGTACCTGCCCTCACCGTGGGCAATCGGCATCGATATTACCTCGCCTGGTTCATATAGCTTTGTAAAGGGCGTTTTAACATCATTAATCCTAACCCAAATCCACCTAGCTATGAACCTGGGCGGATCATTGGGCAGTAATGCCCCAGGTAATAAACCAGTCTCAACCAGTATTTGGAAACCATTGCAAATACCAAGTACAGGCACGCCATCCTCAGCATCCATAACGACCTCCCCCATTGCCCGGGACCTGGCCGCTATCGCTCCGGCCCTCAACCAATCTCCATAACTAAAACCCCCAGGAATAACTACCGCGTCATAAATACCATGCTTATAGTCATCGTACCAAATAAGCTCCGTATCAACCTTAACAACGTTCCTAAGTACGTGAACTACGTCGAGATCACCATTAGTGCCTGGAAACCTAATCACAGCAATCCTAGGCACCCTCAACACCTAGCACCAGTAGTTTATGGACTGTTGGATTGTAAATACGTGCTTTCATGCAAAGTTCCTCGATATACTTAATGGCCTCCATCTCGCTTCTAGACTCGACAAGAAAGCCCAGGTACTTACCACTAATCACCCTATTAACACTGTTATACCCGTTAGTGATAACGAGGCTCCTATGTATGGTTTCACCCTCGGGATCACGTGAACCTTTAAGGACTATCGCTACGTGTACCAAATACCTGCTTGTTGCATTGCTCATTAATTAAACAAATAATTAAATATTATTTAAAGGTTTTCCTTAATAATTCTCGTTTATTATTTAATAAAATAATTAAACAATACCTAAGTCAAGACATCGATTAACTTATCCCTGTTCACGGCCTCTCTAATCTCAATGGCAATCCTCTCACCCATATCAATAGGCTTATCAAAGTAAAGAATTGAGTATGGACTTCCAATGCCCATGTATACATTTGTCCCGGCTACAATCCTACCAGAGAACTCGAAAACCACTATGCTCATGTCATCCTTAATAATTGATTCGAGACTGAAGGGACCAATCATGCCTGGCGGAACCAATTCAGACACTGCCTTAACGAAGTCTTCTCCATACCTCTGTACAGTGGGCAATAATGACTCCCTGAGGACCATTGGTAAGTTCCCAACGACCACAAACGTGGGCTCTTCAAGTCCAAAGACTCTACCATCAGCATTGCTCTCATACCTAATGTCCATACCCATGATCTCAACCCTATCATGCATTCTTGATGTGAAATAGTGATAATAGGCAGGTACTCCAATAACGTATTCCTGCATTATGAAGTCCTCCTTAACACTACTCAACCTTCTGATGAGTTCGTTCCTATCCCTGGCAATGAAGTAGCCCCTGCCACCCTTTGCCCCATAGAGTTTAACAATGACTGGTTTATTCACGATGCTTGGGTCATCAAATGACTTGGGTATTGGTATCCCTGCACGCTCTAGGAGTTTCATCTTCAATTTCTGGTCAGACTCCCACTTAATCAAGTATCTATTTCCAAAGGTCGGTATTGGCATGCTAATTGCTCTCCTCCAACCGATATACTCCACGTAACTACCGTGTGGAATAAACACGGTATTTCTCTCAATTAAGTGATCAATTACTGACTCAAAATCACTGAAATCAACCTCAATAACCTCATTAATAAAACCGAAATGCCTGTAGAACCAGGCCGTTGATGGTTTGGCCACGGTTATCGTGTAAAAACCAAGCTTATTGGCGCCCCTAAGTATCTGCAGTGCCGTATGACTGGCCACTGTGGCTATGCTGACCCTATCTAAGTCGTAATCCTTTATTATTGACTCAATGTTCACACTCATGTAATCACCTCCTCAAGCTTACCCTGTTCGGTAGCCTCTTTAATCTCAATGGCAATCCTCCTACCAATTGACATAGGCTTACCAAAGTATAACTTACTATACTGTGAGCCAATCCCCATGTATATATTCGTGCCGCCGCCAATCCTGGGCGCCACATCATAAACCACCAGGTCCAGTTCAGGGGTTACCATGAACTGTAGTGTGAAGGGACCTATTACACCAGGTGGAACCAATCTTTGGGTTGTTTCGGCAAATCTATGTCCAATTTCAAAGGTTCTTTCCAGTAGGCTTTCCCTTATCGTAGCCATTTCATGCCCAACCTCTATATACCTAACATCGGCATCGATGTCCAATTGATCCCTTGCAGGAAGTCTAAATACACCATCAAGGTTGCTCTGAATCCTTCTGTCGAAGCTGTGCAACTCAAGCCTACCCCTAACCCTTGAGTAGAAGTAATTGGCGTTAAAATGAGCACCAAGCACTAACTCCTCTATTGATGCGTTACTAAGGTCCTCAAGCCTGATTAAACCCCTCTCGGACAATCGCCTAGCCTTCCTTAACAAATCATCTCTATCCCTGGCAATAAAGAAGCCCCTCTCAACTCTCCTAACAGACTCAGGTAGCTTAACCATGACAGGCCTATCCACATCATCAACGCTATTAAAGGTCCTCGGTCTCCTAATGCCAGCTTCATCCAATAACCTATAGTAATTGTGTGGACCAACTCTCTCCTCCCAACGCAGTAGGTACCTATTGCCGAATATTGGTATTGGGAATCTACCCTCAATGTTATCATAACCCACGTAGACCGCGAATGATCTATTAGGCACGAAGATCACGTTCTCCTGCCTAAGTAATGCAATAACATCACTATTTATAATCTCCACAAAATCATTAAGGACGATGAGTCTATCAATAATGGAAAACTCGCGGTAAGGTAACTCCCTACCTCTCTTGGCAACGGCTATTGTCCTAAAACCCTCATCCCTAGCACCATCAAGCACGTCAAGGGCCGAATGGCTAGCCAGTACGGCTATGGAGTAACCCTGCATTGTCTTTATTGTTATAAAAATTCTTATAAATATTATTCACCAATACACACGGAGTAATATCGTTATTTATTTAAATAAATCATTAAATAAATTATTTAATAAAATGATTAAACAATAACGATATTACATACCGAGAGATAAGAAAAATATTTAAATAATTCTTGAAATAACCAACCTAATGTTAGCGACGTATAAACGAGTTATTAAGTATGATGGTAGGATGGTCCATCCCATAGAGATTATGGGCCTCAAAAGGGAATTGCCTGTGGTCTATATCGGGTATGTTACAATTAATAATGAGAGGTTTGGGGCATACATAGCCTCAGACGCAGACTTAGTACTTGGTGACACCGAGTTTATTGGTGTTATTTCAGAGGAATTGGCAAGACTTATAGGGCCATTTAACCCAGATGTTATTGTTGCGCCCGAGGCAAAGTCCGTGGCCTTAGCATATGGAGTCTCAAAGAAACTAGGGATTAATCACTTCATAATCGTACGTAAGGACACTAAGACCTACATGAGTGATTATATAAGCGTTGATGTAAGTTCAATAACGACAAGAAAGCCTCAACGATTAGTACTTGATTCCGTATCAACAATGCGTTTAAGGGGACGTAGGGTTTGCCTTCTTGATGACGTTATTTCAACAGGAAGTACCATGAGGACTTTGGAAAGACTTATTAAGATCGTCAATGCCAATATTATCTGTAAGGCGGTTATATGGGTCGAGGGACCGTGGATCGACGAACATGAGTTTCAATATATAGGTGAGTTACCTATATTCATTGAGTGATAGGTAGTAGTTGTTTCATGGGTGGTAGCGCATTCATGTTAGTGGTAAGAGAACAATATTATTGTGACACATTAACATGGAGCGCATTCAATTAGGCGCGTCAGGCATATGGATCTCTTAGGATGGTTTGTAATGTGTTCTTACTGAGAAGAGATCTATTGGTCTCTTCTGGCGAGTATTATGATGATGGCGTAGGGGAGTTGGATATCACATGAGGCGTTATTTACTGGGTACTGCATTGAATCATTATTTTTATTTTCTTTAAATGATAATTTTATTTATTGCAATAATTATTTTTATTGATAGTAAAAAGGTTTATTAGTATATTTATTACATGTTGCTGGTGATTTAGATGGAGCATATAATTGGTCTTTCTCTTTCCGTTTTTATGTTAGTGGGTATTTCCTTGCTATTGGTGCCACAACAGGTTTTTGGTGGTGTCATTATTATGGCTAATATAACCACGGGTGGCGACCCCATGTACATGATTTATAATCCATTAAATAATTATGTATATGCCATTAACCCTGAACTTGGAACTGTAAATGTGATCAATGGTATAAGGCTAATTATTAACATAACCATTGGGCGAGGTAGTCCTGAGGGCTTTGGAAGCAACGCAATCTTTGATCCGAAAAATGGGTATATATACGTGATCCCATATTCAATTACTGCGAATAATACGAGTATATCCGTGATAAATGGTACTAAGGTAATTGCCAGTATCTCCCTGCCTGGCACGGCAAGTGGTGCATTACTTTATGACCCGGCTAATGGGCTTATATACGTGACCAGCAATAAGTATGGGTATGTAAGTATGCCTAATGGTTATAGGTCGCCATCACAGATACCGGTGGTTGGTTATGTAACCGTGATTAATGGAACGGTGATTATTGCCAATATAACTGCAGCCCCGAGGATTGGTTATATACTACTTAATGACTTGAACAATTATATTTACATTGCCGATGCCGGCTCTAACACAGTCCTAGTGCTCAATGGTACTAAGGTTGTGGCAAATTTGACGACAGGTATTTACCCAACGTACATGGTCCTTGATTACAAGAATGATTATGTCTATGTTAGCAATTCGGATCCCTACTCCCAGGAAGGGCGCATGCTACCTGGCACTATATCCGTGATAAACGATACCAGGGTAATCGCAAACATAACCGTTGGTTTATACCCAAGCTATATGGTTTATGATCAAGAGGATGGTTATGTTTACGTTAGTAATTTATATTCAAACTACGTATCAGTAATAAACGGCACTTACCTAGTTACTAATGTAATTACAGGCCATAACCCAGACATAATGCTTTATGACCCATCAAATGGCTATGTTTATGTGGGTAATGTTATTTCCTTCTCTCCACCGTATGAGAATGGCTCTGTGACAGTAATAAACAGTACTAGGATTATTGCCAATATAACTACTGGAACCTTCCCAGTACCCGATGTTTATGATCAGACTAACGGCTTTGTGTACGTGATTAATTACCTGTCGGGGTCCATAACAATAATGAATGGAACGACCATAGTCAATACAATAGTCACTGGCGGTATGCCAAATAGCGCCTTGTATAATCCATACAATGACTATGTATATGTTACAAATCCAAGGATTGGCATAATAACTGTATTATCCCCAGGAATAACATTACCTTTGAGCTATACGGTTACGTTTATAGAGACGGGGCTTCCAGCGGGGACGAAGTGGTCAGTCACTATGAATTCGGTAATAAAGTCATCAACGACAAATGAGATAGCATTCATAACAAAACCTGGTATGTACACATACACGATCACGTCAAATAACTACATAGCAACACCATCCTCAGGAAAAATAAACATAACGGGTAATACAACCGTAGAATTAACATTCTCGAAAAACCCTAGTACTAACACTCCACAGGTATTGAGTTTCACACCAACATTATTAATCATAATCATTCTAATAATCATACTAATTATCTCATGGCTATTAATTTACATAAGAAGAAAAATAAGGAAGTGAAAAAGTTTTTTGCAATTATTATGGTTTTTATTTAATTTTAAATATAATGAACAATCTTACTTAAAATTCAGAAAAATTAAGAGGTAATAGTATCGATAAATAGACTAGGTACTAGTATTAATTCGAATCCAAGGCTACATTGAGAGCAGTAATGCGGTAAGTAGGTCGTACAATCTAGCAATTACAATAATAAGTATTAAGGATTATGGTAATAATTAGCATAACAATGCCCCAAAGGTCCTCTTCAATAATCCTCGGCTTAAATCATCGTGTTTAAGTAATACTCACGATCCCTGCTTAACCTATAAATGACTAGGCACAGTTTCATGGTATTCCGCATGCTTTTTCATTTTCTGCAGGGAAATACAAAGCCCGTGAATTTTATTTTCTTAGGTACAGGCCTATTTGATTTATTACTACCAAATAAGGGAGGAATACTTTTGGCTTATAAAGAGAGGAGTTTTGTTTAGGGCTAGGTTTTACGCAGGGCTATACGCACTATTCATTAAGATTGTTATATCCGCATTAATACTCTTAGTAAACTGCTCATAATTATGTTCTTAGTGATAACCCCACTGCATGCATTGTCACTGCTTAACAATTACTACGTCTGCACTCTTTATAATAAGTACTTGTTATAAGTGCTCACTGTAGTTTCTATTTATGTGGGGGTTAAATTTGTTGTCGATGGTTTTATCCGCGAGTTCATCCTACCTGTGGCTAGGGCTATGGCACTGCCACCATACAACGATAAATCTCTAATCAATGACTATGCGGAGTTCATAACGAGGATTATTATGAATTGGCGGCTCAGCGACTCAAGGAATGGGGGTTTGCCCTCGCCATTAACATACTTGTGACGGATTCGAAGAAATCTAATGCTGTTTGGGCTAAGTTAAACAGTTACTACGCATACCTCGTGCACATTGGTTATGCAAGCCCATACAGACTCATTAGGGGTCACTACGTGGCCGGTGCGGAATCAATATACACATGGGTAAGGATATACAGAGTGCTTGATAGGTATCAACCCATTAAGCCATAGGTATTAATCCACCAGGTTGTGCTGGGTAGATTGCTGTGTTACGTGCGTGCCAGCGCCCTACCACGACGCCTATTAACGCCTAGATTCCTGAGCCGACTTTGATTGCTCACGTCTTTACTGCCACGGCTTAAGGCATCTATTGCGTACTTAGTTAATTTCTCAATGCCCACACTCCTCACCAATCCATCAACAATCCTAAGCCAAGCATTAAACGACTCCTTACTCGGCGCTGCACACCTTATGGAGCCTAGGCCCACCACCTCCTGCCTATAGAACTCCATTAGCCTCAGTGGCTCCCTAGGCACTAAAATAACTGCGCCCTGGGTGTTGCACCCTGGCGTTATTATTGTGGTGTCGAAGTACTCCTCAAGCCCCGAATCCTCTATTATCCAGGTGATGACATCAATACCAAGGCTTGGCCTCAGCACTATCCAGGCAATGTCGGTTATTGGATCCTCAAAGACTAGGTCGAACCCCCTAAAGCCGCTTAGTACCGTGCACCAGTAATTAATGAAGTCAGCATTGTCAGGGCCAGAGCACGCCGTGTTTAGGCCATTGATTAATACCCTAACCATGATTAACCACCCTAAACTCCTCCTCAAACTCATCACTGCTCAACGGGCTTATTGACAAAACCTCAACCTCATCGAGAGGCCTAATGTTGAATAAGAGCCTAACGCTCCTCGGTATTGTGAACTGGCGGCTGGCGGTATTCCTAGTCTTGAGCAGTAGGACCCTCCTCAACTCAATAACCCTGCCACTATGCCTAATAATAACCCTAGCATACCTAGCCCACTCAATACCTAATAGCCTAACAACACTGGCCGGTATCAATACCTGGCCATTGATATAGACCCTTATTCTATAGGGGAGCCCATTTATGGGCTTAGGCCCGTTCATTATCTTTCTAGAATTCAATTGCCAATAAAAATTTTTCCTATGGCCTTGGCAAAGAGTGTGCGTGTTATTTAGTTAAATTGAAAAGAATGAAATGAGAGGATTGACTCAATAACAAAAGAGTGCGTACGGTGAGTAACACTTAATTACGTATGACACATATTTCTCATACTGCCATGGATTTATTTTAGAAAGAGTTGATTGTTATTTAGGTACCCAAGCGGGTACCTTAGTGGTGGGGTATAATAGCCCTAAATGCTAATTCCAATAATCACACTCCTCGCAATCCTAGTCTGAGATCTCCATAAAAACCGCGAATGCATCAATTCATATTGTACAGTGTCGAGCCTAAGATGTTACGATGACGATTATTGCTGATTCATAGGGCCATAAACATCGCCCTTATAGTATAGGTAGAGTGTTATGTAATACGCGGAATCACCAATGTAGACTAGGGCCCTCGCTGTGCTCACCGGTGCGTATTTTATGGATTTACCGAAGACTATTGGTCCATTATCCATTAGATAGTTTGGCCATGATCCGTAGGGTATGATCACTGTCTGGGTTATTGGGACTCCCGGTGATTGACCCTGTGAATTCCTAACAACATTGGCTATGAGTATCATTGGAGTGTTGGGTAGGTTCCAGTAGCAGGTTGAGTAGTCATTGGCGTTGGATAGGGCCAACACACTGCATGGTATTGGGTATGAGTGAGAACCACCACCGGGATTCAACGTGAAGTTTAGGCTCTCGAATGAGTACCCGTACAAGCTCCTGTAGACAGCTATTATCCTAAGGCCGAGGGCTGAGGAGCCCGGGTTCTGGAGGACACCAATGTTGCTAAGGCAGTTCCTGAGTATGTGTGGGTCTACGAAGATCACCGAGTTATAATTGCTACCGCTTGGTAGGATACCCACAGTGAGTAGTGGCACCGATTGGGCTGGGTATTGGTAGTACGTGTAGTCAGAGAGCCCACCTATTGACGCCGTTATTATGAGGAAGTACGTGTTATCCCCATCATAAGCCATTGGCAGTGTGAATGCCGCAACGCCACTCGCATTTGTCATTGATGTTTCAGAACCCTCAATAACGAGTGGATTACTTATTATTATTGTGAAGGTTGATGAATTCGGTAATGACACTGTGCTTGGTGCTGGTGTACATGGTGTCAATATGCCGTATTGACATGCCAAGTCATTACCAGCCTGGTCAGTTATGAAGTACTGAATACTAACGCTTGCACCACTAACCGGCGAATCACTGCCGTAACCCAAAACCCTAATGTATAGGTTGAATCCCCCTGGGCCACTTGGTGGAAATCCAGTGACTGTTATGTTTAGGACCGGAGTTATCACTAGCATGAAGTCGTAATCCCCACCGAGACCCAGCAACTCCTTAACCTCGTCATAATTTATTAGCCAGCCCGTGGGAGTTGATGGTATGAAGAGCCAGGAATTGCTTATGGATATGGCGCCAATGCCGTACTGGCTCAGGTACTTCCTAAAACCAACACCACTAATCTGGCTCAGTAGGCAGGAGTTATTGGCGAGTACTGGGCTTGGCACAAGACCATTAACATAGTCCCAATAGACCAAAGCCATTACCTTGAATGGGTCTAGGTGGTATGGTTGATTTGGTTCGGCTAATCCAAAGGACGTTATTTGACTTGCATTCAGCCCCCAATAAATTGGGTTCCCAGGGCTCGTAACAATGTACTGAAGCAGTGATTGAGCCATTGCATTGAGCTGGAACATATTAACCTCAGAACCAGCCGAATAGGAGTAATTGGGTATTAGCAGTAGGAATATTACTATGCTGGCCAGTATCACAGATAGTATTAATACCAACTCGATTGCGCTAGACTGCCCGCCCATCATTAATTAGAAGTTGATTGAGTTTAAAAACCAATAAACTCTTTCTAAAATAGGTTAAGACTCAACCAAATAAAGATTGGTCATTTCATAATTGGCATAGGAATATGGGTAACGATTAATTACGATACCAACAAATTGGGATGAAATCTCTTTGTCACATTTAACAGAGGTATGAGGACTTAGCAGTATTATTAACCATATTGCCGTCAATTCTTTGTTATTTTCATGCTTAGAGTTTTTATATTAGGGATTGAATGTATAGGTACATTATGAGGGCGAAGCCAGTTGATGAACTTCCCTATAGGACTAAGATCTACGTTAATAGTCAAGTCCTTTTGCCGGTTAGTTTGGTTAGGGCTCTTGGTTTTGAGTGGGTTAGGTATGCTGACGTAACGATTAGGCATGGTGATGATACCATAGTCATAAACAACACTAAACTCCTAAGGACTAGGCACACCGCCAGTAGGCAATTCACAATACCAAGGGAAATAAGGGAGAAGTACGGAATAAAGCCACTAGATGAAATAGAAATACTGGCAATAAAACCAAAACAGGCGAAGGAAACAAAGACCGAGATTGAAGCTAAGACTAATCCCATTGGATGATTGTTGATAACATGCAATAGCCTTGATTTAAAATCGATCAGTAGACAGTCCAACATTCTTGGGTTGGCTTTATTAAATTCGGTTATTCTATTGAGGATATTGTAGAATCAATTAGTAGGTACATCACATAACCCATCACTGGTGAGTATATTAATGTAGTTATTAAGAGAACAAGTGTTGGACTTAAAGTAATAGATCCTAGGTATATAGGTCCTAATGGCGATATTGTAACTATAATAAGCACGAGTAATATCGGTAAGAGTAATGCTGTGACTAAATATACCTCCATAAATAAACTAAGTACCTGGGTAGCACTTCTTAATTTATTATACTTATTTCTAACTAAATACTCGAGCTTAAGCATTAGTATGTCGGCTAGGTTAGCACTGATTAGATAGGTCTCAGTAATGAGACTGAAGACTTCGTTGTAGGTTCTTGATGGGACACGATTAAGGCTTGCTCTTAGTGCCGTAAGTATATCCATACCCCCCTCCCTAGCATCCTTAAGTATTATTTTAAATTCCCTGGCTATGTATGGGTCTCTTTCAATTATGGCTAAGGTGTCAATTAACTCCTCAAGTGTCACACCACTGGCTACTAGAGGTGTCATGATCATCAGCGTATTAGCTAGGTACCTCTCAAAGTGACTTGTCCTCACGTAAACCTTGGCATTCATATACACAAGCACGGATAGGTAATCAATGAGTAATACAGTTGTTACAATGAGCAGAATATCCCTTAATGTAATTATTGGTATTAGTACATAAGCCATTATTAATGCAATGATGATGAATGGAGTGTACGTGGTTATTACGATTACGAAATCCCTATTGAAATCATAACCACTAAGCATATGAAGCCTATTAACGTAACCACCAACCCAATGCCTATAAGCCCTTATTGGGTTAATCAAGGTAGTTCACCACTAATCACGGTCTTATGCGTTCTCTCTGGATCAACATAATAATTCCTAGTAACCCTAAAAACAGCCTCCGGTGATCTAAACCCATACTTCGCCATAGCTACCATTACCTCAGTTCTTCTCTTAAGTTCTCCATCCACTTCCTCTTGCAATACCTTACCCATCCTAATTAAATCGGCTATTAAGGCACTATCACTCAATTTAATGATATCATCTTTATCCTTACTCCACCTAAACAACGTATTAACCCTTAAACCGTCTCTCGATACATCAAGTAACTCACTAATATCGATCACACGCCTAGCGATTCTGCCGCTCACCTTTACCCTATTAATTAATATGAACACATTGGCCAGTGGTATTAAGGCTGGCGGAACGTTCATTGGCCTAGACAACAGTCTCCTCACGGCAGCGTTCAGGGAACTAGCATGTATTGTGGTTAAGCCAGTATGGCCGCTGGCTAATCCCTGGAAGAAGACATAGGCCTCTTCACCTCTTAATTCGCCAACGACTAAATAATCAGGTCTTATTCTCATTGAGACTTTGACGAGTTCGTACGCTGTCACATTTCGAACGCCAGGCGTTTCGGATTCCCTAATTACTAATGGAACCCACTGCTCATGGGGTATATTTATCTCCCTAGTATCCTCAATAGTCACAATCCTAGCCTCGGGCCTTATAAGGAATAGCAATGCATTAAGTAGTGTCGTTTTACCTGCACCAGTCGGGCCGAT
Organism: Vulcanisaeta moutnovskia 768-28; assembly: GCF_000190315.1. Classification (NCBI taxonomy): domain Archaea; kingdom Thermoproteati; phylum Thermoproteota; class Thermoprotei; order Thermoproteales; family Thermoproteaceae; genus Vulcanisaeta; species Vulcanisaeta moutnovskia. The sequence continues at coordinate 1,920,907 of NC_015151.1, forward strand.
GATGACCATGTTTATACCATTCTCAAGCATAAACCATAGAGTTGCTGCCGCATCAGCCTTAATGACGCCATCAATTATTAAGTCAATAACAGTTATGGGATTAGCCCTGAACTTCCTAATGGTGATTATGGAACCATAAGGCGAGATATCCTTAAGCCCAAGTTCAACCCTGAGTCCCTCTGGCAATAACCCCTCCAGTATTGGGTATGCCGAACTAACGTTCTTACCAACCCTCTGGCTAATCTTCACGACAAGGCTGTTTAACTCATCGTTACTTAGGGTAATATTAGTCCTTAAGTGCTCATATCTACTATGCCATACATAAACGGGCTTATTGGGTCCATTAATATTAACGTCCTCAGTATAATCATCCCTAATTAATGGGTCAATTTTACCATAACCTGCGGTATCCCGCACCAAGTAATACATAACGTTTCTTATTTCATCATCACCTAACTTAATCCTCAACTTACTCATTGTCTCATTAATCAATGCCCTTAAGTAGACCTCGACGTTATTACCCTCCGGCAATTTATCGCTCATTCTGAGTAATTCCCTGGATTTCATAAGTACTTTACTTGCATTATCACTAAGTGTTGGTTCAATCACGTTATACAAATAAAGCCCAGTGGTTCTATCTCTAACGATAACTACATTAACCAATCCCTTAATAATCTCATACTCATCAATTAACTCAATGTCTTTCTCGGTCACGGGAATAATTTCAATTCTGGGTTATAAATCTTTAATTTTAAAATTTAGACTTATAATTTTGAAACTGAACTTATTAACTTGAGGCGTTAACATGCAAAGAGGAACAACTCTCTATCTAATGACGATGATAGCTGTAGTAATTACAATTATAGTACCATATGTACTATTGCCAAGAGGTTTTGTTCAAGTAAGTATTGATAGATTAGTACTGGACGTACCAATACCCTACAGTATATTGGGATCTACATTGACTGCTATAGCCATAGCCATCGAACTACTACCACTATCTATCACCGAATATAGACTGTGGAGAGAGAATAATGAAATACTCATGGAGATACCCACAGTGATCAGGATACTCAGAGATGGCTTAGGTTCAGGTCAGTCCTTAAGTAACATTGCAGAAATGCTCACTAAGGTTGGCAGAGGCAGATTAAGCGGGATACTTGCTGAGTCAATTATGAAGGAAAGCATGGGCATAATAACAATTAAGGAGGACCTGACCAGGATATCTAGGGAGCTTGGCAATAATTACTTAGCAATACTCGCAGTAATGCTTGATACGGCAATAAAGTCAGGGGCTAGACTCCAGGAAACCCTAGACATGGCTTACAAGTCCTTTGAGGACACAGTAAGTTATTACCTAGATAAGGCTAGCCAGGTTAAGCCGTACCTAGCCTTGATATACGTGGTAATGGCAATATACATAGTACTCGCGGGTATAGTAATTTACCTAATGGTACCAAGCATAAGTAAGATAACGGTTAGTGTATCGGCTGGTGGCATCGCAACACCAACAATCTCCATGATTAATGTACAATTATTCTCATCAATCATAGTAATAAGTGGCGTGGTGCAATCAATAATTGCTGGCTTGATAATTGGGAGAATAGTTTATGGAAGACCAATAGTGGGCTTATTACACGCATCAATTTTAATAATTACCATAACCTTAGTAAATTACGTAATGTACGTAATGATATACCTACACACCGTGTGAAAAAAGATTCGATAAATTGAAAGATAGATTTATAAAGATGTACGTGAATTAGGAATTGATGATGCAGAATAGAAATAACAGAAAAAGCCTGGGTATAGAACCGATAGTGGCGGCTATACTACTAATAGTCATAACAGTGGTAGCCGCAGTACTACTCTACATGTGGTTCAGTGGATACTTAACAGCGACAACAACCAAGGTAAGCTCAATGGCAACACCAGAGCAATTTCAGGTAACCGCGGCAAGTCTATCGGCTAGTAATGGATTAACGGCTTACGTACAGAACACCGGCACAGTACCAGTAACAATAGCAGACATCTACATATTAAGTTCACCAAATGGCAACCTGCTGTGTAATATAACAATTCCTGAAACCACAATAAATCCTGGGTCAACAGTAGAGATTACAGCAAGATTGCCATCAACATGCAGTATAAGTCAGGGGACAGCTTACGATTTATTATTCGTCACATCAAGCGGTACTAAATACACTACATCCGTGGTGGCATCATCGTAGTCAGGTGAAAACGTTGAGCATTTTAAGTCAAAATCGCATCATAAGTGATTTCTTATGGTTTCCTCCGGTATTAGTGAGGTTGTAGGTGCAACAATACTGCTAGTCATAGCTGTAGCCCTAAGTCTCCTAATCTTTGGCTACTTCTACGGATACATAGAATCACTCGGGTACTCGCTGGCAAATGCCCTTACCCACTCCTGTGAATTCACAATAATGAGCATAGCCTTTAATGCCTCAGTTTCGTCTATAGGCTCCATAAGCATAGCCATTTATAATTATGGCAATACGCCATGCGAGATATCAAGCATATACATACTCAATGAATCCACTATATACCAAATAACCACAACAAGTAACTGTATAACAAACCCAATAATTAGGCTGAATCCAGAACAAGTGGCAATACTAAATTACACAAACCTAAACATACTGTACGAGACAAACTACGAAGTAAAGGTGGTCTCCTGTGATGGATTCACAGCCGAGGGTGAGCTTGGGCAGTAGGGGTTCGGGGGAGCTGTACGTAATGGTGATAATAATCATAATAGTCATAACGGCTCTCGCCATAATTTACTCAGTGCTTAATGGCTTTAGTAAGTACGTAATGGAAAAACAACAATCATTAGAATCCCTTATGAGTACTGAAGCAAGTGCATCACTTAGCAACTTTAACACTGTGGGTAACAACTATGTAATTGCCATAAAGATAAGCGGTGTCACGCCACTTAGTAATGCCATGGCTGTGTGTAAGTACGATACAGGAAATACGCAGTACATGCAATATTGCAGTTATGTAATTAATAATGGCGCAATATACGTAACGGTACCAAATGCATTAATTAATGAAGGAACAGGAAACCTGATAATATCAATACCAACAAGTAACGGCTTAACACTAAACATAAACCTTTACAGAGGACCAATAGAAGCAAGCGTAATTACACCATCAGTAGTCTACCTAGGCTCAGTAAGTACGGTGCAAGCAGCCATATTACTCACAAACAACTCCACTGGTTGGGTTAATGCCACAGTAATAACTAATATAAATGGAAACACCATAAAAAACAGCACAATAATACCGCCAAGAGGATCAACGACAGTAACAATACCGATCAGCATAACGAGTACCGGAGCAATGACAATATCAGTAACAGTACTTGTGAATAATTACACAGAGGTAATATTCCCTGTACAAATAAGCGTGCAACAACCACCAAGCGCCTCAGTATCTCTCCCAACACCATGCCAAAGCCAAAACATGGCATTCGGATATGTAGGAAACGCAACACTAAATAACCTTCAGGTCACTACTTATCCTTCAGGTAGTTCAAACCCATATTGGGGCGTTACGGCGGTTCAAGGAGACATTGCAGGCGCCTCCAACCCAATATATACATACGCCATTGAGGAATTCGGTTCACAAAGCTACTACGTAGTTACATACTACTATGATGTCTCCTCCTTAAAAATAAAAGTTAGTAATTACCCATACGTATCCGCTTACTTATACCCAACGCAATTTAACGTTAATGGCACAGTGTTTTTCTTCTTCGTTATAACGAACAGTGGCAAAGCAATAATCATCTATTGGTCATCAAACACAGCAACCCCCAGCCCATCAGGAAGTGGGGTCATGAACAATTTAGATGTTGCAATACAGAATTTATTTAATGTAAATAGAAATAACGTAATTAATATTAAGGGAGGCACAATACTTGCAAATACATGGATAAACTACATACTAACCGTAAGCAATTACATACAGGGCAATCCAACGTATCAATACGTAGGCATCGGTATCTACCTACCAAATCCATATCAAGGCTACTATAAGTTTCAAGGCGTAGCTTACTGGGACTACATATGCATCGGTAATTAATAAGGTCGTTAATGTGAGCTTTCTTTTCTACTTTTAATAACTTCTAGCCCGTGTATAATCAATAATTTGATATTAAAAATAGATTCATGTATGTGTTTTTAATAATATCATGCTAAGATTTAAATCTGGAAGAATAACAAATAGAAATAATGCACTGGCTACTAATAAAGGTGGTCAGGGATAGACCAGGAATACTAAACGAAATAACAGCATCATTACTTAAGCAAGGCATCAACATAAGAAACATAATCGGAAACTCATACGCATTAATGCTTAACATAGAAGATAATATAAATGAAATAACCCATGATCTAAGCACCATTATAGACATCGAAGCATTAGGGATCATAAACACATCAGCACCGCCGCTCGCTCTCTCCCAAAGACAACTCCTCACGGCATTCAAGGCAGTACTACAGCAGATAGGAGCTAAAGAAGTAGAAAGAATACTCTACAGGCTCGGCTATGAATATGCAAAATCCGTAGTCACAGAAATACCCATAGGAGATCCAATAACGACAATAAAGACCTATCTATACACAGCCACAGCATACAACAGATTAATATTCAAAAACCTAGAAGCAACGAGAAACGAAATAAAAATAGAATTCACAAATCCATTCGACGAAGAACTAAGCACGACCTTCACAGAAGGCTACATACACGGACTAATAAACACAGCATACTCAAAACTCTACACAATAACAATAAACAAACACAACAACACATACATAGCCACAGCTAAATCATTACAGTATATTTAAATGAATTATTAAGGAACATAATAGAATACTCGAAATGCTCAAGAAGGTTTATCCTGAGACAAAGCTTAAAATGCTCAGGTTATTTTTGGTCATGTGGTTATTAAGATTAAGGAGCCTAGGGGTACGCTTGCTGAGGATATCGTTTACCACGCTAAGGCGTTAATCACGGGATTCAAGGAAGCCATAGAACCCAACAGGCTAACGATACAATACCCACGAGAAGTAAGGTGGGTACCTGAAAGATTCAGAGGATGGATAATGCTTGATATTAAGAAGTGCATAAGCTGTTTCCAGTGTGCGTGGGCTTGTCCAGTGAACGCAATTCAAATGTACAGGGCTCCTAATGGGAAGTTCTACCCTGGTATTAGGTATACTGAGTGCATATTGTGCCACTTCTGTGTTGATGCTTGCCCAGTGGGTGCCTTAATACCAACGCCTATTCACGATATTGCCTATGTTGATTTTGACGAGGTTAAGTTTAAGCCTGAGGATATGTCTAGGTCTCCTGAGTATATTTATGACGAGTCTGAGAGGGTTATTAAGTATGAGATTAAGAATGGCAGGTTATTGAAGATCGCCTTACCTAAGGACGAGATTAAGAGGAGACTTGAGGAGCTTGATAAGGTTATTGAGCAGTCTGGTGGTGCTACCGCTGCGGCTGAGTCTTCATCGGCATGATTCTGTGGTTTTGGGAGTAATTGGTTAATACTTAGTTTTTGTTTTCTTGTTGATGAGTATTAAAGTTAGAGTTGGTATTAGGGTTCCTAAGTTCCCGAGCGTAATTAGTGGTGGTATTCGTATACTTAGTGAGTATAATTTTGACTTTGGTGTTCAGCTTGATAGGGCTAAGCTCCTTAAGCTCATTGCCTTTGGTGTGGCTAGTCCCACGGAGCTTGTTAGGAGGTTGAACATGCCCAGGGCCAAGGTCTTTAGGTACTTAAACGCCCTTATTAAGCGTGGTTGGTTGGTTAGGAAGGATGGTGGTTATTACCTAGCAGCCACGATATTCCTTGTTTATAGGGTTAGGGAGTTTGGTGACTATGCTGTTCTTGAGGTTCTTAATGATAAGGGTGCGATTGTTGATCAGAAGGCTGGTCTTGTGATTATTAATGGTAAGGAGTCACCTAAGGCTTGCCCTAGGTGCCCATTACTTCAGGAGTGTACTAATAACATTAGGAGTATTAGTAAGTCTCTTGGTATTACGATCACGTCCATAACACCTGCCGACGCCTATCTGGAGTTAATTAGTACGATAATTAATGAAGGCTTGGTCAAGATACTACTTAATGACTATATTGATCTGCATGTTAATAATGGTTTATGATTTATGTTTTAACTAGATTGGTGGATTGGTTTTAATGTGCGTATTGCTTTATCAACTTAACTACTTCTGTTGGTGTTCTTGCCACAGGTACGTTAACCTCCTGAAAAGCCTTTACCTTGCTTTCATAGGATCCCATACCCATACTGACGATGGCTCCTGCATGACCCATCCTCTTGCCTGGTGGTGCTGTTCTACCAGATATGTAGGCTACCACGGGCTTCGTAACCTTCCCAGACCCTATGTATTGAGCAAGCCTTTCCTCCATTGTTCCGCCAATCTCCCCAATAACAACTATGTACTTTGTCTCCGGATCCTCCTCAAACATCTTAACAATCTCGAGCATGTCAGTACCAATTATTGGGTCTCCACCAATGCCGACGACAGTAGATTGACCAATACCCGCTTGGGTTAGGTGGTAGGATATTTCGTAGGTTAGTGTTCCACTCCTTGATACGATACCGACCGGCCCCGACTTCGTGTATATGTGGTTTGGCAGTATGCCGACCTTGGACTTTAGTGGGCTCACGACTCCTGGGCAATTCGGACCTATTATAGTGGTTCCCTTCCTCTTTGAGTAGTTGACGAATCTTAATGCGTCGTGTATTGGTATGTGTTCCGTGATTATCACGACTAGCTTGATGCCGGCATCTATTGCCTCATAGACTGAGTCAGAGGCAAATCGGGCTGGTACGAAGATTATCGACGTGTTTATGTCTGGGAACTTCCTCAGTGCGTCCTCCACGGTGTCGAATACGGGTATTCCCTGTACTGTCTGTCCGCCCTTTCCTGGTGTTACTCCAGCCACTACCTTTGTGCCGTATTGAAGCATGTATTGCGCGTGCCTTGAGCCTTCATTACCCGTTATTCCCTGGACCAGGACTTTGGTGTTCTCATTTACGAGTATTGCCATGCCCCATCACCTCACAATTGCCCTTGATAGTGCTTCCATTGCCTCCTCAGCCGTTTCATAGGTTTTAAGCCCTACCTCAGTCAGTATTCTCCTACCCTCCTCCTCATTAGTGCCCTTCAGCCTAATGAATATTGGTTTATTGGTCTTAACCTCATTCAAAGCCTCAACCACACCCCTCGCCACCTCATCACACCTCGTTATTCCCCCAAATATGTTCACTAGGACTGCCTTTATCCTATCATCCATTAAAAGCATCTTTAACCCCTCCCTAACGGAGTCCTTACTGGCTCCACCACCAACATCTAAGAAATCAGCCGGTTCATGGCCAAACTCCTTAACTAGGTCCATTGTTGCCATTGTTAGACCGGCGCCGTTGGCCATGATTCCCACGTAACCCGTCAACTCCACGTAGTGAAGCCCGTACCTCCTAGCCTCAAGCTCTTCCATTGTGTAGTCACTATCCTCAACACTAATGTCTGGGTGCCTAAACAATGAGTTGTCGTCAATCATGACCTTAACATCGAGGGCTACTAATTGACCATCAGTTGTTAATGCCAGTGGGTTTATCTCCACAAGCTCTGCATCATATTCCGTGAATACTCTATACATTGCCTTAGCCACAGTTGCAAAGTCCTGAGCCGCGGATCCCTCTAAACCAAGCTTCTGTGCCACACCCCTGATCATGTAGTCCCTAAGTCCCTCATAATCATCTATGTAGAGCCTAATTATCTTCTCAGGGCTTCTCCTGGCAACCTCCTCGATATCAATACCACCTTCAGTGGAGGCCAGCATTAGGTAACCCCTGTTCTCCCTATCCAGTGTTATCGATACGTAGAGCTCCTTGGCTACATTAACACCCTCCTCAAACAAAACCTTCCTAATTGGGTAGTCCTGGATTACCTTGCCCAGGTAATCCCTGGCTGCGTTCTCTGCGTCCTTAATCGTATCGACCCTCCTTACTAGACCCATCTTAGCTCTACCAGCGAAGGGTACTTGAGACTTTGCGAATAATGGGAATTTCAATGCCTTTAGTACCTGTACGTCATCAAGGCTCTTGACTATGGCGCCCCTGGGTATCTTAACGCCATACTTATTCAGTAATTCCTTACCCTTATACTCGAGGAGTCTCACGTTAAACTGCGCAAATTAGCCTTAATTTAAGCATTTACATTATTTATAGACGCAATTAAGATTCCCTAAGTAGTCTCACAAACCTAATGAATGTCTCATCGGCCTCATCCTTCTTTGGTACGGCAATTATTATTGAAACGCCTGGTAGTGAAAGTGCGGCATTCCTCGCCTCACTTAGGTCCATAAACTCTCTAGTATCATTCCCGTGAATAACGAATACCTTACCACCAAACTTATCGGAGTTCATATACCTAGTAATGTACATCCTAATTCTGCTCTCAAGTTTATCCATAATTAAGCAATGTATCAGGGAACCACTTAATTTTAATTTATCTCCGTAGTAAGGTGTGCTTAATGAGTTCAATGAATGATTTAATTAAGGAGTTGAGAGTTAATGAAATAGTTAATGCCTTGATCACGGCATTTAGGACAGGTAATAGGGACTACATATCATCAACTGTGGAATTGCTGCATGAGGAGTTCATGTATACGGTCTCTGAGATCGAAACGATGGAACTAACGGGAGAGGCTCTAAAAAGGGCGTCTACTCTTTACGCCCTCTATTGCCTAGGCCTTGGTTTGCTTAGGATTGTTAATAATGAATCATTAACAACGGATCATATTGAGTTATTAAGAAATGCGATTAATAATGAAGACCTATCAAGCCTTACCCAGTCACTGATTATGGCATCAGCCCTATTCATAAGGGGTGATAATTCATGGATTGAGAAATTCAATGAATTAGCACAGGGGGTAAGTAATGAATTAATTAAGAGTATTATTTATTCATTCCTTGGGATAATAAGGTCAATTAACATCACTTATTCCTAACTAATGTAACCATATTCTTACCCTCAACCTTAGTAATCCTAACAAGGCCGAGATTCTCAAGCCTCCTGACGCTCCTCCATACGGTTGTCCTCGGTATGCCCAGGTCCCTTGAAATGTCAATCTCAAATGCAGAGCCTCCCTTGGACCCTAGGTACTTTAATATTGACATTTCATAATCACTAAGATTTAATGCGGTTATAGAAGTAGATGTCTCCTCAGTTCTTCTTCCACGTCTCATTATTAATGCATACGATATAGGCGCAACTATTACGATTATCGCTATAATCATGATTATTGTAAGGAATTCATAATAATGCATATGCGCTGATGCTCTTGACGTAGAGCTTTGAGTCGTTGATATCGGCATTACCGTGTATAGGAACTCACCTGGTCCCTTAGCCATTATTACTAATTCATTATTTATCATCTTCATGCCCATCAATGATAGCGTTATGTTTGCTATAAGTATATTATTTGGTATGATTATTTCCACGGTGGTGTTGCCCACATCCATTCCAATGAAGTTATTCTCTACAAATATCTTGGGTACGTATGTTATGGTCACATTTGCCGTGCCTAAAACGGGTATTACTATTGATGTTCCATTAATCATGTACGCGGTTACAGACCCATTAACTAGAACCATCATGTATGATTGTGGTTGAACAGGAAGTTGAAGCGTTATGAATTCCCCCGTTAATGTGGTGTTGAGATTCACCGTTGATGTACCATTACTATATAGTGTTATTATCCAAGTTAGTAGTAATGGTATAATCACCATTGTTAATTAACAGGTTTTAATAATTATCATAAGCTATAAAAGTTTCCCTTAATGCCCATGTTCACGTGCCAAGCCCCCAACTGCTTATGTAGCGCCTTTGTTCCTCTGTTAATTGGTCAATCCTTATGCCCATGGTCTCAAGCTTGAGTCTAGCAACCTCCATATCAAGCTCGTCGGGTAGCTTATGAACACCGAGTTGTAGCTTACCTATATTCTTAACTATGTACTCAACAGCAAGTGCCTGATTGCTGAAGGACATGTCCATTACCTCGCTTGGATGGCCCTCAGCGGCTACCAAGTTAACGAGCCTACCCTCAGCAAGTAGGTAGATATGCTTGCCATTGGGTAGTTGATACTCAACAACATAATCCCTAATCTTCCTCTTCTCAGCAGCCACTCTTTCTAGACCGGTTACATCAATCTCCACATTAAAATGACCTGCATTAGCCAGTACCGCCCCATCCTTCATCTTGAGTATGTGATTCAGGTTTATTGCATTTATATCGCCAGTGGCCGTTATGAATATATCACCAATCTCAGCAGCTTCACTCATAGGCATGGTCTCGAAGCCATCAAAGACAGCCTCAAGGGCTCTCACTGGATTTACTTCAACAACTATTACTCTACGCGCACCGAGTCCCTTAGCCCTCATGGCTATTCCACGACCGACCCAACCATAGCCTGCAACAACGACTACCTTGCCCGCGACTAGTATGTTCGTAGCCCTCAGTATCCCATCCCATGTTGATTGACCGGTCCCATACCTATTATCAAATAGGTACTTGGTGTATGAGTCGTTAACGGCAATTATTGGGTACTTAAGTGTGCCCTCCTTGGCCATTGCCCTCAACCTAATGACGCCAGTAGTCGTCTCCTCAGTACCACCATAAATATTATTTATTAACTTACCAAAGTCCTTATTCCCAGCGGTCTCCACTGCATAGTTAGTTTCATTACTTTTAACGCCAAGTGCCAGTTTATGTAGTGTTACCGTTAAGTCGGCGCCATCATCCATGGTAACCATGGGTTCCTGCGAAACCGCAAAACCAATTGCATTATAATACTCCTTCTCATTCATGCCCTTCCATGCATACACATGCACACCCTCCTCGGCCAATGCAGCGGCAACTTCGTCCTGCGTGGAGAGAGGGTTTGATGGTACTAGTGTAACCGTGGCACCACCAGCAATTAGGGTCCTAACGAGGACTGCTGTCTCCTTAGTAACGTGGAGACTAGCCGATATTTTAATACCCTCAAGAGGTCTCTCCTTAGTGAATCTCTCCCTAATTTTCATCAGAACTGGCATATGTCTCTCAGCCCACTCAATGAGTAGGCGTCCCTTCTCGGCAAGTGATATGTCCTTTACCTTATATGACATTTAGGTCAATACGATGATTTAACCCTAGGTATTAAAACTTTAACAATTTTTACTATCCATATATTAACTTCTCGGTCTGTTTATCAAATACCTTTATCCTCTGTGCATTAAAGTAAACATGGACCATTTCACCAAGCCTAAAACTAGTTGATGAAACAACCCTTATCTCAGTACTTTGTAGTTTAACCATTACATTAAACTTACCACCTGCGAATTCGGAGATCTCCACAATACCCTTACCGACATATATTAGGTCATTATTGCTAATTATCTCCTTTGATAAAACAATATCCTCAGGCCTTATCCCAAGAATAGCACTCTCATTACTTGGTATGCCTATGTTTGGTGGTAATTGCATTTTTACATCACCGCCATCAAAGTATGTCTCATTACCCTTACCAATTATTGAACCCTCAAACAGATTTATGTCCCCTATGAAGCTTGCAACGAATATGTTGGCTGGCTTATCATAAACCTCACTAGGAAGACCTATCTGTTGAACAACGCCTCTCCTAAGCACCGCAATCCTATCGGCCAATGTTAATGCGTCGGCTGGGTCATGGGTCACGAGTATCGTGGTTATGCCGAGCTTCCTCTGAATGTCCTTCACAAATGCCCTAGCTGTAACTCTAATCCTAGCGTCGAGGTTGCTGAATGGTTCATCCATGAGGAGTACCTGGGGTTCCTTAACCAAGGCTCTCGCGATCGCAACTCTCTGTTGTTGGCCACCCGATAACTGCCTTGGATACCTATCGAGGGTTTCGGCTATACCGAGGATCTCGGCAATCTCCCTAACCTTCTTCTCAATCTCATTCCTAGGCAATCTCTTTAGCCTAAGTGGGAATGCTATATTATCGAAGACCTTCATGTGCGGATAAAGGGCCCAGTTCTGGAATACCATGCCCACATTCCTGTCCTTTGGTGGTATGAAGATCCCCTTCCCAGGTGATGCTACGAGAATATCACCAATCCAAATCTCACCATCAGTGGGTTCCTCAAGGCCAGCAACGATCCTGAGTAGTGTTGTTTTTCCGTGACCTGATGGCCCCATGACGACCATGAACTCGCCAGACTTAACCTCAAGTTCTACCTTGTCAAGTGCTACTACGCTTTTTCCAAATATCTTCGTAACTTCATGAAGATAAACCCTCACCATGGTCCTACAACTTACTGATTAATTTAAATGAAAATAAATTTTTCCAATAAGGTTGGGTTTAACTAATATACCTATAGTAATGATTATACCTACCTTAACCTTAGGAAAGGGTATTTGGGGGGAATCTATTAAAAACGCCTTAATTAATACGTTAATCAATAAATATGTATCGTATTAGTAAAAGGTTCGAGTATGCGGCTAAAATATGGGGTAGAGAGATTGATAAGTTCATTGAATCCGCCATTAATAGTTTTGGCAGTTCAATGTTTATAATGGGTCTTTACTATAAAAGACCTAATTGGGCGTGGCCGAGGTGGTTACGGTCACAATTAGAGCCTGGCAGTAGGGGTTTTGAACCAGCTCAATTAATGCCTTTTAGGAACGTTCACTTTAAGGATTGGGGTATGGTTGGTACGGTACAAGGCACTAATGAGGCCATGATAGACCCAACAATGCTTTTCGTAACCAGGAAAAACGTTGCATTTGAGGTATGGGTTTATGATGGTTCAAGGTTATACATGCCGGGCTTACATGGTTCATTTAAGCAATACCTAGAGAGGCCTGGTTACCCTGTAATAATTAATGAATGGGATTTAGGTGCCCTGAGGGTTATTGCTAGGTCGACCGTTGCCAATAGGTCTGGGATTGATGTATTAATCACTGATGTTAGGTTAATTGGCCTACCTGGTAATTACGTTATTTATCTAGTGACGAGACCCTACAACGTTGATCATATTGTTGAGGTGAAAAGTGCTGGTGTTGAGGGTGATGGATGGTTCATAACGATAGATGGAGAGCTCGTATTAACCACTGACCAAGAACCAGCGCAATTTGGTTCCTATAATGTGAATAAGGATGCCAGCGAGGATGCGGTCCTCGGTAGGCTTAACAGTGAACTTTATGTTAATGATGAACTGGGATGGGCACATGCTGCACTTGGTTTTAATGCCGTAATTAATACTTATGGTGAGTGGAAGTTGAGGGTTAAGGCGCCAATAGATTCTCTCAGGAATACTCCACATAATAGGGCCTTGATTAAGGCTGTTGATGATAGTGACGTAAAAGCGGAATTACATAACTGGGATTCCATAAATGAAAGAGTTTTCTCAATATCCGTGGGTGATAGTATTATTGGTGATGTTACTCGTCAATCAATAGCAAACCTGGTGATGCTTTGGGATGGTGGCAGGATAACACCTGGTCCATTAATATATCACATCTTTTGGGTTAGGGATGGTTCCTACATGGCTACTGCGCTTACGAAGTCCAATCTAATCGATATGGGTAAGGCGGTTGTTGAGGAATTACTGAGGAGGATCGATCCCAGTGGTTATTTTAAGGCGGTTGATTTTGAATTGAGGGAGTATGATGCAAATGGGCAAGTCCTGTGGGCCGTGAGTAAGTATGTCCAACTTGCAGGGGATTACGAATCATTAAAGAGATGGTATCCAATCATCAGGCGTGGGATTGAGTGGTTGGAGGCAAATAGGGAATTAACTGGTGATGAGTCAATAAGGGGATTGTTACCTCCATCCTGGTCTGCGGAGGATACGGGGCCCATGGATCACCATTATTGGGATGACATGTGGGCCATTGCTGGTTTAAGGGAGTTGGGTAGAGTTATTAGGGGAATTAGTCATGAGGATTATGATTGGATTGAAAGATTACGTAGGGAATTCACAGATGCTTTAATAAACTCCATAAACGTTGTTAGGTCAAGGCTTGGTATTGATTACATGGTACCAGCTCCAGAAAGGGTAGCTGATTCTGCAATGACTAGGGTCATTGCAGTTGTATGGCCAACAATGGCATTACCACTAGATAATCCACTGATTAGGAGAACGCTTGAGATGACTGAGGAGCTTTATGGCATTAATGGCGGTATCGTTAATACTCATCAATGGGGTACCTATGGTAGTTACTTGACAATGAACCTAGCACATTCCTGGGCAATACTCGGCGATAGGGACCGAGTTAGTAGGTACTTAACGTGGATTATTAACCATGTATCACCAACCTACGGCTGGGCTGAGGGAATATCAATAATCACTGAGAGGGGTGGGCAGGGTGATGCACCACATGGTTGGGCCGCCGCGGACTTCATAATGCTCATTAGGGACCTAGTAATAAATGACGAGTTCGAAACACCAATACTTCTTAGGGGAATGCCCATTGAACTATTAAGGCGGGGTATTACGGCAAGTAATATATTGACGATATACGGCTTAGTAAAGGGCGTAAATGCTTCAATGAAGGGTAAGGAAGTGGTGATTAATTATTATGGTCCAGGTAAACCCATTACTGATGGGCAGTACGAATTATTAATCGATTCACCAATTATTCCCAAGGAGGTTTATTGCGATGGCTGTAAGTATGAGGTGGTATCAAGTAATATTATTAGGGTCATACATAGCGGTAAATTCAACGCCAGAATACTAAGCCCATAAATATCCCTAAAATTCGAAGAAACCTTTATTAATTTAATAATTGACGTTTTGGTGGGTCTCTTGTCCTGGTTTAATCGGGATGTCATAAGCGTGCTGGATTTCGGTAGGGAGGATTTTGAGGTCTTGCTTTCCGAGACTTTGAACATGGAGAAGTATGCTAAGTCAAAACTTGATATTCTTGGTGATAAGGTCCTTGCCCTGGCATTCTTTGAGCCCAGCACTAGGACTAGGCTTAGCTTTGAGACTGCCATGCTCAGGCTTGGTGGTAAGGTGATTGGTTTCAGTGGTACTGAGGCTACATCAATGGTTAAGGGCGAGAACTTAGCTGATACCATTAGGATGCTTGACGCGTATGCCAACGCCATAGTTATTAGGCATAGCCTTGAGGGAACCGCTAAATTCGCAGCTGAGATTGCTGGGTCACCGGTGATTAATGCAGGTGATGGCTCGCAGAATCACCCGACACAAGCAATGCTTGATCTGTACACGATTTGGCGGGAGTTTAAGGTTATTGATGGCCTATCGATCGGCATACTTGGTGACCTTAGGTATGCCAGGGTAGTTAATTCATTAATCCAAGCCCTGTCCTACTACAGGATTAAGCTTCACTTAATATCGCCAGAGCTACTCAAGCCTAGGCAGGAACTCATTGAATTCATGAAATCAAGGGATATGAAGTATGATTGGACTGATGATCCATACAACGTGATTAATGACTTGGACGTGCTTTATATCGTTAGGATTCAGAGGGAGAGGTTTCCTGATCCAATGGAGTATGAGAGGGTTAAGGGCACGTATAAGGTCATGCCTAAGTTGATTGAGAGGAGTAAGCCAAGCCTAATAATACTTCATCCACTTCCAAGAGTTGATGAGGTCGACTTCACTGTGGATAGCATGCCACAAGCCAAGTACTTTAAGCAGGCTGGTTTAGGTGTGCCATTACGCATGGCCTTGCTTAAGTTAGTCCTTGCTGGTGATAAGTCATGAGTAGTAAGAGCGAGTTAATAATTAGTAAGATAAGGAATGGTGTTGTGATTGATCATATACCAGCGGGTAGGGCATTGCTCGTGCTTAGGTTATTGGGTATAAGTGGTCGTGAAGGATTTAGGGTGGCTCTTGTTATGAATGTGGAGAGTAGGAAGTTAGGTACTAAGGATATTGTTAAGATAGAGGATAAGGAATTGACCAAGGATGAACTTAATCTAGTGGCTCTTGTTGCGCCTACGGCTACGGTGAACATAATCAGGGATTACGAGGTTATTAGTAAGTTCAAGGTATCAATACCAGACGTGATAGAGGGATTATTGAAATGCAAGAACCCGAGGTGTATTACTAATCAGCAGAGGGAGCCCGTGAGGAATAGATTCCGTGTGATATCCAGGGAACCACTCAAGTTAGTATGTGAGTACTGCGGGACAATACATGAACTCAGCGATATTGAGAAGTACTTTGGACTTGCGTGATACCATGCTTAATGAGGAATTAATAATTGACTTATATAGGGTTGGGGCAATAAAATTCGGGAGGTTTAAATTAACGAGCGGTATTGAGAGCCCATTCTATATTGACCTGAGACTAGCAATAACGTACCCAGGTATTTATAAGCGATTAGTTAAGTTAATGGCTGAATCATTATCTGCGTTTAACATCGATGTTGTAACGGGCATAGAGACAGCCAGTATTCCGTGGGCATCAATGATAGCATACGAACTAAATAAGGGCATAGTATACGTTAGGAAGGAAGTCAAGGAACACGGTACAGCTAAACTGATTGAGGGCGATTTAAAAACAGGTATGAGGGTTGCGGTAATCGATGATGTAATAACCACGGGTAACTCAATAATAAGGGCCATTAGGATTGTTAGGGATCATGGTGGTGATGTTGTTGTGGCCGCGGTATTCATTGATAGGGAACAAGGTGGACTTAATGCTATAAGGAGGGAGGGCATTAATGCGTTTGCATTATTTAGTGTTATTGATATGATTGATGTACTCGTTAATAATGGATTAGTAAGCAATGAATTACGTAACTCAGTGATTGAGTACTTGGTGAAGAATCGTGTTAGCACAGGTGCTTAAATTACTTAATTACTTACCTCCTGAGTTTACCTATGAGTCATCTCATGTACTTATTAGAAGTGGTATTATTAATTACCGTGGTTACGGCATTGAAATGCCCGTTGAAATTAGTGATAAATTAGTCAAGAATCCAATAGGGCTTGGTGCAGGTATTGATAAGGATGGGTTCCTAACACCGCGAATTGTACGGACAGGCATTGGGTTCATAACTATCGGTTCAGTAACGCTTAAACCACGTCCTGGTAATCCCAAGCCTCGCATTGTTAAGTATCCTAGTTTGAGGGCCATGGTTAATGCCATGGGTTTATCATCAAGAGGTTTCGCGGATTTCCTGGGCAGGTTACCTAGCATACTTCGTGAGGTGCGTGATTTCAATACTTACGTTATCATTAGCTTAGCGGGCTTCTCAATTAGCGAGTTCATTTATATGCTTAATAGATTGAGGGGTTATGGTGTGGATGCCGTGGAGTTGAATATAAGTAGTCCCACATATCGTGGTTCATGGGTATCAGATAGAGATTACTTAGGTGAACTACTTAGGTATGCTGAGTCCTTTTCAGGGACATTATTCGTTAAGTTACCTCTTGGTGTTGATATTGATTTCTATAGGTGGATAACAAACACTGTCAATAAGCGTGGATTTGGACTAACAATAGCGAATACCCTACCAGTCAAGGAATCCAGGATATCTGTTGGTTATGGTGGGTTAAGTGGATACCCAATATACCCGATCATTAGGTCATTAGTTAGTAAGGTCAGAAAGTGGGGTTTTAGAAACCTAATTATTGGGCTTGGTGGTGTCCTCTATGGTTGGCAGGTAATTGATTTAATAAGGAGTGGTGCGAATTTGGTTGGTGTAGTTACGGCATTCGCCTATGAGGGTCCCTTCGCATTTAATAGGTTGTTTAAAGAGATATTGATGAAACTGAGTGAAAAGGCTTTAAATAATTATTTAGTCAACACGTGTCGATGAATCTTAATTATTGGGGTAGTGGTGGTTATGGAGTACCGTTTAGGCCCTATAGGCATGAAATTAGGGATATTGTGATTTCCCTCATTGCTATGACCATAGCCTTCGCTCTACTCTTTAATACACTATTAAGCCTGGGCGGTTTAATAGCAACATTCATTGCAGTGCTAACTGGTTTCCTTGGTCATGAATTAATGCATAGGGAGGAGGCCAGGAGGTTGGGTTACATAGCCTATTTCAGGGCTTGGTGGATTGGGCTTCTACTTGCATTAGCGACCTCCTTCTTTCACTTCATTATAGCCCTGCCTGGGGCTACGGTAATTGGACCCAAAGTGTGGGGTTATCCATCACGAAGGGATGAGTTGAAGATAGCCCTTGCTGGTCCAGCAACTAATATGGTGTTTGCCGTGGTGTTCCTGGCTCTTTGGTTGGTGCTGCCGAGTTCATTATCCGCCTATGCATACCTAATTTATGCCACCAATGCGTGGCTTGGTTTCTTTAACTTAATACCACTTGCCTTACCTGGTATGATGCTTGATGGCTTTAGGGTATTCAGGAGGGACATTAGGATATGGGCCCTTGCATTCGTTATATCGATCGCATTGATAGTGCCATACATACTAAGCTTCATTTAATCAATGCGGTTAAGAATTATAACTTAGTTACGCATTTAGTACTGCCGTGAAATTTAATTACGAGGTGATTAATGAGGATTCCAACATAGCCATTGTAACACTATGGAGCAGTATTAACCAGGTTAAGGAATTACTAAGGGATTCAATAAGGTTCGTTAGTATTATTGGCAATTTATATACGCCGGTCGGTATTAACTACATGATAACTACCTTGGCTAGGATTAACTGGATTGATACATTGATAATGTTTGGTCTTGACTATAATGGTGTTGGCGACTTATTAATTCGTTTTTTCAGGGATGGCGCATTGGACGTATTACTTGTAGGTAAAGACATTGCAGATAGTGTTAGGTCTACAATAAAAGTGATAGACCTTAGGGAGGCATTTAAGGCACGTAATACGGATGCGTTAATAAGGGTCATTCACGAGAATTATAGGCCTGGGCGTAAACCCGTTAGGTCATTAATAAACACAGATATCAATGAGCAAGAGTATGGTAGTGGTTGGGCATTACCATTAGTCGGTGGATTCGTATATGAGAGGGATACCTATAGGTCCTGGGTTAAGCTTGTCGACTTAGTGCTTAATTACGGTTTTGATAAGGGTGATTATAGGGAGTTAATAACGCCATTAGTGGTCATAGACTCAATGGGTAAGCCACACCCATTTAGAAGGCTTAGTGAGGTTGGGCTTAGGGACTTTGAACCACCTGCTGAGTTGGTTAATACATTGATTAACGAGTTGAGGGTTAACCCATACTCAATGGGCGCTGTTTATTACGGCGGTGATTACTTGGTTCAGGGAGTCATAAGTAGTGATTACTATAATCAACTAGTCTATATAAAAAGTGTCGATGTATTTAATGATTGGTGTAGGCAGTTGTATAGATGGTGGTCGCTGGCGAAGAGGGTTGTTGAAACCATAAATAGGGAGTTCAATGCATGGTACAGCGTGGGTTCTATGGCGTTAGTGCCATTCTCAGCCAGGATATACGCCAAGGATCTTGACAGGGCTGAGGAGTTCGTGAGGAGGAACTCAAGCGTCTTTAGTGAGTTCGTGGAGGATCCGAGGGGCAATTTCCTAGTGATGAGGGAGGGTGATTCCGTGGTTGTTGAGCATAGGTTACCTATCACAAATGCCCTGCATAGGAGATTTTCATTTCGCTCCCTTGAGGAGGCATACAATGCACTAAAGAATAGTAACCACTTTACAAACTACGCACATGCCATGTACCTTGGTAAGGAATTAGCGAGGGCATTCCTACTTAGGGATTACGAGCAAGATAAATTATGAGCATTCATTAATTTAAGAAAAATAAAAGAGCCAGATTTTAGAATACGCGTTAGATGCGTCACTATGGGCAATGATTCTACTGTGAGTATCGCTAGGCTCAAGACTATGGGTGTGCTGTCAGCCCTTATTTTCATCATAGGTGTAATTGATTTTCCAGGGCATGGAGTGTTACAGGTAATTGCGTTACTACTATTGATGATTGCTTATAAGGAGCTGAACCTTAATGGTCATTACCAAGACATAAAGACCGCATTATCATTAATGATCGGCATATTAGTATTTAACTACGTAGTCGCGGGGATAATCTACGCACTATATGGACCATTGAAGGTAACAATAAATTCACTAGGTGTGGTTACTATGTACGTAACGCCTTCAATGCCTATCTGGCTTAGGTATCCATCAAACCAAATAGCTTTCACATACGCCGTATTAGTCGCAACGTGGCCGTTCGAAATACTCATCGCTTATTACATATACCGTTCGTTCTCAAACCTGGGTAATAAAGTACTTAGATATGCCGGTTTATTAATGCTGATAGGCGCTGTGCTGTACGTAGTTCTGGTTGGGGCCATATTCATGATATTATCCTACGTATTAATGCTCATAGGTTGGTTAACACTTAGGGGAGAGGTTAAGGATCACGTTCATGCCAAGCTTCATGTGACACGCATATTACGTTTAATTGCTTGGTCATTAATGATATCACTATTAACATTAGTTACGTTATCATCAATCCTTAACGTTAACCCTCAGTACTATGGCTTAAACATTGCAATGCTCACGCTATTCGCCAGTAAGCACCCCGTGTTTTTTACAACGTCTTTGATGAATCCAAGGTATACCATGATATCGATTGGACTGATTAACTCAAGCAATACGATTACAATACTTGGTTATATAATGGCGGTACCTAAGCCATACTACATTAAGGTTAGTATCAACATGGGGAATTGCTTGGAAATATTGGCAGTAGAGCCAGGAAGTACAAGAAAAATAATGTACACAATACCTGGTCTTCCCATGTATTATCAATTAAACCCATTTGCTCAGCAGCAGGAGGCCGCGTTTCAAGGGTCTTCGGTTATGATGTCGATGAAGGGTGATGAGGTATCGTGGATTTATACACCAGCAATGTCTCACAGTAGTAATTATCAAGTGTTAAACGGGTTCTTACTTACTTGCTTAGTAAATGGAGCAAATTATGTATTACCAGCAAACATAACAATAATGGCAATATCGAAAATACACAAGACGTACTTCCTAGAGACCTATACCATGAATTATACCAAGTTGAGGTTTATGATAAATAGTACAGCAATAATCCTAGTCAATAATGTTAATGGATCATTCACAAAATCCACTATTAATTACGTAAATTTACTGTTAACGATTTATTTACCTGTATTTATATGCTACGTAATTTACGACCGTAGGTTCTATGGGGATTTACTGAGACATTTAGCAGATAGAATTAGTAATCGTACAATTTAATGAAGTGAAATAAGTAATTCCGTGATAGCTAAGCAATATAAAGAAAGATAGAGCTACAGCATTTAGTTGAGGTACGATGGTTAGGAAGAAGCCATATCCGCATAACAGCGATATACTTAATGCCATGCTTAAGTTATTCTCTAAGGAACCCTTCATAAGACCCATCGACTTCCCTGACAAGGTTAAGGCTGAGCTCAAGAAGGAGGGGTTTTACGTAGGGTTAGTCAGTACTAAGCGCATTTGGAGGATTTACGAGGAGGCTGTCAAGAGGGGCTTGATCTATGATTACTTGGGTGTCGTTATTGGTTATGGTGGTGAATATTGGGAGGAGTAGGTACTACGGTGAGTTATGTTGATTTTACTCATATGATTAGAAATCTCTAAATGGAAATTGAATAACCCATTGATTCATGAGCATGTCCTAAACATAATCATCCCTATTAACCCTATTCATAGGTATCTCTCCCTTGATGTACCTAATGACATTCTCCACAGCCCTAATCATCGCATACTCGGCTATCTCCATCTGTGCCCCACCTGCTATGTGTGGTGTTCCTAGGAAATTAGGTAATGTGATTAGTGGTGTTCTTGGTGGTATTTCCTCATGGTCATTGTGTACCCACCAGACGTCTGTGCCGAATCTAATGTCCTGCCTCTCCTTAAGAACCTCGTATAGATCTTCCTCCTTAACCACATCACCACGACCAACATTCACCACTATTGCGCCGCGCTTTAATGCCCTAAGTTCCTCCTTACCGATTAGACCTCTGGTATGCTTATTCAGTGGTAATGTTATGGCTACTATATCAGCCCTTGGTAATGCATCAAGTAATTTACTCGTTGGGTAGACCTCATCGAAGTACTCAGCGGACTTACCGCTTCTATTAATACCAATGTTATGGGTTCTAAATCCCTCCTTTCCAATTCTTGCGATCTCTTTACCGATACCACCGGTACCGAGGACGAGTAATATCGATTCAATAATCTTGCGTGGGCTTGTTATTTCATTGCCCAAGTAATCCTTTGCGTTAAGTACGGGTTTATGTAATCCCTTAGCCAGCGTTAGTATCATTGCCCACGCATGCTCAGCAACAGGCACTGAATATGCACCTGCATTACTATATACCTCAATATTACTTGGTATTACAGAAAATGGTAAGTGATCAACACCTGCAGAGTATGTCTGTATAACCTTTAGTCTTTTCATGGAATTAATGTTATCGGCCAGGTTGAATTCCCTACCGCACCAGCACATTAGTACTTCAGTCCTGGACAGCACATCTGTCCATTCATCCTTACTCAGTCTCGGTAACTCATAGAGGTCTATATCATAATTACGTAATAGTTCCCTAGCTTTATCGGGTAATTCTACTGTACTAACTATGGTTGTTGTCATCCTAGTGAGGCAGTACTTACCTGATTATTTAATGTTTTTAGGAGCAAAATACTTTTTAACTGGGCTTTTCTCGTCTACGTGAATGGCAAAGATAAAGCCACCGAAGGAGCGTAAGTATGGGAGGGCAGTGATTATGTGCCAAAGGTGTGGTACTCATGAGGCAGTCATTAGGAAATATGGGCTTTACCTATGTAGGAGGTGCTTCAGGGAGGTCGCGCCACAGTTGGGATTTAGGAAGTATTACTAGTTTTACTCTTCTCATTAATTACGTAGGGATTATAAGCACCTAGTGTATCAGTTAATTATGGCTAGGATACCAGCAACACTAAACCTGGACAGGATTATTGAGGTAGCCAGGGCCTTAACATCTCTAGATCTACATAGGTCTGATGCCTTTGACCTAAGATTTTACCCGCCG
This sequence comes from Vulcanisaeta moutnovskia 768-28, assembly GCF_000190315.1. Taxonomy (NCBI): domain Archaea; kingdom Thermoproteati; phylum Thermoproteota; class Thermoprotei; order Thermoproteales; family Thermoproteaceae; genus Vulcanisaeta; species Vulcanisaeta moutnovskia. Next base: position 1,944,025 of record NC_015151.1, read on the forward strand.
AGGGATGCGGATGTTGAGGCCACGTATAATTACTTCATTGCCATGGTGGCTATAGATCACAGGACAAACATTGGGGATAGGCAATTCACTAGGCGAATTGGTGATGAGATCTTCACAGGCTCTGACCTACTTTGGAGATTGGGTATGGAGATGTTCAATAGAGATAGTTCCTTCTTCAGCCCTGCCAACCTGAGGAGGCTTGATCCTACCGTTGTTAGGGATTGGCTCGTTGGTGATTATGGGCCTGTTTGGGATTATGGGGTTAGGGCTTATCTGCTCAGGGATGTTGGTTCTCACGTATTTAGGAACTACGGCACAACCATTAGGTTGTTCCATGTTTCAAGTATTGAGGAGTTGATTGATAGGTTATCAATGATGGCTGGATATGAGGATCCGGTCAGGAAGAAGGCGTACTTATTAATAAAGTTCCTGGTACTACGTGGCCTACTTAAGATTAAGCCGCAGGAGATGAAGTTGCCGATTGATAATCATCTTACGAGGATCGCCTATAGGCTGGGTATAGTTAGGCTTGAGGATTGGGTGCTCGAGTTAATGAGACGTGACATGCACCTCAGTAGGGAGCTTGATATTGAGCTTAGGCTGGCCGTCCGTGATGCTTGGGATGCTGTGATTAGAGTCAGTAAGTTAGATCCAATAGCAATTGATGACTTTTTATGGAGACTTGGCAGAACAATATGCATAAGGGATAAGCCACAGTGTGATAAGTGTCCGTTGAGAGGTTTATGCAGTGCCTATGCTAGGGGTTCATTCATTAATGAGCATAATCATTACCTAACGTATTACTATTGATGACAATGCTTAAATGAAGCATAAACTACTGCTAGGTAATGATTATCCGCGCAGTTACATTGTTTTATCCCGTAGAGGGTAGTAGGATTAATACTGATGAGTTTAGGCAGGAATTGGTTAAGCTACGTAACGTAATAAGCGATATTAGTAGAAGGAGAAGAACTGAAATAAGGACCTGGAGAGTTACACTACCCTTTATAGAGCCGCTTTGGAACTTTGAGGAATTATCAACAACGATAAATAAGGCAAGTGCCGACCTTGGTTATATCCATGCATCGCTCAATATAGCGATGAATACAAAATTCGAGTTAGAGAGGGTGGTTAATGCATTCATTAAGTCAGGGAGTTACTTGAGTATTTGGGTTGGTGATTTTAAGGAGCTTAATGATTACAACACAGAACTTTTCACTAACGTGCTTAGGAGACTCGTGGAGCTTAATCAATGGGCCTTATCCAGGAGAATTGCGGCACTAATTGGTGACGTAATACTCACGCCATACTACCCAGACTCGATAAACCTCAACAATAGCCACGGCATAGCTCTATCAATACTTTACCCAAGCGAGTTAAGTGATGAGCGTAATCTACATAATGACCTTACCGGGGTATTTAAGACTGCTGAGGACATTGGTAGGGAAATTGCAGGTGAATTAGGTGTTGATTACCTGGGCATTGATGCTTCATTATCACCCTGGGGTGAGGAGTCAGTTATTGATGCAGTTGAGAGGATTTACGGAATTAAATTCGGTGGGCCAGGCACGCTGAGCGCCATTTATAAATTGAACAAGGCCATCTGGGAGGTATCCGGTCGATTCAGGGTTACGGGGTTTAACGAGGTAATGCTACCGCTTGCTGAGGATGAGCGGCTTAAGGCTAGGGCTAGGGAGGGACTAATCACATTTTCCAAGCTTGTCAAGTATACAATGACCTGTGTCGCGGGTGTTGACATGGTACCAATACCGAGTAATCAGTTACCTCTCATTAAGGGGTTAATCAATGATTTACATGCGATAGTCAGTATTAAGCGTAGGTCGATTGGGCTTAGGTTAATACCATACCCAGGCAATGAGGCTGAGGTTGACCTTGGTGACTTCGGTAAGGCGCCAGTACTCGATATGATGAGATGACTCTCATGCCAATACACCTAAGGGTTAATCCCGGGGATATTGCTAAGAGGGTGGTAATAGTCGGTGACCCAGAGAGGGCGAGGCAATTAAGCGAGTTGCTCGTCGGTGCGAAGCTCGTTAATGAGAATAGGGGATTAATAACATACACAGGCAAGTACAATGATACTGACATCACCGTGGCAACCCACGGAATTGGAGCTCCATCCGCTGCCATCGTTATTGAGGAATTAATAAGCATGGGCGCCAGGTTCATTGTTCGCCTTGGAACCACAGGGGCGCTTAGGAGGGAGATAGGCATTGGCGATGTTATCGTGCCCACAGGCTCGGCATACAACTACGGAGGAATATACACGCAATACCTGGGCAGTTTCATAGCCTACCCAGCAATACCCAATTACCACCTAATGAGTGAGCTAGTGAGGAGTCTTGAGTCGATGAATATGAAGCCCTGGGTTGGTCCGGTATATAGTAGCGATGCGTTCTATGCGGAGGAGGACCTGGTCAACGTACTTGGTTCGAGGGGCTTCCTGGGCGTTGAAATGGAGACCGCAATACTATTCCTACTGGGCCTTGTAAGGAATTTCAAGGCAGCGGCAGTGCTCATAGTGAGTAATAACCTGACTGAGGATAAGGCGAGCAGGTTCCTAACGGCGAGTGAGTTGAGGGATGTAGTGCTCAGGGTTGGGAGGGCTGTGCTAAACGCGTTAATTATGGTCAAGGATTAAGCACTGCATTGTAGTACTGAGCGAGTCTCGGCTTGAAGTTCAGGAACTCCTTAATAATCCTAGTCTCAAAATCAATCCTCCTATCAGGATCCCTATCTAGGATCAGGACACCCCTGCTCACGACCTCATACGCAAGCGACAGTGATGCCTTATTAAGGTGAATAAGGTCGACCTTAAGCCCAAGTGCGTCCTCTAAAGTAATCATAATGCTCATGAGCTTCTTCCAGTCTAGTTCCCTGCCCGTGAATACGACAATGTCAAGGTCACTCCCTGGACGTGCCCTACCAATCGCCCTCGATCCAAATACATACGCGAACAGCACAAAGTCAAACCCCTCTAATACCTGCCTCGCCTTATTGATTAAATCTGTCAATTCCTCATTACTGATGGCGAGCTGATTATCCAAGGGATCTATTAACCTATCCCTAATGAAACTACTAATCTCATTAATTACCCTATCTAACTCGTCAATCTCACTTAAAGCCTCAAGTAATCTCTCGGGGATCTATCACGGCATAGCCGTGGTCAAGCACATTCCTAAGGCTAATCCACAACTCGAACAATCTACTAGTTCATTACTAAGGACGTTGGCGTTCGCCAATATTCTCGCAACATCCCTATACCTCTCAGGTTTATTAAGATTAATAATTGAACACAACCTCATACTGACATTAATGAGGGATTCAACGGTACCCCTAAGCGCCAAATCCCTATCCAAATCATCGACAGTCCTCGCTCTATCCCTAATCGACCTTAGAATATTTACATAACTCCTATCCATCGCCAATTTATCATTAATTATCACGTTACCATACCAAATTATGCACTCCTTACTTAAGCTAAAAGCCTTGCACATACTAATTGCAGGGGCTTAATGAAGGCATGTCAGCGCGCAGGTCTTGGGTCCTCATCCATCAGATCCGTCCCCGCTTTACATCACCAATTAAATGAACTAATAACCCATTAATAACCCTTAATGCTTAATATCATGAAGTTAAGGTTTAATAGAGATTTCATAATGGTGAATTTAATGCCTTATGGAAGGATACACGTAAAATCATTAATCATAATCGCTATATTATCGATAATTATTAACTCATACATGCTCATTCGCGCTCAATTAGGCATTAATAATGCCGTGGGCGCGGCTCCTGGTGAAATAAACATAGGTAATGATGTACTTCATACATATAGGTCTGAGGCTCCCTTAATGTTACAGTCTATGTTATTGGAGGTAAGGCCTTGTTTCAGGACCTGATTAACGTGGGTTTGAATTCCTCATTAATTAAACCTGTAAGTCTTAATCAGCTATCTGAATTGCCGGATAATAGTGTCGTGGTTATTGATTGGTCTGTGATAAGGAATAGCGTGGTTGCTGGTGATCCGGGTAGTTACGTGGAGTTGAACCTAACGAGTCCTATTATTAATGACTTAGTTAACCTTATCAGGAATAGTGATAGCGACATCATCGCTGTTTACGCAAATGCCACGGATGAGGATACCGTTGAGTACGTACTAGCATACTCATGGGCCAGGGCTATTAATAATACGTTATCGCTAAATCTAGGCGGAGGCTCATCCGTGCAGGATTACCTGGTGGCTTACCCAGTAATTCCTGTAAATACTCATGAACCTATTCTAATTGCAATGTACTGGGTTAGTCCGAAGAAATTAATAATGGGTCCACTGTACCCATCACAGTTCATGACTTTTATTAAGAATATCGTAGACAACATGGTGATAAATGATTCGACGGATCCTGTAGATCCATGCTTTGCGATGGCTAGCAATAATGCCGTGTTCATATGGGCAGCGCCCATGTTCGTGGGTGTATCAAGTTTGGGTGTGCAGGCTTATAATGATGGTAATGGGACGTTCTTCTGGGACTCATGCTTAACGGTTAGTAACAGGATCCTTAAGGCATCACCGGTAGGTCCTTGGTACTTAACCGTCAACGTCTTTAATTATGAGGGTTACTTTGAATTATCAACCATGTATAACAATGGTGGTTTTGATGGTTATCAAATCGGTGTAATTGATTACTATTATGGCTATGAAATGTACATGAGGAATATCACCAATGCATTGATAGGCGACATGGGCAGTATTGCACCATCAACCCTGAGCACAAGCGCAACTAGTGTGCATGTATCATGGAGTCCATCAGTGAGTATAATGCCTCAGCTTGCTATGACCATTAGCAATATTACGTGGTTATTCCATGTAGATAAGGCCGGCGATAACATAGCATTTCCAAACTCCTTTGCGGATGAATCGGCAGCCGTATATTTACCAGGTTTTAACGAATCACAACAGTACTTAGCCGAATTCATGGTTGATTTTGAGAACAACGCCGTCACCAAAGACTTACCATGCCTATATGCCGTAACACAGACAGTCTGGGCTAGGATTACCTGGGAGGTCTACATAATACCCAGGTCAAGCGAACTTGTCAATGTCTATGGTAACGTTAGTCTCCTAACACCGGCGACACTGCCTTTCCATTCATACTACGTATCTGGGGTCTCGTCATTAATCGTACCTATCTATTGCCCACTATGGTAATCCATGGGACTTAATTTTATATTGGCTCTTAAAACTAAGCCGTGAATGCCATGAGTAATATTGACGTGGTTAACCTGCTGATTGGCGTAAACCCGGTTGAGTTAGAGAGGGATTTCGACTCCAGGGTAGTCACAAGAATCATTAAACCGCCAATAGTCGTCAGACTCGACGGGACAGGCTTCGGTAAGGCCCTTAAAGACTTTACCTGGCCCCGGGATGAGAGGGTTCATAGGGCGTTGGTAAAGGCTGCCGTGGAACTAATGAGGACATTTTCAGGCGAGTACGCCCTTGTAATTAGCGATGAAATTAACGTCTTTCTCCTTAACTATGTACCGTTTAGTGGCCGTGAATATAAGCTAATAAGCTCAATGGCTGGTCTCGCTTCTGCTGTGGTTAGTAATGCCCTTAGTAGGGTTCTTTATTTCGATGCCAGGGTGATTCAACTCAATGATTCCTGTCTTGATGTTATGAGATATATGCTCTATCGGGTCAGGGTTGGCTTCAATAATTACCACGTGGAGATAGCCCAGAGAAATGGAGTTATTCCGCCGAAAAGTACCCCACATATAAACGAGGTTATCAGGGCGTTGGGTGGTCCAAGGCTTACCTGGGAATCCCTTGGCACATGCCTTGTTAGATCTAGGGTTGAACTTGAGGGTGTAGATAGGAGGAGCGGTGAGAGGGTTAAGTACGTTAGGAAGAGGATCATTGAGAAGAACCCGATAGAAGTAATCAATGAACTCAGCACGTGTGGTTTTAATTCTCAATAAATCAGTTAATAATATTTAATAACTAGGTAATTATGACTATAATGTATGGTTAATACCCACGAGAGACTCAGGGAGTTGGTAGGTGATTTATGGAATAATTATGTTCATCACGAGTTCGTGGAGAGACTTAAGGATGGTTCATTGCCCATGGATGTATTTCGTTACTACTTAATCCAAGACACAAAGTACGTGAGGGAGATGCAAAAGGCCGTGATTGAGGCTGCCAGTAAGGCTCCGCTTAATGAGGCTATTGACGTATTAACGGCTATGTTTAGCAATGTGGAGAGGGGCGCGGAGGTTCATGAGAGGTTATTCCGCGACTTATCAATAACTGAGGAGGAGGTTAACAATACTGGGTTTAACCTGGTTAATTATGCATACACAAGGCACTTGCATTACTATGCATCACTAGGTTGGCCGCAGTTCCTCGCAGCCTGGGCACCATGCATGTGGGGTTATAACGAGATTGGTAAGTACGTGGTAGGAACCAAAAACGCACTATTTAATGCATGGGCCGAGTTCTACGCCTCAGGTGATTACTGGTCTAGGGTTGAGGCGATTTTAAGAACGCTGGATAAGTACGAGGTAACGCCCGAGATAGAGAGGGCCTTTAGGGATAGTGTGAATTTCGAAATAATGTTTTGGGAGGCATCACTTAGGAAGGATCCAACGATATTCCTATGACGACTTAACGAGCACCAACCTGCGAGAGTAATACGCCAATCAGTGTTATAGCGGAGCTCAGGGCTTATTGTTAACGCCAAGCATTGCTAAGTAACCACGTAATTTAATCACGGTATGCATGGGGAATTAGTGATTTAATAAACATTACAGGATGCACCTTCATAGCGAGATGACTTAAGACATACCATTAGGTTAACCTGCCAATGCTTTTATTGAACCAACTATTGACGTAGTACCTTACCAAGGGATAGAGGATCCTCAGGAACACGCCGGCCACTCTGTACGTGATGCTGGGCACTATATCGCCATTAAATCTAGGATCGTCGATTTTCTCGGCAATTTTATTAGCCACATAACCAGGATCAAGGACAGGCCCTTTAGGGCTGTCCCTAGCCCTGGACGCGGTCGGTGTTACTATGGTATTGCTGTGGAAGTCAGTCCTAACATAGCCTGGGTATACACCAATGACCCTAATTCCCAGAGGCCTAAGCTCTATCCTTAAGGCATCAGTAATATTAGCTAGGGCTGCCTTGGACGATGTATATATGCCGAACCAGGGTATGGGTATGTAGGCAGCCAGGCTTATTACATTGACGACACAACCCTTATTCTTGGCAAGATCCGGGAGGAACTTCTTGGTGAGTAGTATTGGCGTTAAATAGTTAAGACTCACTATCCTGACTATGTCGTCATCGTTAAGTTCGCCTAATGGGCCATAAAACTCTCGTTACTGACTATGTTGAAAGGAAAAAATTAGTTTTTGACCGGCCCGTGGGTTTGGGCGGGGCTAGGCGTTATCAAAGCACTTTAGGTTCCGCATTGCCTTGGCTATCCTCTCCCTCCTCCTCTCGTTCTTTTCGCCCTCAAGCCACTCGCTCAGCTTCTTGCGGATTATTGGCTTGAGTGGACTTTCACGAATGTTGGCGTGTGTTATTGAGATTACGTGGCTCCCCTTCTCGACGTATATTGTTGGGTTGTAGCCTGCTCTCCTGAGCTCCTCAACCAACCTCAAAGCCTCACTCTTATCCTTTCTACACGCCCTAAGCTCGACATAGTAATTACTGTCTATGTGGATGCTCATGCTTATGTTCGTTCCAGGAATTATGATTGATGAGCTGCCTTTTTCTTTAGCATCCTTTGACGCAAGCTCGATTATCCTCCTAAGCTTACCACTGCCGAGACTCGCACCAAGCTCAATCAGCTCCTTGAGGTCGGGCATCGCCAACCAATCCCTAGCCAGCTTGACAGCCTTGCTTGACTTGAGTACAACCTCGACACTGTACTTCCCTGGTTGCATCGTGAAGCCAAGCTCATTTATCAACCTCTCGATAATGCCGAGCCACAGGTCGTACTTAGTCAAACCCATTGTGAGTCTCATGGACTTCCTGTTAACGTTGACATAGCCGTCGCCCAAATCGCCGGTGCCATGAATGCCCTGAGTCTCTCGGTGCTTAGTTTTTTGACCCCCTCAGCGACATCCTCCTTAGACTTCGCCCTGTGATCCTTGGCAGTTAAAACCCACCTAATTGATACGCCATCCTCATTTAAGCCTATGCCGTGTATGTACATGCGAACCTCTCCAGGATAGCACAGCGACCACAAAACCACTTGCCACGGCTGGCTCGTACCCATTGCTGGACGCTTACGTTTAATACTTCCATCTGTAATCTCCCAGCCGTATTGGATAGCCCTTAGTAACTCCCCATCGATGAAGGTGTTGTCTACCTTGACGTCGTCTCCCTCGAGCTCAGACAGCGTTAGGTTTATTGTGATGTTTCCACTCTTCGCAACCTTGGCAACATCAACAGTTACGTCCTTGTTGTATAGGTGCACCATCAGCGATTTCTCGCCGTTATTCTCGCCAGTCACTATTACGTCTATTGCGTTCCTCTCGAGCAAGTCCATGAGTTCCAGCAACTGTCTCCAGTATGTCTCGATCCATTTCCTCCTCAGCTTCTTGAGGAGCTTAATCATCTTCTTCGCGATTCTCTTAGCCTCCTTGACTTTCCTACCTCTATCATTCTCGTGCTCCCCGAGCCATTGCTCGAGTAAGCCAATAAGCCCGTCAATGAATGCCGCAGACTCAAGCTTATCCTTATGCCTCTCAAACCTCCTCCTCAACTCATTAATTAACCCCTCGACCTCCTTTATGACTTCCTCATCCGTCACCAGCTCCTTGCAAACGAGCCTCCTACCGCGTTTAACACCCCAACAAATCCTACCCAAACCCACGGGTTGTGTTTCGATCTCCACAGTTTTGACCTCGCTTACCACTCCGCTCACCAATTAGTAATCCCAGCAGGGCTTAAAAACGCGGCAGGGTGCATTGCCGCTTGCCTAGGGTCGATAAGTAAAAATAATTGTTTTGATGCCGCTGGTACTGTGTTGTTTCTACCGTAACCCATTGCGGCCGAGTAATACCCAGGCCTTTACGGCAAAGCCAATGCTACGAACGCAGTCCGAGACAACCCCGCGAATTAGGCCATCATAAATTGCCCCAACACCCCAAACCCACACCCACCATCCAATTAACCCACGCATTGCATTGGATTTCTTCCGGCAAGCGCCTATAGAGACTGCGCGAACAAAATTTTAGGGTAGAGACATAACCCACGCACCACAAGCAAAACACCGCCCAACCCATATATGCATGGTTAGGTATTTACCCAATCACCCCATAATAAATTATTAAAGACAAACACCACAGCACCACCCATACTTACAAGAAAAGACTTTTAAATAAAACACGACAAACAAAACGCCGGGGTGGCCGAGCCAGGTCCTTCATTGTTAATCCCGTCATCATACGTGGCGCATTATTGCCAGGAAAGACGAGAGGAACCTCCCCAAAGTCCCGTGCCGGCATTGTTCACTAAAACGCTGACCTCAATGCCGAGACCTCTGACCCTGTCAACAAGTTCATTAATTCTACTCAAATCCGAGAGGTCATGATCGATGGGCCACGCATTGACGCCATACTTATCCCTAAGCTCCTCAGCTAAACCTTCCAGGACATTCCTCCTCCTACTGACGAGTATTAGGTTGTAATGCCTAATGGCTAGCTCTTTGGCTAGCTCCCTACCTATGCCAGATGATGCGCCTGTTATTAGGGCTACCTTACTCACGGTAATTGTTCATCATGGTAAGTTTTAATTCATTTACGCGTGGATGAATGAGACTCAGCAAAAGCTTTATTAATGACGTTCTGTTAATCACAGGCATATGGATATTGGAGAGTTAATTAGTATATTGCTGAGTAAGGGCGTTGATTATGTGTTGGCCCAACTACCCAATTGGATAAGTAGGAGGGAGGTTTCCAGGGAGGATGCCGAGTTACTACTGATGTACGCGATGATCAATAGAATTGATGAGTTAAGCAAGAAAATAGATGGGTTAGGTAGTAAGATTGACATATTAAGCGATAAGATAGATGAGTTAGGCAAGAGGATTGATGCGAGATTTGACGAGTTGGGCAAAAAAATCGATGATATGCGTAAGGAGGTGGTTGATAGGCTTGACCTAATAAGTAACCAGTTGAGGGTCTTGAACTCGAACATAGCTGCCACGTACGAGTTGACGTCGAAGGTTATGGCGAAGCTTATGGAACGTAGCCTAACAGCATCAACGTGAGAGAAGGTAAGTCGGCCAATAACGGCGTCACTATTTTCATTAGCACTAAGACCAGTGCTAGTGGATGAGTAAACTATATTATTGCTGGGTTAACCTTAGTCAATGCATTAACTACAGAATTGCGTGGTGTATTGGTTCTCAAACCCAGTTGCCTCCGTACCAGCGTTTGGAAAGCCGCTGGGTATTACGTACTGGCCGTAACTGCTCGGTACCATTCCAGGGCACGAATTCATTATTATGGCATACGCCGTATAGCTAGGTGATGTTAAATCCGTTGGTAATATCCATTGGCCTAGATTGTTATCGTAAAACACAACGTCGTATATCAGGATCGAGCCTGGGCTTATGTACGGTAAATTAGCCATCTGCCCACTATATACTGGTCTTTCATTAATATATTGAGCCCATACAAAGTAACTCGCGTAATTATTAACGTACGCGTTTATTGATTTGCCTGTGGTTGTACCGTTTGGGTAATCAATTATGAAGTCCACGAACCAATCCTGCTCACCACTTGACGTTAAACCCTCGTAGGAAACCATAATGTACAATAACGAGTATGGCGTCGGCACGTACTGCGAAGGAATAGGCTCTCCTTGGTAGGTTGGGTACGCCGCCCAGAAAAGTGATTGTGTGTCCTCGTCGAATCCGGCCTGAAAGTACACGCCCGTTGGTCCCCAAGGTGAGAACAAACTACTCGGCGGGTCCAGCCCAACCCAGTAGGCTATGTCATATGAGTCATTAATTTCGGCATTGACCACCGTGAAGCCCGCCATGGCTGCGGTTAAGTCGTCACCACTACTTGTACTTATTGAGTAGCCAGCCCAATTACTCTTTGATGAGGACTCCACGGTATACCTGACCTCATTAATCTTAGCAACCTCACTCCTAGGTAGTAACTCTATATTGATAATGGCAGTACCATTCCTGTAATAAATGTATGTCGCTATCACACCGACCCTGGTGCCATTTAGTGAAATCACGTTATATACGAAGACGTAACCGGTGGTGGCTATGTAATCATTACCAACAAATTTACCCGACCAATAAAGCCCGTATGATGCCAACTTAATCGTGTTATTACCAATGTAGTCCTTGACGGGTGGTAGCACGGTGAAGTAGTAACTCAGCATCTTATCTATGCATTGCATCACTGTCATTTTGGAAAACGGTTTTGAGCTTAATGCCTTACTGGTTACATCATTCATCACCGACATAATTATGTTGTTTAGCACAAGGTTGTTGGTGGCGTTTATGTTGATTATCGTGACGTTCGTAACTATCACCATGAACATGCAGAAGCCATGACCTGGGGGAGTTTGGTAGTAGTTCTTGACCGTATTATAGCCAACTATCATAATAGGGGTTTCGGTAAATGCGACGTCAACGGCATACGCGCGTCCGTTAAACTTAACGGATTTGGTGAATTTAATGATTGATGGCATGAAGTTCGTGTGGTAATCAAACATGTAAAGTGGGTACTGAGTCTCTGGCTTCACCACCGTGTTATTAATTATGAATGTTGGGGTTGAAAGCCATTGAAGCGGAAAATTAACGAAGCCTCTTAAGCCCGGCCCTGTAATTGGGATCCCTAGCCACGTGTATATTTGGAACTGAAAAACCTTCACAATGAATATAACGGTAATAATTATGGCAGTAACGGTAATCCAAACCACGCGCTTATGCATTGCCAGCTTCATACTCATTGTTCCACCCTATGCCAGACTTTTTACTTCGGGTATTCTTAAAAGTGAGTTGAGCAGGGCTGAAAGTGTTAGCATTCTAACTTCTCGAGTGTCAATTCGACCCAGTATTTCTCGGCATCCTTTAACACCACGCTCCTTCTTTTAATGACCTCAAATTCCCCTGGAGTATAGGCTAGGATTTCTACGGATATGCTTGGCGGGAGCAACCTCCTCAGTACTAGGTATCTCTCGTGCCACGGAATATCCCTGAGACTTAGAGGCACGGCTATTAGGTCTACATCACTATTGATTAGCCAGTCACCTCTGGCGAAATCCCGAACTACATTGCTCATTCTCCCACTATCAATGCTAATACCCAGGAATATAAAGTCTCACTAATGTTTGGGATTACGCAACCTGAAGTTTCGGTATTTACTCGAATCTAGATAAATGGTAAATCACCGTATTATTATTACTTAACTTAGGTTATTAAATCGAGACGGTTTCATTACATTGCCCTGCACCTAAAGGTCCTTAAATACATGCAGCGGTTGTGGCTGTATCTACCTAACCTAATGCAAGCTATTGATTTTGAATTGTAATACACGTATATTATTAAATTATACAGCAGGTAATCTTATAAATCAGGTATTTTAATGCCTGCCTGTATGACCTGGTATACAATACCGTACCTATACGGCGCGGCTCTAGCTACGTACATAGCCGTGGCCGGCATATTATGGGCTCTACACCGCCTTAATAGGGATGATCTATTATTGCCGGTGGGCGCCATGAATTACATGCTGCTGCTCACCGTGAGCCAGTACATGGCGAGTAAGATAGGCGCCTTTGTGGGGCCATTGGTAATACCAATGGGCGTATTCACCTACAGCGCCAGCGTGGCCATGCTGGATTTCCTAACCCTTAAGTATGGGCGTAGGGTTGGTTATTGGGTCGTTAGGATAGCCGCCTATCTACAGGTGTTGATATTCATAATAAACTGGTTCGTGATTGGCTACCCACCGGCGACCTTTTGGGCATCGCTGCAGGGATCATTCGCCAGCATCATGGGTGTCTCGGCCAGGGTAGCCATTGCCTCAATCACGGCGTTCCTCATATCCGAGACATACGACGTGTTCCTGGTGAGTAGGCTTAGTGGAGGTGTTTTAAGGAGGGTTGGTTATTCAGACCCGGTGGCTATGACGATAGATACGCTTGTCTTCATACCGGTGGCATTCTACGGTGTCGTCCCAAACATATGGCTATTGATGGCTTCACAATTGGCGGTTAAGCTAAGCCTAGTACCGATGACCATGCTTGCCGTATGGATAAATAGGAGGGCTCTTAAGTACGGACTTGCAATACAACAAAGTAAGTGATTGCTCTAAGAACAAGCTTAAATAAAGGAGTATGCGAAAACGTATTAATGGTTCGTAATATACCTCAATTTTGTGCCAGTTGTGTGTTTACAAACTTCGTAGCATTATTCCGGTTATTCCTAAACAATGTATTAACGCCATATGCACTAACATCAATATTTATAGTTACGGTAACAATGATGATGAATGCGTACGGAATTCCCATGAGTATGATTATTATTAAGATTACGATGAGTATATGGTTAACTCTATCACCGTCAACATCCGTGACCATCCTAATACCCATGATAACACATAGCTACCTGCAGTACATGGTGTCGGTAGCTCAGCCTCTGGCGATATTAGTGAGCACATCGAAGATGCGGTTTAGGGTATAGGTTAATGGTGATTATTATGGTGAGTGTAGAGATAATAACAGTGGGTCCCCTAGAGACAAACTGTTACCTGGTGTGCGAGGGTAAGGATTGCCTGGTCGTGGATCCTGGGGATGAGGCTGAGACTATATTAACAATATTAGGCAATAGAAGAGTCTTAGCCGTAGTAGCTACGCATTTGCACTTCGACCATATCGGTGCCGTAGAGGGAATAGTGAGTAGCACAGGTGCACCATTCATGGTACATAGGCTTGATTGGGAAATGAGGGATAAATATACGCAATTAGCCAGGTCATGGGGCTTTGAACCACCAAACCTACCACAACCAATATTCATTGATGAGGGTTCAGGATTGCCGTTTAATCTTAAGGTGATGCATACGCCGGGACATACGCCGGGTTCGATATCGATAGTTGGCGATGGCTTCGTACTCACTGGGGACACGCTATTCGCAGGTAGTGTCGGTAGGACAGACCTGCCGGGAGGAGATATAGAACTACTCATAAGGTCAATATGCAGATTATACAGGGAGTTACCAGGTAATTACATTGTTTACCCCGGACACGGACCACCAACAACAATAAATGATGAGGCAGACAATAATTACTTTGTTCCAAAGTCCCTATGCACGTAGAACTATGGATTAGTACGCAGTCTTGGGTGAAACCTTAAGATATTTATTCACCTTTAATGACCGCTGGATAATAATTCGGCAACCGCACCGCTTAGTGATTGGGCAATTGAATTATTAAAGCCAACATAACCATGGTAATAAGTTAAAGCCCAAGCTCCTCCTTAACGACATTAATCAAACTCCGTATTACTGGTAATCTTGCCCTGACTTCATCAATTTCTATCCTTACCTCATGGAAACCATTCACATGTAAGAAATATGCATCTACCCAGGTCTGTTTGACGGAATCTCCCAACTTAATGGCTGCCTTGTCTAGTAAACTTATCTAGTAAACTTACGGTCCATCTTCCCTTGCCCAATGCTTCCCTGGCCTCATCAAGCCCCTTGGCAATAGCCAAGGCCTTTATCGCCTTCTCCACAGCCTTATATAATTTCTCACTCGCCTGAACAACGTCGCCCTTATTAACGAATTCGAGACCCTCACTAAACGCAATCAATGCAAGCTCGGCATGTTTCCTAGCCTCACCACTGGGTGTATAACTCATACAAAGGCTAATGTGGCGGGCGCTTATAAAATCTTGGGCCTTGAGACAGTGTTAGCTGCCGCATTTAACGGGTAATTGAAGGTTTGGTGCGTATAAGCCGAGGACTTCGTGGCCGTACCTAATCACGTAGATCCAACGTAAGCCCTCGGGTGCATAAAAGAATACGTTCATGTAGTTACCATTAATGACGAAGAGCTTCATGCCCAATGGGCCGTAGGCAAAGCCTTCAATCCTCACGGCCCTGGTCACGTTAACCGCGCATATGCTGGCTTCGGAGAGGTTCACGTAAAACTTACCAGTAAGTAGGTACATGACCAACGTGTCATTAACTACGGAGTAACCATACTTGCTAAGAATGACGTTATTTAACCCACCAAATCTCTTAAGAAACATAATTTTATCAGCATTGGGTAGACCGTAGATAATCCACACATTTTCAATATCCAGATCATTTAACTAGTTCTATTTCAGCTTCCTTATCCCTAAAATTAACGATTGCATTACCACCTAACACAAGGCGCTACCCCTAAACCCACTTAATCACCGTCTTAGAATCTATCCTAACCACTCCCATGAGTGAGTATAGGCAGTAATTTTATTTAATTTTTCACGATCAATAAGGTGACCCTATAATGGACATTAAGGGCACGAAGCAAGCAATTAGGGAGAAAGTCTGGAAATTACTTGAGGAGAGGAACGTAGTAACATTCCCAAGGCCTGTCTATGGCAGGATACCAAACTTCGTGGGTGCCGAGAGAGCTTGCGAACTAGCCGCTTCACTGCCTGAGTTTACTAGGGCTCGTGTGGTTAAGATTAATCCAGATTCGCCTCAACGCCGATGTAGGGAGTTGACGCTAGTTAATGGTAAGTTGTTGATAATGCCGACGCCGAGGATTAGGGAGGGCTTCCTAATGCTTGATCCTCGTAGAATACCGAGGCAGTACTATGGCGAGGCTTCGACCATTAGGGGTGCGTTCAGGTGGGGTGTGCCGATTAAGCCTTGGGATATGCCCAACATAGACCTCGTTATAGTAGGCTCCGTAGCCGTAAACCCGGGTAATGGCCGCAGGCTGGGTAAGTCACATGGTTATGCGGAGATTGAGTGGGGAATAGCCAGCGCCATGGATAAGGTCAATGAGAATACACCAGTCATAACCACCGTCCACGAACTACAGTTGGTGAGCGATGAGATACCTAAGGAACCCTTTGACTTACCTGTAGACATAATAGTCACTCCAAGCAGGGTGATTAGGGTTAAGAGGGTTGACCCAAAGCCACGCGGTATTTACTGGGAATTCGTCACAGACGAAATGCTCAGGAAAATACTGCTACTTAACGAGTTAAAGGCTCGACTCAACGGCGAGAAGTAATTGTGGGTCACGGGGGATGTCGTATCGACATTACGCATTGCCTACCTGCCTAATTAGGGCCTCGTATATCCTACCCAACAACTCATAAAGCCTATCGATTCTCTCACCCAACGCCTTATTACTAGCATCCATCTTATCGCTCAACTCGTTTATACGTCTACTTAACTCACCGTACACTGCGTCAATTCTGGTATTTACCAGGTCAATCTTGGCACTCAGGGAGTTACTGCGTGACTCAGCCTTACTATCCACTTCATTAATCCCCCTCATTAATTCAATAACCTTCTCATCTATCTTCTTATCGAGAATAGTCGTTTTCTCATCATAAGCATTAAACCTCTCGTTAATCTCATTCTCTAGTGCATCAATCCTCTTACTGAGCGCTTCGAATAATGTGTTAACCCTCCTATTTAAGTCATCAATCCTCCTGCCGGTTTCCCTAAACATGCCAAGCATTAATACGACTAAGTCCTCAGTCGTTAACTTCTTACCACCCTCCACCTTCTTCATCACGGCATCCAAAGCCCTATCAATGACCGGGCCAACAATAGACTCCATTATTCAGCAAGTGAATTATCCTCACGTATATAAAAAGCGTTTATATTAACGTTGATTAGCACAAGATCAGTTATGAGGGACTTAATCAATCAATTCCTAATAAACCATATTCAACAATGCACCTAGCCCGGTGCATTGTGGTATTCCTTTAATACCTGCCACTCAGGAATAACCTGTATGATATTGAATAACCTGGCAGGCCTGCCTGAATTCTACGGCTATGCCCTAATAACGTACATAGCCGTCGCTGGGGCGCTATGGCTACTGCATAGGCTCGGTAGGGATGACCTGCTGCTCCCTGTGGCCTCCATGAACTACATGCTCCTCCTCACAATCAGCCAATACACCGCGTCCAAGATTGGCTCTTTCATTGGCCCATTGGTGATACCCATGGGCGTCTTCACCTACAGCGCCAGCGTCGCAATGCTTGACTTCTTAACGCTCAGGTATGGTAGGAGGGTTGGTTATTGGGTTGTTAGGATTGCCGCCTATCTTCAAGCGCTGGTATTCATCATAAACTGGCTGGTCATACTGTACCCGCCAGCCCCATTCTGGAACCTGCAAGGTGCATTCACGAGCATGATGGGTCAGTCGGCTAGGATAGCCATTGCCTCAATCACGGCGTTCATGATATCCGAGACATACGACGTGTTCCTGGTGAGTAGGCTTGGTGGTGGTGTTTTAAGGAGGGTTGGTTATTCGGACCCGGTGGCAATGACGATAGATACCCTCGTCTTCATACCAACCGCCTTCTACGGCGTTGTGCCAAACGACGTGCTGCTATTACTAATGGCATCACAGCTCTCCGTAAAGATAAGCCTAGTGCCGCTGACCATGCTCACCGTGTGGATAAACAGGAAGGCCTTACAATATGGTTACGTAACCAGCAGGACATGAGGGGATCATCTTTGCGAGCCCTCATCACGGCACTCAGCACTCGAGATCTAAATCACTAAGTTAATGAGTTCAAGGCAAGTATTTAAGGTTTGATGAGGCAATAAACTCTGTGGTAAGTCCTGGACAGTATTTTTCATATAAAGATACCGTAACTAGTTACAACCGATATCAAAGCAGATCAGTCATTAATCCCAAACCCATCACCAAGCCTATAGGGGGCAATTGACGTGAGTACTAAAGGCATAAGACCAGCCAAGCCTACTAGGACGTCAAGCACGGTCAACATACCCACGGAAATACTCGCCAAAACAAACCAAAGACCTATACCGAAACCAACCCCAAGCATTACAAACGACAAAAACACACCTAACCTACCAATACCGTACCTCTCAGAATCAGCTCTTGCTAGGTAAGTAAAACCCCTGTAGAAGAACCTATAGAGGAGTATGCCTCCAATCACTACCGCTGATATTATGAAATAACCAATATCGTGAATAGCAGACACAACGGCTGACCCGTTCGATACGCCAAATGGCGATGATTGTATTGAATATATTACGGAGAATAGCATTGCTAGGAGGAAGACCACGAGTAATACGCCCACGATAATACCCGCAATATAACCATTAAAGATCTCAGAAACGCCATTATAAATAAGCCCAAGCCTACCAGCATCACTGGAACTAGACACAACAACCTACTCTCCACATGCCCTAATAAGTCTTAATACCCAAAGCATCGATTAATCAGGTCCTCACGAACAGTTAAAATTAAGTCCCTCTAACTCAGTTGATAGCTAGAAATGACTTGCTCACAGCGTGAAATTGCGCTCAAGTTGCTAGAGGTTGTGGGTGTCATAGACGTGAATGAATTAACAAGCATGCTAAACATACCGGAGGACCCACGGCTGCTACTCGGTGACTTAATCGAGGTGAATAATAATGAGGCCAAACTTAGCCAGAAGGGCAGGGAAGTCGTCTCAAGCATTGCTAATTGTGAGGAAGTTGTCTTCAGGATCTTGTATGAGTACTATAGGTCGAGACCGAGGAGCCTAGAGAGGGATGTCGCCCTGGCTGAGTATGGCAGTAAGTACGTAGAACTCAGTGACTACCCAATTGAGATAACCAACGAGGTATTAACCACGTGCTTACGACTAGCTCGCTTTGGCGCCGAAGCAAACCTACCTGAGCTGGCCCGTAGATACGGCGTTAAGGCATTCCTGATAGGCATGAGGATTGGAGACTACGCCGCAGCCCTTGAGGGGTTGGGACATGCAGTTAGGAAGTCGAGAAACCCACTCGAGTTAATGCCGTTTATAGACCAAGCCATAAAGTTGGATAAGGAAACCATAAACAAACACCTGGTAAACTACGTGGGGTTAATGCTCAGTGTGGGTGAGGGACTAATAGGCAGTGGATTTCCAAAGGAGGCATTGAGGTTCATAAACCACGGCCTAGAGCTTATCGGCGAACCAAACAGTGAATTAACCTGCTACCTATGGACGAGACTTACGACAAACCTAGCCAGTGCATATATGGAATTAATGAAGTATGCAGAGGCAATAGAGATGGTAAACACGGCGTTGGGAAAGTTAACTAACTGTAGAATTGATGAAAGGACGAGAAGACAACTGGTGCTGGAGCTCAGGGATAGGCTGGGCGTAATTAAGTACCTAAGTGGTGATTTGAGTGGTGCTTATTCGGTGTTCAGTGATGTGCTTAGGGAGGCCTTAGAACTTAACGAAATACCCTTCGCAGCCTCAGCAATGCACAACCTAGTAAAGGCTAAGGTACTAATGAGTAGTGACTGCAGTAACTACCCAGAACTACTGAGGCCAATCCATGGATGGACGCTACGGGATTCGCTCAACCATTACCTAACCACAAACGATCAGAAGAACCTGAGGAAAGTAAGGATACTACTAACAGTACTACTGATCGGCATTGGAGACTACGATGAAGCGGTTAAATTATTGGGCCAGGGCGATAATGATGACATCGAGAGGTTCCTAAGGGAGTTAATAACAATCCTAAAGGGCGAAGCTAGCACCATGACTACGGAATATAGGAGCCCAGCACTTGCAGACCTAGCCACATACATAAACACAGCACTAAGAATAACCAAGTGGCAAAGCACGGGAAACAAACTATGGGACCAAACAGCACAGGCGCTGAAGAATGAAATAACACAGATCATGAAATGCCAAATACCGAAACTCGTACTACTCCAAGCATAGCATGAAGACACTAACAATCAACTCTACTCGGCCCACTTTTTATAAATACCCACGGAAAAATACCCCCTAAGAAAATGCAAATAGTCAATATGGGCCGCCCACGTATTGATAAGGGATGGTTACTAGTGGTAATTACCGTTGCCATTGCATACATCTCCGTGTTTGCCTACGTACATGTAGGGCATGTTGTGTTTAGGTATGTGGGCAACAACTACACAATCACCTACACTAGGTATCCAGAGCTTCTTCAACCCTTCGGCTCCTTATTCTTCGATCCACCAACTATCTTTCCAATGATCACAGTTAACGTGAGGAACCTACCCAATAACAGGGTTGGTACAGTAAGCATATACCTAAGCGCACCAACGACAAATGGCTTCATAGACCTAGGAACATACGCAATAAACGAATCATTAAGCAAGCACTCAGTATCGCTATTAATCGACTTAAGCAATTACGTGGAGCCAGCTATCGAGTTAATAAAACAACTACACAATAACCCAGCCAACTCCGGGCCGTCGGTATTAGCCTTTATAACAACGATAGTAAACGACAGCGGCAGACTCTACGCAGTCACAGATGCGATAATAATACCGGTAATACTTGGACTCGCTGAAGGAAGTGTCGTCACAGTTAACGTGAACTTCACACCACAAATAATAAGTCAAGTACATATCATAAACACAACAAGCAAGCAGGACCCAAGCCCACCAAGCACAATACAGGGCTCATGTACATGGATCTACCCCCGACCAGTTAAGATATGCACCACCTGGAAGGAAACAAACACAATAGCCAACAGCAGCAACGCACCACTACCAATACTCATAACATACATAGGACCAAGCAACGTGTATCCGTACTCGGCAAACTATATTGATGATATAGGTATGATTGTTAACATAGTTGTGTACACCTCGTCATCAAGCTCCTTTGGCTTCGACATGAGCCTAGTGGTACCGACACGCAGCGGCAAACCCTTCATTGAAGTACCGGGACCAAGCTACAGTTGGAGCGTAAACTCCTCATACTCACAAACACAACTTGCCTATGACTGCGGGTTTTACGACTCAATAAATATACCAAACACCCCGAGCTCATGCTACTATAGTGGTGGGAAATATCTCACTCAACTACCCGCATTTGGTAGTAATGGCGGTTTAATGGCAATCAGCATCTACGGTACGGAGTACATACTCAACTACACAGAGTATGAATGTAGCTATTTATGGGGCATAATATCATTGGGTTGCCAGGCAATCAATTATTCATACTTGGCCTGGTTCGCACCGAACTCAGTACCCAATGGGCAGTGGGCGGCAGGAGGCTTCATAGATACGAACCCGGCGGCTCAAGGCACATGGTTATCAAAACTCGTGTACACACTATTCAATAGCGGTGCGGTTAAGTACGTAGCGTTATCGAGCCAGGTCGGGCCCAGCGATACTTATACTATTAGCACGAATAATGTCTATTCTAGCGCTGGTTCATCGTATGGTTTTGCCTTTGGGATGCCGGCAATTGCAATATGCTACTTACTAGGAATAGGGTGCCCTCCACAGACTGAGTATCTAATAATAGGCGTGTATGCGCAGAGTTCGTCGTCAATGACTCCGTTCTACCAGTTCTACTCGTTAATCTCAACCACAGACACCTTACCCAACACCTACTTCTGCTACCCAGGCTATTATGTCTATGTCCAGCCACTGAATAATTACTACTCAGCCCCCATGATCATAGTCGAACCAAACCCAGCGCCCTCCTGCCTATCGCACCCAATCCACTTGATACGCCCTATCAACAGCACCAAGTAACCTTCGTCAGCCCAACAATACAACCCAAACCTTATAATCTTAATAAGTCCCATCATAATCTAGTACTGTGAAGCCCTGGATAGACCTGGCTAGGTATAGGGAGGTGAGGTTGAGCGAGGCGTTGAGCGAGGTTGAGTTAGCCAATAAATTCCTCGAACTTAACCTAGTAAGAAACGCAGCAGGCAAGGTCTTCCAGGCCTGGAAGGCCTTGCTCGGGGCTCTAGCCGTCGACGTGAGGGACGAACTAGCCAGGGTATTTAATAGGGATATTGAGCTTGAGGATAGGGTGATTAAGGAAGTCGATTACGTAATAGCCCTAATACCAACCACCAGGATGAGGGAGATCGCGAGGATAATAGAAACCAGGTACCCAGGCACGTATTCAAACACATTACTGGCACTCGAATTACATCGATACCGATACAACGGGCCAGACCCAGAGGGAGTACTATCGATATACAGAAGCGACAAAGACGCATTGATCGACCTTGAAAAACTGATAGACACCATAAAAACCACAATCAAGAGAATCAAAAACAACATGAAAAGTAGAATCTCCATTCTATTTAAGCGTTGAAAGCTCATCAATTACTAATAACCTAAGTGCCGGTATAGTAGTATGTACATGCTTGACCAGAGGCCAATGGTCCACTATACGTATAGCCGGGCCCAATTGTTGGTCCTACCTGGAAATTAAGGTTAGACGGATTACCCCAAACAAAGGTTACATCCCAAAGTATCTGCATTGCGTAATAGGCGTAGTTATAGCATACGTAGTAACCGACACCATTGCTGACAATGTATCCAGAACTTACCAATGTGAAATTCTCATCGACTGGTAGATATGCCGAGATCGTCTCAAGGGTAGGCAGGTACATGTTCATTTGATCATCAATACCGAACTGGAAGGCATAGCCAAAGGCCAGGTTCTGTGGGTTAAAGGCGTATGTATCATTTTGGGCAACTGCGGAGTTTGGCGCGGGATTAATAGAATTAACGATGTTGACAGGGTCTGAGGCAGCAGCAAGTTCAACTATTATGTTAGCTATTTCAACGGCTGTATTAGCTAATTGGAGTAGGTACTCATAATTGGAACTGCTGGTGACCGTTATTGAACCTGGGGCTGATGCGATAGGTCCATAGAAGAAGGTGTCTTGACCAGGTTCATAGTAATATTCATACGACGATGCCGCATCTACGGCGATACCCATACCTGGGTTAGATATCAATGTGGTCTGCGGACTATTAATTGCAGAATCACTAAGGGCTGGTTGCACGTAAATCCAGGCGCCAGGGTAGAATATTATGTGGCCCCCTGGATTTACGGTGCCCTGCCACTGCGTTGGATACCACATGCAGTAATCATAGTAGTAATAACTAACGTTATTATCGCTGTAGGGACCAGCGAGATCGTTGAATGCGGGGCTTTCGTAATAGCCTTGACTAAGCAGGTTTGTAGAGCAGGGATCCGTTAACTGGAGCCCAGGATCATTACCTACCTGCGTATATATTAGGTACGTGAGACCCCTCAAGCTCAGTCTCGAGTATGCAACCGATACCTGTATTTTCTTTCCACCATACGCTGTAACGACCTCGGCAATGAACTTAGGACCAACTCTGTAGTACGGAATCAAGATCAAGGACTCAGTATAGGAATTACTATGGGTTATGCGGTAGTACTGAAGCAGTGCTTCTATGACGCATGATTGGAGCGTATATACGGAGGCGTTATAGAGCGCTATGGCGCCATAACCAAGGTAATAACCCAATAAGCTACAGTCGGGCTTGACATAACTTAGATCAATTATTAAAATCGAGCCAGGGTAATCCCTCAGCAACCTCAAGGCACCACCTAGGTTACTGCCCAAATATACAATGTTTGAGCTAAGATTAAGTTGTAAGGCCCTTGAGTAAATACTTACATATAGACTGGTGGGGCCGACAATAATGAACTTAGCACCCAAGCCTCTGAAGAACCCTATAGAGATTGCATAATTAAGCGGAGAAGTAGAATTAGAAGGGTTGAAATTAACCATACCTAACGCCCTAACATTAATCAAAAACAGTAGGGATAGTACACTAAGAACCACTACCAAAGCAACAAACACACTACGCAAACCCACACCCATCAAGTTTAACCTTCTCACAGGATTTTTTTACTTCGCCTGTTCTTAAAGGGTGGTTCGAGCAGAATTGAAAACGCCTTGGTCCTCCCATGCCGCCTTCTCTCATCGTAGCCTTAAACACCCACACTATTAAGATAATAGATAATTAAGATAAGAGGCAGTGAACAAAAACCAAACACCCACCAAAACACCAACACACAGCCACAAACCAAACCCAAGGCAAAAAACTTAAATCCCTCAACAAAACATAAAACACGCCCCGGTAGCTCAGCCTGGGAGAGCGACCGGCTGAAGACCGGTAGGTCCCGGGTTCAAGTCCCGGCCGGGGCACCAAAATTCGATTTTTCTTCTTTATTCATGGTTTAATCCTTGCCAATTATCAATGATGTTAAGGCGTGTTGTAGTGACTCCATCACGGGGTTTGCCTTTTCTATTTTTATTGGGTATGTTCTATCTTGTTCGGTTCATCTTTTGTGAATAGGTTAGATCCATTGGTGTTCCTGTACTTAATACTTTTCGGCGTTATTTAGTATCTTTTCTTCACGTTATCTCCAATTCTAGGCACCTATAATTGCGTAGCCTATGGTTGGTGCCATTGGGGCTCCTAAACCAGGTAGTAAGTAGGATTGGCCTATTTAGACTTAAAGTTAAGGACCCAAGCTTATGTGCCAGGTGCCCTACAAAGGATTGCGCTAGGGCATGCCCTGTGGGTAATAGTGATTTACCAATAAATTTCATAAGGAGGGGTTACTATAAATCATCAACGTGCATAGGCGTTGGGGATTACGTTGAGACATGTCCTTACAATAACATATATTTCTATGATGTGAGGATTTGGTTAAGTGAAAGATTGAATGTTAAGTCTATATCCATTAAACGATTAATTATGAAATAATTAATTTAACATAGGTATAGATAATCAATAGTGAACAAAACACAAGTATTTTAAAAAATTAAGTCCAGGAAAATATGTATGCCAAACATACCGAGGATCGGTGATGAAGCTCCGGATTTTAATGCTAAGGCACATACCGGCGAGACAATCAGCCTATCCAGCCTTAAAGGCAGATGGGTGGTTCTATATTTCTTCCCAAAGGCATTTACACCAGGATGCACAAGCGAGACTAAATCCTTCGCAAGCTTATGGAATAGATTTAGAGATATAGGGGCTCTTGTCATCGGTATAAGTAGGGATGATGTTGGTACATTGGCTCGTTTCGCTAGAGAGTATGGCGTAAACTTCGTATTGGTTAGTGATAGTGATGGCATGATAACCAGGAGCTATGGAGTACTGGGACTACTTGGGCTTGCCGTTAGGGTTACGTATATAATAGACCCGAAGGGTAGGATAGCAGGAATCATCAAGGGCTTTTCCATTAGACCCGATAAACACCCCATTGAGACGCTCAAAGTAATTGAACAAAAATCTCAGGAACAAAGGGACTACGTAACTTGACCTTAATAAGTTTAATTTTATATTTTCATATATTGTTTATTATCTTTTACAGATATCTCAGGGTTTAAGCAACATTAATGGATTAGAAACAGTTATATTATGCATAATGTTTATTGCTAGACACCTTAAAATTATTTAATCTTTTTAATTGGTAATTTACCATTCCTCAAATCATTTATTAATTGAACAACCTCACTTATCGCTGCCTCAAGTATTGCCTTACCCTTCTCTGGGCTTGCCTTTGATGGGTATCCCTGCACAGCCTTCGTATACTCTTGAGCATAAATCTCCTTACCGTATATCCTAAACCTAGCCTCAACCCACTCATCAGCCGAGCCATCCCTTGGTACCCACTTGACTAAATCTGGATATGCTGCCCAAACCTCACTCGTCTCATCCTCTGCCGCATGGCCCTCCGGCGTCTCGAGGACCTTCTTCCTAACCTCCTTCGCCAAGTCTATCCACCAATTAATGATTACTATGACCAGGTTCGTTTCTTTAGCCACGTCCTTAGCTGCCATGCTCAAAGCGTCTACGTTACCTCCGTGTCCATTGATTACGATTAGGTACCTAACGCCGTTTCTGGCGACTTCCCTGAATATATCCCTATACAGCATGTATAGTGTCTCATTACTTATGGATATTGTGCCTGGAAACTTATCGAGTACGTACGTATTTCCATACCACACAGTCGGTAATAATAATACATTTGTCCTCTTAGCCGCTTCCTCGGCTATGTACGTAGCCATCAACGCATCTGTCCCGAGCGGTAGATGCGGGCCGTGAGCCTCAACAATCCCTGTCGGCAGTATCGCCACTGTTTTATCCACCTTCTCGAAGTCAAGCCAGGTAAGTTCCCACCAACGCATTAATTAGTGAATTGGTGATGCCTTAAATGCAATACCCTAAGGATCCCAGTACTGCCTAGCCCTATCCCTGAGTGCCAGCGTTAGCTCAAGAACCCTCCTATAACTTCTCGACCTAAGTATTTCATTGATCACGTTTAGGTCCAGGTTTGCATAGCCATTAACAACGACGTTTCTAAAGCCCACCAGCGATTTAACGAAGGATTCCTCATCACTAGTTACCAGATCAGCCTCCCTCAACCTCCTGGCAATGCCTGAATAACCCTCTACCGCAATGCCCA